>PFDP01000009.1:32085-32428 GCA_002772535.1 Candidatus Peregrinibacteria bacterium CG10_big_fil_rev_8_21_14_0_10_36_19 | reverse complement strand
ACGAATATGCTTGTAAATATGCTGGTTTAAGCTATGCAGTTGTGCAAAAACGCTGTGGGTCGAGGAAAAATTGGTAGAAGCACCGAAGTTAAAAGAAGCTCTAAAGGAAGTTGGCGTGCATAAAGTTGCGCTTTTTGTGACAATTGCGAATAAGGAAAATGATGAGGTTTTGGCGGATAAAGTAAAACATATGAGCAAGCCTGCACTGCAGGAGCTTTCTAAGGAGCTTCGTGGGAATTCTGTGAAGAAGGTTAGTGTAGACTTGGATGCGGAAATGCAATTTTTGTTTGGGAAAATTAAGGAGAAGTTGGCGCTTGATGGTGATGAAGAAGCTCTAAAAGTT
>PFDP01000009.1:0-32048 GCA_002772535.1 Candidatus Peregrinibacteria bacterium CG10_big_fil_rev_8_21_14_0_10_36_19 | reverse complement strand
CTAAAAACAAAAAACAGCTTACGGAAGGAAAAAATACCGCAGACGCACAGCCAACGAAAAGCCACCCCATCAAAGCCCCTTCGGGAGAACACATTTCAGTTTCACGATATATTCCAGTAAAAATCCGCAAACAAACCATCGCAAAAACTAACGGAAAATGCGCCTATCCAACTTGCATAAAATCCTTCGAAAACCTCCATCATGTAGATTATTTTGCGCATACGAGAAACCACAAAAACCTGATCCCACTTTGTAAAGTTCACCATGAATATGCGCATAACGGACTAATGGGGAGAGAGGTGGGGTATTACGACGGACTTTATAGAAAATATAGGTCTGGCTGACTGTTTTTCATCTGATGGATGTTAACACTTAACCTTTGCTAACGTATTCGTTTGTTTCTGTGTTTACGATGATTGATTCGCCTTCTTTAATAAATAGGGGAACCTTTACGATTGCTCCTGTTTCTAATGTTGCTTCTTTTGATCCGCCTGTGGCTGTGTCGCCTTTAACTCCTGGTGGAGTTGAAACTATTTTGAATGACATTTTTCCAGGTAGTTGAATTGATACTGGCACTCCGTCTAAGTACATTGCGTAACATTCGGTGTTTTCTACGAGGTAGTTTGTAGCGTCTCCAAGAGTTGCTTTTGTGAATGAGAATTGTTCGTAAGTTTCGTTATCCATGAAATAGTAGTCTTCGCCGTCGTTGTATAGGAATTGGCATTTGTTGCGAACTACGTCGATAAGTTCTACAGCTTCACCTGAACGGAAAGTGTTTTCAACGATTTGTTCTGTTTTTAGGTTTTTTAGTTTTGTACGGGTAAAAGCAGAGCCTTTACCTGGATTTACGAATTGTGATGAAATAACTAGCCAAGCTTGGTCTTTAAACTTGATTGCTATTCCTTGTGAGATAGTTGTAGTTGTTGCCATAGTGGGAAAAGTAAAACTTCGTTAATTGATTTTTTATCCATGAGTAGCATTAGTAGGCGATCTAATCCTAAGGCAATGCCTGCACAAGGAAACTGGATTGATTCTAGACTGTGGAGAAACTCTTCGTCAATTGGAAATACGGTTTTTTTGAGCTCTTTTCTTTCTTGTTGTTCTTGTTTTAATCGATCTCTTTGTTCTTGGGCATCGGTTAATTCTGAAAAGGCATTGGCTAGCTCAATTCCTGCGATATAGAGTTCAAATCTTTCTGCAAAAAATGGGTTTTTTGTGGATTTTTTTGCGAGGGCTGCTTGAGATGAAGGATAATCGTAAACTATTAGCGGTTTATTTTTGCCTAGGTGTGGTTCTATTTCGTTTAGGAAAACTTTGAAAAATTTATCGTCCCAAGTGTGGCAGCCTGATGTGTCATGGTTTTTGAAGGGGTCTTCTGAGGTGAGATCTATTTGGCAATATTCCTTAAAAAGTTCTTGTACAGATTTGCGGGGCCAAGGGGATTTGAGATCTATTTTATTACCTTGATATGTGATTTCCGGTGCAAGTGATGAGATGAGTTTTTCGCAATCTTCCATGATGTTTTGGTAGTTGGCATTTTCTCGATACCATTCTATCATTGTGAATTCTGGGTTGTGGGTATTGCCTCCGATTTCGCCATTGCGGAAGACTTTTGTGATGTTAAAGATATTGCCAAATCCTTGGGCAAGAAGTTTTTTCATTTGAAGCTCTGGGGAATGATTTAGATAAAGTTTTGTTTGGTCTGTGAATTGTGTTTCGAAGGGGGTGAGATGAGGTTCCATGCCTGGGATTGTAACCATTATTGGGGTTTCCACTTCTGTGAAATTTTGGGCATTAAAAAAGTCGCGGATTTTTTGTGTGTAAAAGGCTCGTTTTTTGATGGTTTCTTTGTCTGTCATGTTTGTATGATTATGTTTTTTTCTATAAAAGGCAATGTTTGACAAATGTTTTTTTATTTTGTAGCCTAGGCTCCTTTTTAAAAAAACAATATGAGTAAATTAGATGCTGGTAATATAAGAATTGTGGATGTTGAAAAAGAGCTGAGTTTTTTGCCAGATTATTTAAAAGATCCTGTGCGAGCAAGGGTTGTTGAAATTGTTGTGGGTGTGCAAAAAGATATTGAAGCTGCTATGGAGAAAGGTGGGAGTGTTGAAGAGAATGTTATGTTAACTTTTAATGATGATTTTAGTACTTTGGTTAAAAGTAGACATGATTTTGTTAGTAGGATGATCAAATCTGGTGTTTTTGATGTGAATAGTGAATATGTAGTGAAGGCTTTGGTTTATCAATATCTAGGTGTAAAAAAGGAGTCTATTAAAGGAGTTTTTGATTTTGATGAAGCAGCCTTGCAGAATATTATTAATAATGTTAATGCGAGCTTTAATTCAAGTAATTCTAATGTGAAAATAGTGGATAGGGGTGGTGTTTTGTTTTTATCTATAAATAACGATATAGATATTTATGTAAACGAAAGACTCGGTAAAGCTTTGGTAAAGGAAACTAATAGACTAGCGACTTTGAAAGGTAGAGTTAATCATTCTAGAAGGGGAAAAAGGATGAAAAAGTTAGTTGGAGATGAAAAATCTGATGAAGATAGTATTGATAGAGAGAGAGCTGAGCTACTTAATGATTTGAAAAGGGCTTTGAATGTTCTTAAAAAACCTAAAAGTGAATTGACTGATAATGAACTTGTTAATACTTTAATGATTGCCTTAAATGCTAGTTTGAATGGCGCTCCTGCTGGTGAGGCTTTTCAAGCACTTGTTGTAGAAAATCAAAATTTAAGAGCTAAAATTGAATCTTTGGATCTTGAGGTGACTGCTTTGAAATATAGACTTGGTGACTGATTAAGTAAGTGCTTTTTCTTTGATTTTTCCTGTGCGGATTGCAAATGCTATGCGGCCGTTTGGTGTTGTTGCTGTATCGCCCCACCAATCTCTGTTTGGGCGGGTGCGGAATGTTTCTGGGTGGCTTGAGCGAAATTTCCAGAGCCCCATTATATCTGTGTCATTTTTATAATGTTTTTCAAGGTACTCTTCTTTGTTTGGGTTGTCGTTTAACGCTTCTGCTAGCTTTGTTTGAGTTGAAGAATTCGGATTTACTGGGATTAGAGTTGCTTGTAGATCTTCGCCGTCATCTTGTAATGCGATGTACTCTTCTTTGCCAACAAAATTTCCATTTTTATCGTAAACGCTTATTTCTTTGCGAAAACGGACTATTGCGGTGTGTGAAAATCTTTCTTCTGATCCTTCTTTTGTAGCTTGTCGGAAAATAACTACATCTCCTTTGTTGTAATTATTAAATCCAAAAATAACCCCTGGTGTTTTGTGTAGATCTAGATTTCTTTTTATTAGTCTTGTGGCAAGACCTCTTACTGATCCAACTTTATCTTTTGTTGATGATCCGTCCTCGCCGAGTCCGAGGAAGGTGCTTACTGTGAAGGCACAGCATTTTTCACCATTGCCAGCAGGATAGTCTTTGTGATCTTTGAGCGCGTTGAATCTGTGATTTAATTTTTCTGGCAAGGCTGTGGATTTTTTTGCTTCTTCAATTAGCTTTAGTAAATTTTCTTGTGGTTTTGATGAATTATTTATTTCTGAGAGGTTTGGGTTTGTGTTTAGGTAGTTTTGTATTTGCTTTTCTGAAATTGCTGACCCTTCTGGTATTTGTTCTGGTGCTTCTGTGGAATTGTTTTGTAGAAGAAATTTTTGTATTACCTTTTTGAGAATTGAGAATATTTTTTCTCCTGTGGATTTACTTACTTCTTTTTTTTCTTCGTCTATGGATTCGTTGAGAATTTTGAGTCCAAGTAGTGCGCGTTTTATAAATCCACTTTCAAATGGTTTTGAGATTGCTTCTTTGATGGCGGTTAGTTTTTCAAACATAGGATGCTTAAGTTGGGGTGATTGACGAGCTTTAGTGCTGGGAATTCTTCTGGTGATTTTGTGGGATTTTTTAGTTCTTCTAAAACTTGTCCTTTGTTTTTTAAAAGTACAAGAATTGCTTTGGATTTCAAAATTGTTTCTGCTGTGAGAGTGAGACGATCTTTAATTGCAAAGTTTTCTGTTTGAGTGTGGGCAGTTTTACCTTGTGGATTTTGGTGGGGAAAAAGTGAGGCAAAATGTCCATCTTCTCCGATTCCTAGAATAGTGAGGTCAAAATTTTCTGGCAGGTGGCTTTCGTATTCTTTTAGTGATTCTTCGATTGGGAGAGAAGTGTTGAAGGCGTAGAATTTTTGTGGAGAAAAGGCTTCACGAATCATTTTTTGATTGGAGTCTTTATCTGCTTTTGGAACATAGCGTTCGTCTATTTGGTAGTAGGTTGGGGACTGTGGAAGTTGTTTGTAAAGAGGGGCAGGGGTGGTGCCGCCGGAGAGGGCAATTTTGCCGCTTTGCGGAATGAGTTTGAGGCCGGCGGCTACCCATTCTTCTTGATTTGTAAATTCTTGTATGTGCATTTATTTGAGGTCAAACCATTTAAAGCCGTCCATTTCTGTGAGCTTATGTTGTGATTTTGGACCTTCTGAGCCGTCTTTGTAAAGTTCTATTTTGGTTTTACTTTTTTTGGCAAATTTTATAATTGAATCTGTAATTTCCCAGCTGGCAATAATTTCTTGGAAACTTAAAAAGTGTAGACGGTTTTTGCGCATTACATCTAGTAGGAGGTTAGAGTGTTCTGGTAGGCAGTCATCTCCGTTGCAGGCTATTGATTCTGAAGTTGTGATTGATTTGTATTCTGAACTGAGTCCATTTTTATTTACAAGTTGAATGTTTATTCTTTCTTCTGGTTGTAGCTCGAAAATGAGTCTATTTGGCTCTTCGTCTTTTGATTGAAAGGCAAATTTTTTGAGTTCAATTACAACGCAGGTTTTTTTCTCTGCTAGCTTTTTTCCAGTTCGAACGTAGATTGGTGTTTTGTACCAACTTTCTCTGTCTATAAAAAGTCTTAATGCTGCAAAAGTTTCCGTTTTTGAATTTTTTGGAACTTCTTTCTCGTTTTTGTAACTTTCGTATTGTCCGAGTGTGATGTTTTTATTGGATTCGTTGAATTTGAGTGCTGATAGGATGTTGTATTTTTCTCGTTTAAGACTTTCTGATTTGTCTGTGATAGGAATAGACATTGCGATCAAAGCAAGGATTTGGAAAAGGTGAGATTGCACCATGTCTTTTAAAGTTCCAACTTGATCGAAATAGCCAACACGGCTGGTTACACCAATTGATTCTGAGGCTGTGATTTGGATGTTTGAAACTTCTGGCCCTTTCATCATTGTGTTTAGAATGCGGTTTGAGTGTCTTAAACTTAAGATGCTTTGTACTCCGGTTTTTCCTAGATAATGATCTAGTAGGTAGACATTTTCTTCTTCAAAATAACGAGCTACGAAGTGGAAAAGTTCTTTTGCAGATTGTGTGTCTTCTCCGAATGGTTTTTCAATTATGAGACGAAGGTCTTCTGTTTTGCTGCGTTTTGTTTCACCGAGATTTTGAATTATATCTTTGAATACTTGAGGTGGAACTGAAAAATAAGCCATGTTTGTAAGGCTATTTTTTCCGCTAATTTCTTTGATAAAATCTCTTAGTTTCTCGAAGTCTGGTTTATGATTGTATTGTCCTTGAAAGTAATAAAGTGCGTCTGTAAGTTTTTTGATTATTTTGAGGTCGGCTTTTGGATGAGCTTTTTTGATGGATTTTTCAAAGTCATTTTGAAACTCCTTTCTAGTAAGTGGGCTTCTTGAATATCCAATGATATAGAAATCCTTTGGAAAACGTTTTTGTTCTGCTAGGGAATAGAGTGCTGGAAAAAGTTTTAGTTTTGCTAAATCACCGGAAGCTCCGAAAATTGTAAGAACAAAAGAATTTTTAATTTGAAATAGTTTCATATTTTTACCATTGTGTATGAAATGAGCCTTTTTTGTCTACTCTTTCGTATGTGTGAGCACCAAAATAGTCTCGCAATCCTTGGATCATGTTTGCAGAAACTTTTTCTGATGTCATAGATTCAAAATAGTTTAGAGATGATGTTAGGGCTGGGGTAGGGACTCCGTTTAAAGTTGTGTAGGCGCAGATTTCTCTTAATGATAGTGAAGTTTTTTTGAGTTTCTTTGCTAGTTCTGGAATTTCAAAAAGATGTTTTGAAGTGTTTCCTTTGTACGCTTTGTGAAGTGTATTTAAAAGATCTGCACGAATGATGCAGCCACCTTCCCAAATGCGAGACATCTCTGAGAGATTTATTTTCCATTCGGATTTTTGGATTAAGTCGAAACCTTGTGCGTAGCAACTGAGCATTGATGTATATAAAGCTTCTTCTAAAACTGGAATTAATTTTTTTAGTGGAATGAAGCTTTTAAAGTTTTTAGTTTTATAAATTTTTGAAAGTTTTGTGCGGGTTTCTTTTTCTCCGGAAATGATTCTTGCAAAAACTGCTTGAGTAATTGTTGGAGTGGCAACCGCTCTGTTTAGCGATTCTGTTGCTGTCCATGTTCCTGTTCCTTTTTGACCAGCTTTGTCTAAAATTAAATCTATTACAAATTTGCGACCTTCCTTTTTATTGAGGACTTCTGTTGCTATTTCAAAGAGGTAGGATTTGAGTGGGCCTTTGTTGTATTTTTCAAAAATATCTGCGATTTGGTTTGGTTTGAGTTTGTATAATGATCTGAGAATTTCATATGCTTCTGCAATTAATTGCATTACTCCATATTCGATTCCGTTGTGCACCATTTTTACAAAATGTCCCGAACCATTTTCGCCCACATGTGCGATTGTTGGTTTATTGTTGAAATCTTTTGCTGCAGCCTTTTTAAAGATAGGTTCTATTTGTTTGTAGGCTTCTTTATTGCCACCTGGCATAAGGCTTGGGCCATTTAAGGCGCCTTCTTCACCACCAGAAATTCCACAACCAACGAAGTGAATTTTTTTTGTGGATAATTCTTTTTCTCGACGAATTGTGTCTTCAAAATTTGAGTTTCCACAATCAATGATAATGTCGTTTTTTTCTAGAAGGGGGAGTAGTGATTTTATTACTAAATCTACAGCTTCACCTGCCTTTACAAGTACAATTATTTTTCTTGGTTTTTCGAGTGTATTTACAAATTCTTTGATAGTTTTTGTGCCGACTAAGTTTTCGTTTCCATGATCTTTGATGAATTGATTTGTGGTTTCAGTAGTACGATTAAAGACAGATATTTTATTACCCTTATTTGCAATATTTCGGGCAAAATTTTGCCCCATTACAGCGAGTCCTATTAATCCAATGTCTGATTTTTTCATTTTAGTCTAGTTTGTATTTTTTTAATTTCTTCCAATAATTGATTCTATCTTTTTCATACATATCTCTTGTTTTGCGAATGATTTTCATTGCTTGTTTGTTGTTTTTTACAACATAAACATTTTTCATATCTTCTGGACTAATTAATCCATCTTTGACTGGGTATTTTTTTATCCATTTCATCAATTTCGTCCACATTTTTCCGACAAGAATAATTGGCAATGGTGACATGTGTCCAACTTGTATAAGCTGCCATGTGTAAAAGAGTTCAAGACAAGTTCCAACACCCCCTGGCATAACAACTATTGCGTGTGAAAGTGCCATAAATGTATCTAGGCGATCAGAAAATTTTTCAAATTCTTTTTTAATTTCTAAATGTTTATTTGATTTTGCTTCGAATGGAAGTTTAATGATTAGTCCAATTGAATCTGCTTCGTGGTTTTTGTCGCCATTTTGGTGTCCTGCATTGCCTGCTGCCATGAGACCCGGTCCGCCACCTGTAACAATATCAATTTTTTCTTTACCAATTTCTTCTGCTAGTTGAAAAACTTGTTTGTATAATTTGTCTTCTTTTTTAATTCTTGCTGAGCCAAAAATGGTTACTCTGAAGTCGTGTTTATGCAGTTCTGTAGAAAGATATTTTTTAGTTATAGTTTTTTTAAGTGGTTTCTTTTTTGTAACTACTTTTTTTACTACAGCTTTCTTGGTTGTAGTTTTTTTTGCTTTTGCAGAAGTTGATTTTTCTTTTGCCATTCTGGAAGAGGGTTAGTTTTTTTTAGTATAGCAAAAAGCAGTCTTAGTAGCTGAAAAATCTAATGATATAATTGGTTTTTATTGAGTTATTTTTTTTGCAACTTCTGTAATTGCCTCTGCGTCAATTCCAGCAATTTTATAAAGTTCTGGTTGTGTTCCAGAAAGTTGATATTCTCTTACGCCTATTGTTTCAAAAAAATCAACATTTAAGCCGCTTTCTGTTAGGTGGGCAGCTAGTTGTCCGCCTAGTCCTGACACAGGATTGTGGTCTTCAACTGTGATTACTTTTTTAGTTTTAGAAATTGAGTTTATTAATGTTTGGTCGAATTTTTTGATTGAACTTACGGCAATTACTTCTACGGAAATACCTTCTAGCATGTCGCGTGCTTTTAGGGCTTCTGTGATTGCTGCTCCTGAGGCTGCGATTGTGATATCTGATCCTTCGCGAATGAGATCACACTTACCATATTCATATTTATAGTTTGCGTTGTAGAAAGGTGTGCCATCTTCTTTTGTGATAACTGGAAATTTATGACGCCCCATGCGAACATAGAAGTTTCCGAAGTGTGATGCGATGTAGCGGATAATGTGATCTGTTTGATTTGGGTCTGCTGGTTCTATTACATGAGTGTTAAATAGTCCTAAGAATGACCCCATATCATCTATTGCTTGGTGTGTTGGGCCGTCTTCTCCTACAGAAAGACCACAATGAGTTGCTACCATTTTAACATTACAATAGTTGATATCGTTTACTCTGGCTTGATCTTTTGCTCTGCTTGAAATGAAGGCTCCGAATGTTGATGCAAATGGAATGAAGTTATCTAAACTCATACCTCCTGCTGCGGATATCATGTGTTGTTCAGCAATTCCACATTCTATGTATTGTTCTGGAAGTTCTTCTGAAACGAATTTTGTCATTACTGATCCTTTTAGGTCTGCTGTTAATGCAACTACTTCTTTGTTGTTTTTAGCGAGATCAAGTAGGGCTTTTCCGTAAGCAGTGCGGCAGTCTGTGAGAGTTTCTGAAGTGTAAGTTATTGGTGTACCAGTGTTGATATTTAGCTCACTAAGTAATTCTGGATATTTGTTTGATTCTGGTTTAAATGAGATGTTTGCTGTGCGGAAATTTTCTAATGTTAGTTCTTCTTCGCTTGTAAGTGTTAGTGTTGCTAAATCTTCTGCTATGTCTTCTGGTTTTGGTGCTTTTCCATGCCATTCTGGATTGTTTGCTTCACCAGCTGCTTGCATGAAATTTGATCCTTGTCCCATTATAGTGTGACCAATAATTATCACTGGGCTTTCAGAATTTTGTGCTTCGGACAATGCACGCCAAATATCTTGAAAATCATGACCATCACATTCGATAACTTTCCAATGTCCAGCCTCAAATGTTTTGATTACATCAATATCTAAGGTGTCTTTTAAGCTAGCTGTTAATTGAACTTTGTTATAGTCCATGAATCCTATTAAGTTTTTGAGATTATGATGTTTTGCGAAATGAATCATTTCATGAACTTGTCCTTCTTGTGCTTCACCGTCTCCCATAACAAAATAGGCTTTTTCATTTTTACCTTTTTTCTTTGCTCCTAAAGCAAATGCTGAAGCTACTGAAACTCCAATTCCAAGTGGTCCTGTTCCGTAATCTATACCTTTTACGTGTCTTGTAATATGACCTTCATAAATTGATCCTGCTTTGCGGAAGTTTTGAACTACTTCATCTTTTGGGATATAGCCCATTTCTGCAAGTGTGGCGTATACACATGGTGAAATGTGACCATTTGAAACCACTACTTTTTCTCCAGTTTGCCCGATTAAGAAGGCATAAAGTGTAGAAAAATAGTCTATTGTTGATAAAGATCCTCCCGGATGACCGCTTTGTGCATTGGTAACCATTTGTAGTATTGAATGACGCGCACCTTTTGTAAATGCCTTTAGTAAGTCAATATGTTCTGTTTCTAGCGGTTGTCCTATGATGGGAAGATTCATGTTTTTTGAGTTATTTGTCGGCAGTTTACAACGAATATGTGGCTCAAGTCCATTGTTTTTTTATTGTTTTTGTGGTATAATTCTGTGATGACTTTAGAAAAATTTGGAGGCCATGAAAGCGGAAAAAAGAAAATGATTAACAAATCTGAACTTTTATTGAATTTTGATAAAAAAATTCGTGAAAGAGAGGGGCTTTCTTCTGAAGTTGCTGAGGCGGTTCAAAACGAAAGTAAAAACGAAAGATGGCGTAAGGCTGTTGAGTGTGAAAATTTAATTTCTCAGGGGAGGTGTCGTGAAGCTATGCCTATTTTAGAAGAAAGAATTAATGTTTGGGGAGAAAAATATGTTTATTATTTGATGGATAAAGTGGCCAAAAATGACGAAGTTTTATTTTTTGAAAAATATGATTTGATTGCTGATAAAAGATGGGGGAGTAGCTTACTTAAGCGCGCTTTAAGTAAAGCTATGGAATTTAGAAAGTGGTTAGTTTTTGAACATGCAGATTTAATTGAGGATGAGAAATATGCGGATAGACTTTTCTTGAAAGCAGCTACTGATGTTCCTTGGGCTGCTGTTGTTTACTATGAAAAATATAAAAATAGTGATAAAGCTGCGAAAATTTTAGAATATTCTTTGTCTTCTTTAGGTGGAAGAATTTTTTCTTTTACCGATATGCTTTTAAAATTTGATGACAATTTGGATGTTGTAGGAAATGCTTTATATAAACATGCTGTTGATGTTCCAGGTGAGGCTTTTGAAAATTTACATAAAATTGTTAGTGTAAAATGGCCGGACACAAATTGGACAGAAAAAATTGTTAGAGAAGCTGCTGGAATTACCCCTTGGTTAGCTTTAAGATTTGCGAATGTATATAAAGAGGAAAAATTTGCTGCTGATGTTATTGAGTTAGCTGCGAAAAAAATGCCTTCTTTTGCTTTGGAATATGCAGACAAATTTGCTGATCAGGATTTTGCTGCTAGGGTAATTAGACTTGCTGCTAAAGAATCTCCTTCTGATGCAGTTAAGTATTTTGATAAGTATGTGGACGTATTAAACTTAAATTCGAGTCAGGTTTTGGCTGAGGCGAAAATGGTTGCTAACGGTTTGAAAAACTCTTAGTAATTTAGATTTATTCTTTGAACATTTCTTGTAAATGTTGAATTGGAGGCTTTTTTGTATAAGAGTGTTGAAAATTCTTGTTTGTTGTTAAAGCAAAGTGTGAACTGTTTGTATTTTTTTTCTTCTGTGCGATTGGCAATGTAGCAGTCTGAAAGATCTGAGTATACAATGTCGCGTCTTGTGCCTCTTACTGTTTCTTCACTAACTTTTCTTGCTTCTGGAAATAATTTTAAAACAGTTTCTTTATCCGTGCCAAGTGGTGTGTTTTCTAATTCTGCTGGCATTGTACTACAAGCTAAAAATAGAATTCCTGTGATGAGAAGGAGGAAGTTTTTTTTCATGACAGCATTTCTTTTGTAAGGTTTTTTGATAGCTCTACTCCTGGTTGGTTGAAGGCATCAATTCCATAAAATTCTCCAAGAAAAGCAACTGAAAGTTCGAGGTGTAGGAAGAGGGCGCCCAAGGTTTTTTCTGAAACTGCTGGCAGTTTTATTGTTATGTTTGGGCGCCCGTTTTTTGTTAATGATTGGCGGGTGGCCTCGAGCTCTGTTTGCATTAATTTATTGAATGAAACTCCTTTGAGATAGCTTATAGGGTTTTCTGGGATTTGAAGAGTTGGGCCCAAATCTGAGACTTCTATGAAAATTAAGAGCTTGTCTTTTGGGCCTTCGTTGTAGAGCTGTAGTTGGGAGTGTTGGTCGGTTACTCCGAGTGCTTTTACTGGGGTTATTCCGGTGTTTTCATTTTTCCCAATAGACTCTGCAAGGAGTTGACTGTACCAATCTGCAAGACGGATTAGTCTTTGAGAATAGGGCATCATTACTGTGATGTTTTTGCCTTCTTTGCTTAGTAGATATTGTGTTGTTGCTAGTTTAAAAGCTAGCTCTTTGTTATTCCAAGCTTCTTCTACGCCTTGTAGTAAATCTGCTATATTTAGCCCTAGCAGGGCGGCCGGAAGGAGCCCTACCGGCGTAAGAACACTAAACCGGCCGCCCACATTTTCTGGTATTTCAAAAGCTGGGATATTTTCTTTGTTTGCGATTTCTCTTAAGATTCCTTTCTCAGGATCTGTGATAAAAACAAAATTTTCTTGTGGCACCTTTTCACGGAAATAATAGTATTGTGAAAGTGTTTCTGGGGTTCCTCCTGATTTTGTTACTATTATGAAAAGGGTTTTTGAGTAGTCGATCACATCTTCAATTTGAGAAAGCATTGTTGGGTCTATGTTGTCTAAAACAAAAAGTTTTGGAGCTTTGAATAAATGTGTAAGGCTTTGTTGTAGGCAAATTGTTCCTAGTGAAGAGCCTCCAATGCCAAGTACTATGAAGTGATCATATTTGTTGCGATTTTGATCTGCAAATTCTTGAACTTTTTTTAGAGTTTCTTTGTCTTCGTGTAGTTTGTAGAATCCTAAATCACGGGCTTCTATTTTTTTAAGATATTCATCTAGTAAGTTTGTTTTTGAAGAAAAATCTACTTCTGAAATTGTGCTGTTGTCTGTGTTTAGAGTGATCATTGTGTTAGTAGGTTGAATGCGGTTGAAATTAATAATGCTGTTATTGCTGCAATCCCAGCGTTTGTGATTATTAGGTGTTTTGAATATGTGATTTTTAATTTTCCTTTGTGTTTTTGAAGGTCTAGTAGTATTTCGTGATCCTTCATTTGTTTTGATTCGTTATTTGTCATGCGGTTTTCCATTTTTTCAAATCGTTGATCAATTTTTTCGAAGCGTTGATCTACTAAATCAAATCTGCGTTCCATTTCGTCGAATCGACGGTTTACATCGTTTTTAAAATCTTTTAAAAGATCGTAGAGTATGTTGTTGGTTATTGTATTAGAAGTGTTCATTATTATTTTTGTTAATTAATTCTTAAGCCAAGGTATCAACTAAAAATTAAATTTTTCTAAATTATTTTTTTGCTTTTTTCCAATCGTCCATGAATTTTTTAATTCCAGCGTCTGTTAATGGGTGAGACGCTAGTTGGTCGAAAATTTTTGCTGGCATTGTGCAGATGTCTGCTCCGATTAGGGCGGCCTCCATTACATGGCGAGGGTGACGAATTGAGGCTACAAGTATTTCTGTTTCGTATCCGTAGTTGTCGTAGGCTTGAGCAATATCTGCAATTAGTGCCATTCCGTCTTCTGAAATGTCATCGAGTCTACCTACGAATGGGCTGACAAGTGTTGCTCCAGCTTTTGCTGCCATGAGGGCTTGTCCGAGTGAAAAAACAAGTGTGATGTTTGTTTTGATTCCTTGTTGTGTAAGTTCTTTACAGGCTATTAGTCCTTCTGGTGTCATTGGTAATTTTACATATACATTTGGGTGCCATTTTGCGTAAGTTAATCCTTCTTGAACCATTTTTTTTGCTGTGCTGCCAATAACTTCTGCGCTTATTGGTCCGTCTACAACCTTGGCAATTTCTTTGATTCTTTTTTCAAATGAAACTCCTTCTTTTGCGATTAGTGACGGGTTTGTTGTTACTCCATCAACCAAACCCCAAGCGGCATATTTTTTAATTTCTTCAATGTTAGCGGTGTCTAGGAAAAATTTCATAGGAAATGGTTAGGTTATTCTTTAATAGTATTTAGTTGCTTTGCCTCTTCGGCGATTTTTAGCATATCTCCTTTGAAGGGTCCGTAATATTTGCTTGAAGTGCCGATTTTTTCTTTGATATAAAAAGTACTTTCATCTGTCTGCATAATTGAAAGCAGGGAAGTGCAAATAGTTTGAGGGTTTTTGCTACATGTATCTACTTCTACTGCACCAATTTCTGTTGGATTCTTTGGCCAATCTTCTTGAGCAACTGGTGAATCTTTGTAGATTTTATATGCGTCCATAAAAGTGTTTCCAGCATTAACTTTTCCGCAGGCTGTTAGCGATAAAATTGTGATAAAAAAAAGTAGTTTTTTCATATGAGGTTGATTAAAACTACTTTTAGTTTACTGGTTGGGGAGGAGATGATCAATACTATCTAACTGATTCTCTAATTTCTGCGGCAGTAGCTGAAGTAACTGCTGTAATTTGAGATTTTAATGCTTCAATTTCTTCTGCAGATAGTAATGATGGTTTGTAGTATGACAGAAGGTTTTTTCTGAAATCTCCTAATAGTAATTGTTTAATTATAGGGTTACCTTTTAGACGAGCTGTTATATTTAGTATTGTTCCTGGCTCTTTGGCTTCTAGCATTTGTCCAGTTTCTTCAATTCTAAATCCTCTTTGAGCGAATTTGCTATCAAAATCTCTTGATACGATAAGGCTTTGGCTTGGTGTTTTTTCTGGTGCAGCTTGTTCTGGTGCAGGTGTTTGTAACATATGTTTAGGTTAATTTGCCCACAGTATAAGGGGGCTTTAAGATTTGTCAAATATTGTGATTTGCAAATTTTATTTTAAGTTTATTAGTACTAAACCAGTCGTAATTGTGATGATTCCTGCTATTTGTATTGGCGTTATTTCTTCCTTAAAAAAGAAGTATCCAATGATTGAAATGAGGATGACTGAAATTGCGATCCATAGGATATTTGTAATAGCCATTCCTTCAAATTTTAGGGATTTTGCAAAGAAATATCCTGCGCCACCAAAGAAGAGGATTGTTAGGTAAAGGAAGATTTGTTTTTGTGTGATGTTGTAATATTTTGCTGAAATTATGGCTATTAAGTCCATTAAATTGATTAGTGCGATGTAGAGGATGAATTTGTTCATGAGGGGATTGGTGTTGTTATAATTTTTTTACTTTTCTTTGATAGTGTATACGCTTTTGCATCTTTTTTTGAGTTTATTATTTTTAATGATTCATTGCAGAAGATTATTGCTGCACAGTTATCTATTGCTATGCCTAAGCCTCCTTTTCTTTGCATCATTTTAGAAAAACTTTGTTTGCGTTTAATTCCGCGAGTTTGTCCATTAAAATGAGGGCACATAGTGCCTTTTAAGATGCCTGTGCCTTTAACTCTGACATAATCCCAGCTGTTGGGGTTGTAAAATGACATTGAGTCACTGTGACCGTATTGAAACCAGCAAATTGCACCTGCGCTGATACCACAAAGTATTGTGCCTTTGTTGTAAGCCGATATAAGCATTTTATCTATTCCGAGTCGTCGCCATAACTTCATCATTTTTAGAGTGTTACCTCCCCCCACGTAAATTATATCTGCAGAAAATATTTTTTTCTCGATTTCCGATTTGGTAGGTTTTTCATTTATTAGAAGAAGTGTGTCTGTATTACATCCTAGTTTTTTTTTATAAATTTTTTCGACTGTTTCAATGTAGCTTTGGGAATCATCACTTGCTGTTGGAATGAAGAGTAAATTTGGATTTTTCTTTTTTGTTAAACTAACAATTTTTTTATCAATTTTTAATGTTTTTAATTGTCCTATTTCTCCACCGCCTATTGCGACAATGTATTTATTCATAATGGTGATTATATCTCTCACACAGTTGTTGATTAATTTTATCATTAGTTTTTATGAAGGAACAAACTAAAAAAGCCCAGTTAAGGTTTGGGGGTGTGCGATGTTTTGTCAAAGGTGAAATATCCGAAGGTGACACTTTGGTCAATTTGCAGCGAGCAAAGTGATTTGGCTATACATTGTTAAGTAGCTGTGCTGACAAAAATTAATACTTTTCTACTCTCTCAATGATTGAGCTAGCCATAGAAAAAATGTTGTTGATTTCATCCTTACTATATTTGTCGTCAACTTCTTTTAAACCATAAGGATGTATTCTATTTCTAGTTTCTCTTATCTTTTCTGCCTTTTTGAATATTGCCTCGGTAAATAATCCACTTCTTTTAGCTGCTCTATTTAATTCTTGAAAATCCATCCTTTCTGATAGTTTTTTTGGTTTTGTTGTTCTTTTGATGCCGCATATTTCCTCAGTGGCTGATATTTTCTGAAACTCTTTTACAATTGATAATTTCGCATCTTTCCCCATAATTTTTGTTTCATCTACTTTTCCTTCTTCAATTAATTCATGAATCTTGTAATTCACAAGAGCCTCAATAATTGATGCTGTAAAAATTATCACTGTTTTGAAGGTTGAATATGTAACCGCTCCAGGCAATTCATATTCTTCCTCTAGTGAAACCAAAAAAACGATATATTGCATTTTTATGGCAATATTCTCTCTTAATATTTCATTTTGAACAAAAGAGAATCTATTATTCTTCAGATCCTCTAGTTCGACAAATTTTATGGAATTGTGGAACTTTTTTTTAGCCATTTTTAAGAAGTTGGCTTAACGAGTTATACCCTTTTTCTTTTAGATAATTGCCAAGCTGCTTATCACTTCTTACGCCAAAATCTTTTCCGTACATTTTTTCTATGGTGCCCATTTGTGTATCGCCTCTTTTTTGTTTAAATTGTCCAGTTTTTGTTCGTGGCATTCTATTGATAGGTTAATTTCTGCTCTGATTATATACCTCATTGTTTTTTACAACAAATTTTTGTCAGCACTTCGCACAACGTTTGCGTGTATCTGAAGTTTCGTAAAAATTCCTATTCCTTTATTATTTTTTGGTTTCTTTGTTCTTGAATGCGTATAAGTATAGTGCAATAAATAGCGGAATAAATATGACAATATTAATTGTGGCAATAACAGGTTGAGACAAACCACCCAAATCTTTATCTACTATCTCTTGAGCTACTTGTGGAATTGGTAAAATATATTGTTGGAAAATATTCCAGATTATATAACCATAAAAGAATGTTTTCCAGAACATTGAGCTAAACCATTTTTTTTGCCAACAAAATGCGAATAAGCCTAGCATAGCTACCAGCATTAGGATAACATCAATAACTTCCCAAATTCTTGAAAACCCTTGCCACAAATATGTTGGAATTATAGCAATTAAAAGAAACCAAAAATAAATTTTCCAAAAAGTTTTTTTCATAATGTTAATGTTTTAGATATAGTTATATTATATACTAAGTTATTCGACCAGTGTACAATTCGTTATCAAAAATTTTTTAGTAATTAAGAAATTTCTGGTTATTTCACTTAACGTTTCGGCATAGCCGAACGTTTGGCAGGTGTAAAATATGCCGAAGGCTCACATCTGTGCAATATTGGTGAAGTGAAGGAGGGAAGTAACTGAGTGTAATCGCTTATACCTTGTTAGCGGATCTACATTTTTCTCTTTGATTTCTTTCAAAAATTACTTTTTCAATGGAATAAGAATTTGATTTTTCAGTTTTGGTGAGCACAAGAGGGGGTTAGGGGGTGAATTGTGCGAGCCAAAGCGCCTTATCCTTATCATTTCCCGCACGATTTGAGTTGCAATATGTGGATTTGTGTGTTATAATATATTTAGTTTTATTCATAACCTAAAATAAAAATGAAAAAACAAAACAAAATTTTATCGGCTTTTCTTGCGGTTGTCGTGGTTGCTGGCACTGTATTTTATGCTGGTAATTCGGAGATGTTTCAAGGAAGGCTGTATAGATTTTCTAAGGCTCCAATAAAATGTAACATATTGCTTGAAAACTTTGATCCAAATCCTGGAACAGTAGCTAAATATGGTGATGCTGTAGGCTTTAAATGGAATGGCCCGGGTTGTTCTAGTTATAATTGGTCTCAATATGAATTGTGTTTTGAAAATGTAAATAATTCGCAAGAGTTTGCTTGTATAGGTGTGATTCCTAATTCAAATCACTGGACTCTTTCTGGTGCTGATTGGAGATTTATGAATGACGAAATGAAAACTTTGACTTCAAGTACTCAAGTTGATACTAACTGGTATGTTCAGTCTCGTTTTGGGAATGCGCTGAAGGGTGAAATTTTGACTACAAAACCTTGGAAGTTCTCATATACTAAGTAATTTAATGTTTTAATTTGAGAGGCTTTGTTATATAGCAAAGCCTCTTTTTTTATTCTCTGTTAACTCTTTGGATTTTGAACATTGAAATACCTTTTCTTGTTCGTACCGTTTTGCCTCCGTGGAATATTCTGTTTAATTCATCTGCAATTGCTTGTAGATTTGTAAGGTTTTTGTCTCCACGTTGAATTTGAAATTTTGGATCCGATAGCAATTGTAGGCAGTAATGATGTTCGTCCAATCCTGTTTCCGGGTCAAATATATGATTTTCCCAAGGAATTTGCCCTCTGGAGATGATGGCTTTTTGTGAAGCTGCTTTTTTCTCCGTTGCGGATAAACCGTGAATTCCGGCTCCCATTTCATATGACTTTTGACCGTGAGCAACATGCTCTTCGTGAGTAAGTCCGTGAATGCCTTTTCCTTCTTGATGTACTCTTTTTCCGATTACTCTCAATTCTTCGGTACTTTGGGCAGTTACTCCTTTTCCGTCAGCCATGTTTCTTCTTGCTAATTCACTTCGTTCTTCGAAGGTCATTGCATGCACTCCGACTTCCATGTCTCGTGCTTTACGGCCGTTGGCACTTAATTCTTTCGTGGTTTGTGCGAAAATTCCTCGTCTTTCATTATGGAGAGTTTTCCCAATTTGGCGTCTTTGTTCAGTAGTGAGGCCATGTATGCCGATTCTTCTTTCTCGTAGACTTTCGCCATGTTTTCTATACTCTTCTACTGTCCAGGCAAACATTCCTTTTTTGTCTCTGACTAATGCTTGAGCTGCTTTTGACGATATTGCTCGTCTTGTTTCAGTGTCCATTCCGTGTATGCCTTTGCCTTGTTCAAAACATTCTTGGCCATTTCTCCTTGTCACTGTTTCTGCCAGTTTTGCTCTTTCATCTTTATCTGGAAGTAGTTCTTTCAATGCTTCACAAACAGCGGTTCTTGCGACACGGGCGGTCTGGGCCAACTCATCAATCCCGTATTTCTTGACTATTTCTTCTTGATTTAGGCCACTTCTATAGTCATTGGCAATTTCCGGTCTCTCTTCAATAAGCTGTTTAGCTAATCTCTGAGCGGCTTGAATGGCAGCAATTTGCGAAGCTGTACGTTCTGATGTGTCTGATTCCAGTCCCATATTTGCGTGATTAGAGCTTTTTATTTTACGTATATTTGTGAAATATGTCAATGCTTGAATTTTGTCTCCTTCTTAAAACTGTTTTTGGAGCGAAGCGGTGGAGCGAATGAGTCGCATAGTCTCTGTTGTCAGATGTGGTAAAATTCTACTCAAATCCAAATTCTGTATCTTCAGTTGTTATGTCACCGAAAATTTCACAAGCATATGGGAATAAATTTGTTTTTTGAAGCCTGTAGAGGCAATTGTAAATTGATTCATCACTTTTCCCTTCCATTAAGCTCATTAAAGTATCGATGGCTCCATTTGTTAGCTCAGGATCACTATTGCTTCCTGAGTTGGGCCCAGATGTAATTATTTGATTACCACCAATTGAAATTTCTTGGGGAGCTGTTTTATGTGCTCCTGGATAAAGTTGTTCATTTGACCAATCTAGAAAAGCAAAAGCTAATTCACGAGCGTGTTCATAATTTTGTGTTCTGTCGATAATTACAACTAATTCTGCTCTACTTACATTGTTTGAGGGTTTGAAAGTTCCATCTGGATAACCTTTAATGATTCCCTTTTCTGAAACATTTGTAAGATTTCCAGCAAACCATTCATCTCCATTCACATCTGAGAACGTGGAACTTGCAAATACAGTGATAGCTCCCCCAAAAAATATTCCTATGAGGAGGCTGATTGATAGTTTTTTCATGTTGTGTTGCTTAAGAAATATGCTTGTGAAATTAGATTATATAATTTTGCCATTTTACACAACGTTTCGGCCTATACACTTTTTGGGTGGTTATGGGAAGTTTTTTGTTTTAAAGCCAAAAGTAGCTCCATGTCCCTGGTAATAGTCGAAATTTGTAAGTTTTTAATTTGGTTGGTTTTATTCCTATGTGTTTGGCAAAATAATTTTCGTTTTTTGTGGTGTTTTGTGAAAATTCGAGGCCGCTTAGGGGGTAGCCTATGATTTCTCCAGATTTTAATCTTATTTCAATGCTTTGTGTGTAGAAGCTCTTATTTTGCCAACGATTTCTTATTCCCCATTTTTTAATTTCGTTTATGGGGATTGTTTTTGTGGAAAATGTGTAATTTAAAATGATAGTTTTTTGTTTAGTGTTTATTTCTATTTTGTTGAAAACTTCACTTAAAGCTATTTTGATGAGGATTACAATTATGAGATAATATATTAATTTATCCATTGTTGTACTTGTTTGCCAGGATGCTATCTGTATAAGTACTAATGATACTGTCAAAAATGTGTACGATATCGTGAGCATCCAAAAATGTATTTTTGAATGCTCACGAATTCGGTATGTGTGTATTTCAGAGGTGGTCATTATTCCTCCTTTTTATCATCTTCCTCTACAACTTCTGCTTCTACTGGTTCGTCGTCGGCTTGGGTAACTTTTACGCCGTCGTCTTCTGTTGTGCTGCCTTCTTCTGGCGTTCCTGCGGCGGCTCCGGCTGCTTTGTAGAGTTCGGCTCCAACTTTTTGGATGGCTTCCGATAGAGCTTCTGTTGCTGATTTTAGCTCGTCGGTTGAGGCGTCTTTGTTTTCTAGAACTTTTTTAAGTTCGTCTATTTTTTCTTGGACTGGTTGTTTGATGTCGTCGGCTACTTTGTCGCCAGCGTCTTTGAGGGTTTTTTCAGATTGGTTAATCAAAGTTTCCGCTTGGTTGCGTGTTTCGATTTTTTCTTTCTTTTGTTTGTCTTCGTCGGCATATTTTTCTGCTTCTTGACGCATTTTTTCTACATCATCCTTAGACATATTTGATGATCCTGTAATAGTGATGTGTTGTTCTTTGTTTGTGGCTTTGTCCATCGCTTTAACATTTAGGATTCCGTTTGAGTCGATGTCGAAAGTTACTTCAACTTGTGGAACTCCGCGTGGAGCTGGTGGGATTCCGTCTAGGACAAATTTACCTAGTGATTTGTTGTCGGCAGCCATTGATCTTTCACCTTGTGTAACATGGATTTCTACTGATGTTTGGTTGTCGGCAGCAGTTGAGAATACTTGTGATTTTGAGGTTGGGATCGCTGTGTTGCGGTCTATCAAAATTGTGTGTACGCCACCCATAGTTTCAAGACCAAGTGAAAGTGGAGTTACATCTACAAGTAGGATGTCTTTTACATTGCTATCTCCGGCTAAGATTCCACCTTGGATTGCAGCACCTAGAGCTACTACTTCGTCTGGGTTGATTCCACGGTGTGGGTCTTTTCCAAAAATTTCTTTAACTTTTGCTTGTACGGCTGGGATTCTTGTTGATCCACCAACTAGGATAACTTCGTCAATGTCGCTTTCGTAAACTTTTGAATCTTTCATGGCATTGCGGCATGGTTCAACAGTTTTTTCGATTAAGTCTGCAACCAAGTCTTCAAATTTTGCACGAGATAGTTTTCCTTCGTAGTTTTTTGGACCGTTTGAGTCTACAGTTAAGTAGGGAAGTGATACTGTTGTTTCGTGTAGAGAAGATAGTTCGATTTTGGCTTTTTCTGCGGCTTCCTTAACTCTTTGGATTGCCATTTTGTCGCCTGAAATATCTATTCCTTGTTCTTTTTTAAATTCGTCGATGATCCATTGCATTACGCGTTGGTCGAAATCGTCACCACCTAGTTGAGTGTCTCCATTTGTTGATAATACCTGGAATACACCTTCTCCTAGATCTAGAATTGAAACATCAAATGTTCCTCCACCAAGATCGAAAACAGCTACTTTTTTGTCGCCACCGTGTTTGTCTATTCCATATGCAAGCGCTGCTGCTGTTGGTTCGTTGATAATACGTTTTACGTCTAGTCCGGCAATTTTTCCGGCATCTTTTGTGGCTTGTCTTTGTGAATCGTTGAAATAGGCAGGGACTGTGATAACAGCTTCTGTAACTTCGTGTCCTAGATAAGCTTCGGCATCGGCTTTGATTTTTTGTAGTACCATGGCAGAAATTTCTGCTGGCCTTCTTTCTTTTCCGTCTAAGATGATTTCTACTTCGCCGTTTTTACCTTTTACACATTTGTATCCAACTTTTTTGATGTCATCTTGAGATTCTGACATCTGACGACCTATAAAGCGTTTTGCAGAATAGATTGTGTTGTCTGGATTTGTTGTCATTTGATTTTTGGCAGCAACACCCACGCGGCGTTCACCGTCTTTGATTGCTACAACTGATGGGGTAGTGCGAGCACCTTCCGCATTAGGGATTACAGTGGCTTCTCCACCTTCCATTACGGCAATACAAGAGTTTGTTGTACCTAAATCGATTCCGATAATTTTACTCATTTTTTTTAGTTGTTAAGATTTAGCACTCTCTATTTTAGAGTGCTAATGTAAGGGTGTCAAGAGTGAAATTTGTAATTATTTTATTTGCAGGCTTTTGCGCAGCAGATTTTAAATATTCCTCTGGGTGTAAGGAAATCTTCGCAAGTTGTTCCTCTGATTGTGGTGTTTTTGTAGGGGTCGAATCCTAGTTGTGTTTCTGCTTTTGCATTTGCAATACTTTGGACTGTTTCTGTTGGGATGTTGTCTGGACTTTCTTTGCAGGCTGTCTCACATTCACCAATTGCATCTATGGCTTTCATTCTTGTTGCTGCGGCAACATAGGCAGATTCTCTGTTTGGATGTATGTATCTTTCTGGTTGTGGTTGGATTTGTGGCGTTGGGGCTTGTGCTTCTACTGGTTGCCAGTTTGTGCAGCTTACTAATGTTGTTAGTGCTGCTGTTGCGATGCTTAGTTTTTTCATGTGCTAAAATAATTGGAGGTTAATTTAGGTTATTTTTGTGTATATGTAAAGAGCCCGCATCTGGCGGGCTCTTTTTTGGAAAGGTTACTCTCCGTTTCCTACCTTAACTTTTGCGTGGCGGATTACTTTTGATCCTATGGTATAGCCTTTTTCGAATTCTTCTACTACTGTGTCTTTTTCTCCAGGGCCTTGTGTTATGGCTTCGTGTAGGTCTGGATTGAAAGGGTGTCCGAGGCTTTCTATTGCTTTGAGTCCACTTTCTTCTAGGGTTTTGTGGGCGTTTTCTATACTCATTGATAGGCCTTTAAACCATTCTTCTGCTCCTTCTGGAACGTGTTGTTTTGCACGATCGAGGTTGTCTAGAAGGGGGAGGAGTTTTTTGATGAGGTCGGCGTTGGCGAAGATTACCAAATTTGATCGCTCTTCTTCTTGGCGACGCTTAAGGTTTTGTAGATCGGCCATTGCTCTTTTTGCCAGCTCTGTCATTTGAGCTAGCTCTTCTTGTAGTGGTGATATTTCTTCAGTTTGATCTTGTGGATCTTGAGTGTTTTCGTTTGTCATTCTTGTTCAAGTAATTTTTTAATTTCTTCCAAGATGGAAATGTTGAATGCATAGTTCATGCGTTTTGGTCCTAGAATTCCAATGAATCCTTTGAAGCCATTTTTTTCATATTGGGCTACGATTATGGAGCAACTTTGTGTTTGAGGCAAAATATTTTCTTCTCCAATAAATGTGCGTACTTTTTTAGTTGTTTCTAGCTGGTGTAGGGTTTTGATGAAGTTGTCTGATTGTTCAAAAACTTCTATTACTTCACAGGCGTGTGCTGTGTCATGCGAGAATTCTGGCTGTCTTAGCATGTTTGAGGCTCCGAGGAAAAATGTTCTTGGGTTGTCTGGAGTGGTTGCAAAACTAGCAAGACCTGTAGCACGTGATGCAAGATTTACGGCATCATAAAGCTGTTCTCTTACTTTTTGAACATTGTAGTCTTTAGTGATTTTTTGAATAGTTTGTTTAGCTTCTTGGCGGGCTTTTTTGTAATCAGCCATTTCGTCTACAAAAAGTCTGTATCCTTTTGTTGTAGGAATGCGGCCAGCCGAAGTGTGAGGTTGTGAAATGTAACCTTCTTGTTCCAGAGCTGCCATATCGTTACGAATTGTAGCAGGGGATACCTGAAACTTATAGCTTACAAGAATTGTTTTTGATCCAACCGGCTCAGCAGTTTCAATGAAATTTTTTACTATAGCCAGTAGAACTTGTCTTTTTCTCTCTTCTGACATTTTTTTTAGTTGTTATTTATTAGCACTCGTTATTATAGAGTGCTAGGGGGTTGGAAGTCAAGAGTTGAGATGCCTACATCTTCTCTCCTAACATCTTAACCAAATCTACAACTCTTGAGCTGTAGCCCCATTCGTTGTCGTACCAAGCAAGGATTTTTACCATGTTGCCTTCTATAACTTCTGTGGATAGTGCGTCTACAATTGATGAGAGAGGGTTGCCTTTATAGTCTACTGAAACTAATGGTTTTTCTGAGTAGCCAAGTATTCCTTTCATGCTTGTTTCTGAGGCTTCTTTGAGTTTTGCGTTTACTTCTTCAGTTGTTGTTGGGGTTTTTACATTTACGGTTAGATCTACAAGTGAAACTGTTGGCGTTGGGATGCGGATTGAAAGACCATTAAGTTTGCCGTTTAGTTCTGGAAGTACTAGGCCTACGGCTTTGGCCGCGCCCGTTGTGGTTGGGATCATAGATTGAGATGCTGAGCGGGCGCGGCGCAAGTCCTTGTGTGGTAAATCTAGAATTCTTTGATCGTTTGTTACTGAGTGAATAGTTGTCATTAATCCTTTTTCTATGCCAAAAGCTTCGTGTAGGACTTTAGCAACTGGTGCAAGGCAGTTTGTTGTACAAGATGCGTTTGAAATGATGTTGTGTTCTGTTGGGTTGTAGTCTGTATCGTTTACTCCAAGTACTAGTGTTACATCCATATCTTTTCCAGGTGCTGAAACGATTACTTTTTTTGCGCCAGCTGATAAGTGCTTTCCTGCTCCTTCGCGGTCTGTAAATACACCTGTTGATTCGATCACTATATCTATATTTAAATCTTTCCATGGTAAATTTGCCGGATCTCTTTCGCTTAAGATTTTGTATTCTTTTCCGTCTACTAAAATGGAACCTTCTTTTGCTTCAACTTCGTGGTTTAGTTCGCCGTATGTTGAATCGTATTTTAGGAGGTGGGCTAGAGTTTCTGGGTCTGTTAAGTCATTGATTGCTACTATGTCGAAATATTGTTTTTCCAGATTTATATGAAAAACTTGGCGGCCAATTCTTCCGAAGCCGTTAATTGCTACTCTAGGTTTCATGATTAAAGGGTTAATATTCGTGTGTGAGTATAAAGATGTAATGGGGGACTTTCAAGTGGTTGACAATTGCGTGAAAATATATATAATCAGCCATCCTAAATTGAATTTATTATGAAATATTCGGTGCCTTCACATCCAGTTGTTGATAATGCTCTGAGAAAGGCTTCTGTTGATGCGCCATTGTCTAAATGGGCAATTATTGGTAATAGGGCTGAAAAGGGGGAAGTTATAGTTTTATCAAATCGTATAAGGAGAAACTTGGTAGCTTTGGATTTTTACAGATTTGCATTTGATCTTATTACAAAAGTTTCGGAAGAGTCTGGTGGGGTGAGATCTGTAGGTGATGAATTTGATGATTTGTATGATGTGTTGAGGGGTGGTTCTGATGTTTCTTATCTTAAGCAGCGTATGGGTCATAAAATTGGAGATTTGGGATTAGTGGGGTATTTAAATGATCAGTATGGTGAGGTTCGTAATGTTGTTACGAGTTTAAGGAGTGATTTGGCTTCTTGTTTAGCTCAAGTTGAACCAATTAGTTATGATGATGCTGTGGCGATTGTGCAATACTCTGATGCTTTGATTTATGATCTAGATGCTGATGTAGCTCAGTTTAGGGCTAGGTTGCGAAATGTGGCAGATCAGCGTAGAAAAGATATGTTTCCTAGAGTACAGATATCTGATATCTAATAGATATGCATCATAATGTTAATGATTCAGAAACGCTTTTGAAGGCTGTGGAAGTTCTTAAGAATGGCGGTGTTGTTATGCATCCTACAGAGACCTGTTATGGTTTAGCGGTTGATATTTTGAATGAATCAGCTCTGAAAAAAATGTATAACATTAAAGGTAGGGATTTTAATAAACCAGTAAGTATTTTGGTTGATGGCTTTGGTATGGCTGAAGAATATGGAATTTTTTCTGATAAAGCACTTCAGTTGGCTCATAAGTTTTGGCCGGGTCCACTTTCGATAGTTGTGCCTAGAAAAAGAAGCTTGCCTAACTTTTTGAACCCTGGTGAAGATTTTGTTTCTATTAGATGGTCTGGAAATTCATTTTGTGAAGATTTAGTTTTTCGCTTTGGTGGGCCTATAACGACTACAAGTGCGAATGTTGCAGGTGAAGATCCCTTATATGAAGCTATTAAGTTTTCTGATGGTATTGATTTAGTGGTTGACGGAGGTGTGCTTTCACAAAATCAGCCCTCAACAATTGTGAAAGTGGATGGTGATAGGGTGGAGGTTTTAAGGCAGGGTGGTCTTTTAATTGAAGAGGCTTGTTAGTGCAAAAATTGATTCTATTCCTGTAAGTAGTAGCAGTGCTGAGACTATTGTTCCGAGTATAAATAGGCTGCAGGCTTTCCAGTATTCAACTCCAAAGAGATAGGCAATTAAAGCTCCTGCTGAGGCCCCTGTTCCTGGAAGTGGAGTTGCAACTAGCATAAAAATAAAAAGTGCTTCGTATTTTTCAAAACTTTTGCTGTGATCTTTTCTGGTTTTATTGAATAAAAATGTAAGAAACTTATCCATTATTGGGGAGTTTTTTCTAAGAAAGTTTGTGATTGGTGTTGCTGCTGCAAGGCCTACCATTGCTGGAATTATTGTTCCGGCGGTTGCGAAAGCTATTGTGCTTGTTTTTGAGAGTCCAAGTTTGAGCCCTAGCGGAATTGCTAGTTTTATCTCTAGAAATGGAGTCATGGCTAAAAAAAATACTGTGAGTTCTGGTGGCATGTATTTATTTAACTCTTTATAAAAAAATTGGTAAAGATGAAGTTTTAAAAGTGTGTGCAAAAAAATTAAACAATAGATGGAAATTTGTTCAACATAAAAGGACTACAAAAGTTATACATCGTTTTTCCTTTTCTGTAGCGCAATATTTGCCACATGCGTTAGTGTTTTTATGTATCTCTTAATAAAAGTGATTGACCCCGAAAACCTCTAGCCTTACATTGAATAGCAAGAAGTAGATAAAAAATTTATACACATTTTGTACACAACTTTTGAACTAAATATTAAGAATGGAGCATAAGTCAGTACTAAAATGGGAGGTTATAGAGTTTATGGACTTGCATGAGGGTGACATCGTAGTTGATGGCACTTTGGGGCTTGGAGGTCATAGTATAGAAATTGTGAAAAAGATTGGAAAGAGTGGGAAATTAATTGCATTTGATCAAGATGAAAGAAACTTAGAAGAGGCTAAGAGAAGGTTAAAAGGGTGCGATCAGGTGGTTTATGTAAGAGATAATTTTCGTTACTTGAAAAGTAGGTTACAGGAAAATGGAATTAAAGAAATTGATGCTATTTTGCTTGATTTAGGCCTTTCTTCACCTCATGTGGATGAGGCGGAAAGGGGATTTTCTTTTATGAAAGATGGGCCTCTTGATATGAGGTTTAACCTTGATAATCCGCTTACTGCAGCTGATGTTGTTAATGACTATAGTGAATCTGATCTTACCTATATCTTTAGAGTTTATGGTGAAGAACAGTTTGCAAAAAAGATTGCATCGGCGATGTGTAAAAGGAGGTCTGATCAAAAATTTAGTACTACTACTGAATTGGCAGAATTTATAGAAAATATAGTTCCTAAAAAACGTTCTGGACGAAGTTCAAAAGCTCACCCTGCAACTAAGGTGTTTCAAGCATTAAGGATTGCAGTGAATGAGGAGTTAGATGTTTTAAAAGAAGTTTTAGAACAGACTATGGAAGTTTTGAAAGTTGGAGGAAGAGTGGTGGTGATTTCTTATCACTCACTAGAAGATAGAATTGTTAAGCACTTCTTTAAAGACTTGATCAAGCCGGAAGCGGAAGGTGAGGAAGCTATCTATAGCAATTTCTCAGATCCTATCGTTGAAGCCATGAATAAAAAACCTGTTTTACCTACTGAAGCTGAACTTGAAGATAACCCAAGAAGCCGAAGCGCACGCTTAAGGGCTTATAAAAAAATAAAACCTTATAAATCTTAAAAATATAAATGTCTCAATTAATTCTTAATAACGGTTTGTCTCGTAAAAATCTTTTTAGCAGATTTGTTCCTTCTGTTGAGGCAGGTCCATATTTTTTACTTTTTTCTTTAGTACTTTTTGTTGGTCTTGTTACTGTTGTAACTTTAATGTTTTCTGCAAGACAAGTTACTAAGGGGTATGTATTAAGTTCACTTGAGGTTGAGCATCAAGAATTAATTAGAGAGGGGAACAAAATGGATATGCAAATTTCTGAGGTAAGAGCTCTAAATCGCATTGAGCAATCACCTAAGGTTAGAAGGATGATTAGGCCTGGTCAAACGGCTTATGTTCACGCTGATACGGCTATTGCACAGAAATAGTTTTTACTTTAATATTTGGGCGAATTTAAGGGCTTAACTTTTATATATATGTCACAAATGCGATTTTTTCAGGACAGAAGCTATTCAGTAGGTGAGTTAACTCGTCTTCGTCAAATGACAAGAAAGAGTGGAACATCTCTTATTCTTCCATATGATCAGTTTATTGAGCATGATAATAGGCATGTAGAGCCAAATCCGGCTGCTGCAAATCCTGATTATATTTGTAAATTGGCTGAAGCTGGGGGATACAATGCTGTAGCTGTTCACTATGGTTTAGCTAAAAGATATTGGAGTAAACTACAAGGTTCTGTGCCACTTTTATTAAAACTAAATGGAAAAACTTCTTTTCCAGATCAATCTGAACCTTTAAGTGTACATACTTCTTGGGTTGAAGATGCTGTAAGACTTGGGGCGGCTGGAGTTGGTTATACTATGTATTACGGATCTCCAAGACAAACTGAAGATTTACCTCAACTTGCAACTGTTCGTGAAGAATGTGATAGATATGGAATGCCACTTGTTGTTTGGGCTTATCCAAGAGGTGTGGCTGTGGTTGCAAAAGGTGGAGCGGATTGTAGTTACGCAATTGAATCTGCTGTGAGAATGGCGGTTGAAATGGGTGCTACTGTTATTAAAGCTAATTTGCCTGTGGCTACTAAGGTTGATTTCTTTGATAATTCATCTGTACCTGAGTATTACAGAAAGGTTGAAAAAGAATTACAAGGTATGGACGCAAAAGCTCAAAAATGGGAAAGAGCGAAAAGAGTTGTAGATGCCGCTCAAGGAATTCCGGTTTTATTTAGTGGTGGTTCTCAAATTGGTGATGAAGATCTAATTGAAAATGCGGAAGCTTGTATTGATGCTGGATGTTATGGATTTATTTTTGGAAGAAATATGTGGAAGAGAGATTTTGATGAAGCAATTGAAATGACAAGCAAGTTCCAAGATATGCTTGATAACTCTAAATAATATGCCAGTTCGTATAGCAATTAATGGTTATGGCCGTATAGGTCGTGATTTGCATAGGCAACTTCTTGATATAAAAGGGATCGAGATTGTTGCTGTTAATAGCAGATCTGATGCAGAGTCTCATGCTCATTTATTGAAATATGATTCTTTGTATGGAAAGTGTAATGCTGATATTAAAGTGGAAGGAGGAAATTTAGTGGTAAATGGTAAAACTGTTTATGTTTATCAAGTTGCTGATCCGGCAAAGCTTGAATGGAAAAAGCATAAAATTGATATTGTTATTGAATCTACCGGTAAATTTACTGCGATGGAGGATGTGGAAAAACATTTAATTGCAGGTGCTAAAAAGGTATTGGTTACGGCTCCATGTAAAGATAAGGAAATTCCGAATATTGTGATGGGGGTAAATGATAAGGATTATAATTCTAAGGATTATAAGGTTATTTCAAATGCTTCTTGTACTACAAATTGTTTGGCTCCGATGCTTTATGTTTTGAATGAAGAGTTTGGTGTGGAGATGTCTTTTGTTACTACTCTTCATGCTTTTACCTATACTCAAAATCTTTTGGATAATTCTAACCCTGATGATTTTAGAAGAGCTCGTGCTACTACTGAGTCTATTATTCCTACAACTACAGGTGCTATGAAGGCGATCTCACGCGTTATTCCGTCTTTAGAGGGTAAGGTTGACGGTATGGCGTTTAGAGTCCCTGTACCGACTGTTTCTTGCATTGATATGGTTTGCAGGTTAAAGAAAAAAGTTTCTGCTGAAGAGGTTAATAAGGCTTACACAAAATGGTCTAAAAAAATGCCAAATTATATTGGTGTTAGTGATGAACCTTTGGTTTCTGTGGATTATAGAGGGGATTCAAGATCTGCCATTATTGATATGTTGAGTACTTCGGTTTTGTCTGGTGATTATGTGAAGGTTGTTGGTTGGTATGATAATGAATGGGGGTATGTGAGTAGAGTTGTAGATTTAATTAAATGGTTTAAATAATGACATTAGAAGAATATTTAGCAAAGGCGGGGATAGAGGAGGGCCTTTCTGAGGTTGTTCTTTCTTTGGCTGATTGTGTGGTGGAAATATCTGAGGCAATTTTGGAAACAGAAGATACAAAGGTTGATACAGTGAATCCTTCTGGTGAACAACAAATGAAACTTGATGTAAGGGCGGATCAAATTGTTATGGAAATGCTTAGTGAAAATGATTTTGTTGGTTTAGTGGCAAGTGAAGAAATGGAAGATGAAAAAGTTTTAAATGAAGATGGTGAATTTGCGGTGGCTCATGATCCTTTGGATGGATCATCTTTGTTAGATGTAAATTTAAGTGTTGGTAGTATTTTTGGTGTTTATAAAGCTAAATCTTTTTTTGGATTAAAAGGTGATGATCAAGTTGCTGCCGTTTTGGGGTGTTATGGTCCAAAACTTGGGCTTTTTGTTACTGTAGGAAAAGGAACTCATTACTTTGTTTTAAGTGAAAGTGGTGACTTTTTATTACACCATGGTGATTTAGAAATTGGTGAAGGAAAAATGTTTGCTCCTGGTAATTTGAGAGCTTGTAAAAGCAGAGCTGATTATCTTGAACTAGTTAATTACTGGACTAAAGAGCAATATACATTGAGATATTCTGGTGGAATGGTGCCGGATGTTGGTCAGATTTTACTTAAAGGAAAGGGAATTTTTAGTTACCCTGGTTATGATGAAGCTCCTGATGGAAAGTTAAGACTCCTGTATGAATGTGCCCCTGTAGCTTTTCTTGTTGAGCAGGCTTCTGGCGCTGCTACTGACGGAAAAATGCGCATTTTAGAAAAGGAAATTTCTGAATTAGCTCAAAGAACTCCAATATTTGTTGGTAGTAAGTTGGAGGTTGAACGTTGTGAGAAGATGTTGGCTTAGTTTTTGATTCTTTCTCGTTCTGCTTGTGATTTTAGTTTTGTGCGATTTTTTTCTTGCGCTTTGATTGTTGTTTTTCTTATTTTTTCAAAATGTTTTCTTAGGGCTTCGGCGTTTTTTTTGTTACTTTTGTAGGCAAAATCAAAGATATCACCAACGATTGGAATTGAGCCACCTGTGAGATCTAGTGTTTGTCTGCCAAGCATTTTTGATAATTCCCAGTAAGAAATGTCTGCTTTTTTTGCTTGGTCAATTATATACGCTCCTGCTAGTGCGGCTGCTATATCTCCACCACCTTCAAATAAGCCGAGAAGCGGATCTACCATTCCTGTATCTAAAACTGTTGCTAGTGCTTCTGCTCTTTTTACTCCTTTTTCAATTTGTATTAATTCTTGTGTAGAAAGTTGGCCTTTTTTTGCTTTTTTTGAGATAGATTCATTAGACATATTTTTTGGTGTTATGGAATTGGTGGGTTTGGTGGGTTTGGGGTTGTTTTTTGCTGCGCGTTGATTATACAATGGTTTTTGGTTTTTGGCGATGATATCCCCGGGGATGGCGAATTTTGGCTGTGATGGGTGGTGGCAATTTTTTTGGAGTTTTTTTCGTGGGGAAATGTAGGCGCGCGTCAGAGGGCTTTTATGGTGTTTTAGGGTTGAATTCTCAGCGTTAAAAACTATGTATTTTTGGCTTTCTGCTGCGGATTTTGGCTTGATTTTTCTGGAGAATTTTGCTAATATTTAGGGCACTTCATAACCTAAAATTTTATGACA
>PFDP01000005.1:36603-37183 GCA_002772535.1 Candidatus Peregrinibacteria bacterium CG10_big_fil_rev_8_21_14_0_10_36_19 | reverse complement strand
ACAAGCTAAAGCCCAAACAAATCAGCAAACAAATACAGTTGCTTCACAGCCTCCAAACGGGCAAAATGATGATAAGGGGGAGGGGGTGGCAGAAAAGATTTCTAATGGACACGCTTGGCAAAAGCATTCAAAAGATTTTGATGATATTTTTACAAAAAAACAATTAGCAGAATATATTAAAAAAGTATTCAAAAATCCATCAGCATACAAAAAGTTAAGTAATGGAAGAGAAGCATTTTGGGATAGTGTCAAAAAGAGAATCATCATAAAGGACCCGAATCATGTAGATAAGGGTACAATATTTAAATCAAGTGAAAAGTACTTTAATAAATCATTAAAATGAAAATAAAACTAATTAAAAATGAAAGAATACTAATAGAGCAAATTATTGGGTGGCAAGGATTTGGAAGTATAAAAGAAATACTTAATGAAATTCAAAGAAAAGAATGCGAAAAATTATTTGATAGATTTGATAATGATGAGAATAAAAACATTCTAGATATTAGCAATGATGAATTAGAGATAATTATTCTTGCAATATCAACAACTATAGAAGAGCTTGGACCAGAAGAATTTAGTA
>PFDP01000005.1:34945-36558 GCA_002772535.1 Candidatus Peregrinibacteria bacterium CG10_big_fil_rev_8_21_14_0_10_36_19 | reverse complement strand
CAGCAAACAAATACAGTTGCTTCACAGCCTCCAAACGGGCAAAATGATGATGATAAGGGGGAGGGGGTGGAGGAATTATTTAAAAACAAAACGCCAAATGCTTCTGATTTAATAAAATATGCGGAAAAGAGAGGATGGAATATGAGTCAATCTAAGAATGGCCCTATAAAGTTTAAAGATAAAAACGGAATTGAAAGACTAATAATCAAAAAGGGTAGCCCCAGAACAATAGGAAGTGAAATGCCACATGTGGAAATTAAAAATTCGCAGGGTAAAAGAATTGATCCCTATGGTGTTAGCGTATCAAAAAAAAGCCCTAAAAATCATACCCCAATAAATTGGGACTTATAATAAAAAATTACTATGGATAATAATTATATTAAAATAAAAGATTTTGAAAATATTTATCTGGAAGATAGCTGGATAGTTGATATAATTGTAAAACCATCAAAAATAGAAATATATTTAGAGATTGTACTTACAACAGGACATATAAATTATAAGGCTCCAAGTAAAACAGATCAGTATTGTTATCAAAAAGGAATAATTATGTTTGATGAAATTAAAGAGATTTATTGGGATCAAAGTAATATACAAAAATCAACTGATTCTTTAAATAATATAGATTATGGAAACATAGACACTTTCTATATTCAGAATGATTTTAATTTTTATTTAGAGGGAGGATTAGGAGTTTTAAAAATTAAATGTGAAAATTATCCTAAAATTATTTGGATGTAATCCAAAACAGTTGCTTCACAGCCTCCAAACGGGCAAAATGATGATGATAAGGGGGAGGGGTGGAAAGGTGGACCTTTAGAACAACAGTCTCAAAAAGAATTATTAAGATCTAAAAAATCTTTGAAAGATCAGATAGATACTCATAGTAAGAAAATTAGTAATGTTGAAAAAAGTATTAACCCTTCTAAAATCAAAGGTGATTCTAATAAATATAAAGAGGGATTGGTAAAAAAATGGGGTAAGGAAATTGAAAATTTTCAGGCACAAATAGATAAAATAAATAATTATCTTAAGAAATATGATAAATAATATTAAACCAATTTTAAAGGAAGGTAAAAAAATTATTTCAATAGTCTATAATAACATCCTTGATGTTGATACCATTTTTAATGGTAACAATTTTGTTTGTATACTAATTGTTAATTCAAGTATTTTTGTTCCACCAAAAATTGTTAGTTGGATATTAAAAAGTAAGTGTAAATATTTATATATTTATGGGCAAAATGCAGAAAAGATTGAAAATTTGATTGACCATGAACATATATCTCAGTATGAAAATTTCAACATTCCAAATGAAGATGATATTATAACAATGGCAATAAAAAATGAATCACTTAGTGAAGTACTTTTTATGGCATTTAATTTTGCAAGTTTTCAAGATAAAAGTTTGGATAATATCCTCATACTTCAAATAGAAAAAACTTTTTCTTTTGTGGAAATAGACAATGCTATTAAAAATACCAAAGTAATATAAGTTAAAAAATACTTTACTGATATTAATATTTGAAGCTTACAACAAGGCAATAAAGGCTTAAAAGAATTAAATTCATTATTTGATAGTTTTATATATATGGGAAAGAAACCTTAAATTT
>PFDP01000005.1:33565-34899 GCA_002772535.1 Candidatus Peregrinibacteria bacterium CG10_big_fil_rev_8_21_14_0_10_36_19 | reverse complement strand
GCAAACAAATACAGTTGCTTCACAGCCTCCAAACGGGCAAAATGATGATGATAAGGGGGAGGGGGAAACTAAGCCAGAATTAAATAGTAAAATTTATGATAATCTTTATAAACAATTAAGAAGGGATGGTCCAAACTCAATTCATAAATCACTTGTTAGTGCAAAAAAAACTTTACAAGTACATCTAAAAAAACTAGAAACAGCAAAATATAAATCACAAATAGAAGGAACAATAAAAAATGTTCGTAACCAGATATTAACAATTGAAAAATTTATTAAAGATTTTAAACTATGAAAAATTGGTTATTTTTAGGTAGATATTTAAATAGAGAAATACATATTGCAAATTCTGATATTGGTGAGATAAATAAAATATTGGAGGATGATATAAATAAAAGCGTGATTCTCATTTTCATTGGAAAAATAAAAAAAAGCGAAAGTGTAGTTAATTTGTTTAAACAAGTTATAAAATACAATCCTCTTGCAATTAGAATTTCTGGAGAAAATTCCTTTGATAATTTTAATCAATTATTAGATATTGATATGTCGAAAAATAGACATATTATGACATATGTGACAAAAGAAAAAAAAATCACTAAATGTATAGAAGATTTTATTTTTTCAACATGGCCGAGTGAAGAATATTTTATTGAGTGGAAAAATTTATGTATTTTGACATTAAATGACAATGAATCATATCTAAAAATAGTTAAATACTTCAAACAAAAACTATAGCATAATCAGCAAACAAATACAGTTGCTTCACAGCCTCCAAACAGGCAGAATGATGATGATAAGGGGGAGGGGGACAGTTATGAAATAGCAAAAAATGGAGGAAGGTACTATAAATTTTATCAAGAATATGTAAAGCGAAATACAAAAGAAATTAAAAAAGGTATAAAATCTTTTGAAAAAGTAATAAATGAACATATGGATAAGTTATCTAATCCTAAAAAGTATGCAAAAAAATGGGATTTGTTAAATCAGTTAGAAAAAAATGGATTAATCGAAAAATGGACTAAGGATTTATTAAGAAATACCGATTATAAGAACATTCTTAAAGGAATTATTAAATCTAGATAGTAATATAAACTTAAAAATTAGATATGAATAATATGAATAACTCAAATATAAATTTTTTACAAAATCTTGTAGAAGTAATATTGAGTAGAGCTACTGAAGCAAAAGAAAAAATAGGAAAACTGGATAGTAATTCTCCTGAATTCAATTATCAAACTGGTAGACTTATGGGATTTAATGAGATTATAACGGTTATTCAGCAGGATTCATCATTGTTTAATATTGAACCACAAAGCATTGGTTTAGACAATTTA
>PFDP01000005.1:348-33553 GCA_002772535.1 Candidatus Peregrinibacteria bacterium CG10_big_fil_rev_8_21_14_0_10_36_19 | reverse complement strand
CCCAATCCGAGGAAGCCAAGGAGATTATCTAAGTAGAAATTCTTATATCTATGTAAAAAACAATCCCCTTAAATACACAGATCCGAGTGGGGAGATTGCGAAAAGAATAATTATTGTCTCAATAAAGTAATTAAATAGCTCTATACCAATTCACAACAAAAACTGCTAAAATCAATTCATATAACCTCAAACATATGAAAAAGTTTTTAGCAATTTCAACATTAGCAATTCTTCTTCTTACGCAAACTGCTTTTGCTGCAGGAACAAAATACAAAGATATAGAAGTAACACATCAATATTCAATAGATATAAATTTCCTTTCGGCAAATCAAATTGTCCAAGGTTATTCAGATGGCACATTTAAGCCAAACAACAAACTAAATCGCGCAGAGTTTCTGAAAATTCTAATAGAGGGACTTGTGCAATTTAGTGCATCAAACCCTATAGACGACTACGGCACCCAAAGCTGTTTCAAAGATGTTCCGGCAAATCAATGGTACACAAAATATGTTTGTTATGCGAAAACACAAGGAATTGTGCAAGGAAACCCGGATGGAACATTTAAACCATCAAGCAATATTAATCTGGCAGAGGCCTTAAAAATCACACTTAAAACAGTCGGAGCAAAGTTTGAAGAAGGCACTCCATGGTATAAAGAGTTCACAGAAATCGCAGCAGATGCGCATATCATTCCCCTAGCGTTCGACTCAATGGAACAAAAAGTTACACGCGGACAAATGGCAAATCTAATGCACAGAACTCTAAAAAGTAAATTACCGGAAAATCCATACAGCTTCACAGATGCTTACGGAAACCCATTCACAAACGACTTTGTAAGCTACGAAGAACTCACAAACAACGAAGTAGATTGCCAAAATTTTTTCTACTACCTAGTTCATGTAGACAGCGAACCATCTCAAATGTGTATAAACGGAGTTTGGGGAGAAGGCATAATGCGTGATAAATCAGACTTCAAAGAACAACTCTACCACTTCACATTCGAAGACGATCTTGGCAAACAAAATCCAGAATCACCGGAAATTTGGTATGAAAGAGATGATTTTATTTTGAAAGGTGGTGATACTCCGCAAACAAATTGGGCAGCACTAGGTATGAACAAATCAGAAGCAGAACTCAAAAGCATTATCGCTAAAACAAAAGGAATTAGTACTAGCAAAATAGAAGTAGAAAAAACCACAGTCGGAGGAAAGCCGGCAATAAGAGTACAAAACAACTACTTCACAGAATTCACAGGCAAACAAGACGGTGTAACTTACTACATTCCAAACGCACTAAAATCAGATAAACACTCATTCCACTTAACAATCAATTCAGCGCCATCATACCAAACAAACAACATAGAATACGCAACTGCAGTAAGAACCATCACACTTACAGACGAGTTTGCAGCTAAACTACAATTCTAAATGCACATAGTTATCTTGGCCGATGCGGTCGACAATCAAAATGCCGGCATTCATGTTTACACCAAAAACCTAATTGAAAATTTGGTTAAATTGGATAGTCAAAATAAATACACTTTTATTCACAGCAAAGATAATGGCTTTTTTAGCGGACAAAACCACTACATAGTTCCTCGCGGGAACTATCCAGGCGGCGAATCCGTGCGCCGACTTTTCAAAATACCACGCCTCATTCGCCGCCTCGACGCAGATATTGTGCTAGAGCCCTGCCACATTGGCCCTTTTAGGCTGCCAAAAAATGTAAAAAGAGTTGTTACAATCCATGATCTCACTTCAATTTTGTTCCCACAATTTCACACCACCAGAAACAAACTTATTCACAAACTTTTACTTAAAAGATCAATCAAAAAAGCAGATCTAATTTTAACGCCTTCAGAAACAACAAAAAACGACATTGAAAATCTTTATGCTCCAAAAGGAAAAATTAAAGTTGTACCACTAGCAGCAAACAAACCGGAACGCATCCCCTTTGGCAATCCCTATCCCCCATACCTGCTATATATTGGCACCATAGAGCCGCGCAAAAACATTGAGACACTCATCGATGCATTTTTAGAATTAGACATCAAAGAGAAGCTGATAATTGCTGGTCAATCTGGTTGGAAAAATGAAGAATTACTCAAAAAATTAAAACATCCTCGCATTCTTTATAAAGGTGCCGTAACCGAAGAACAAAAAGCTCAACTCTATAAAAACGCTAAGGCATTCATTTATCCATCAATTTACGAAGGGTTTGGTTTACCACCACTTGAAGCGCTTTCATATGGAGTGCCAGTAATTTGCTCATCTGGCGGAAGTTTGAAAGAAGTATTTCAAGATCAAGCCCTAATGTTTAGCCCTAAGGATAAAGAAAAATTGAAAAAACATATTCAAGCGGTTCTTAAATATCCTCAAAACCGCCAACACAAAAAAATAAACACCTGGGAAAACACAGCCAAAGAAACTCTAGAAGCACTAATAAATCTTCAAATTTCTTAAACTCCAAGACCTTTTAAGAAGTATCCAACCAAATAAGCTATTGTTGCAGCAAATCCCCCAACAAAGGCTGTTTCAATGCCACACAAAAACCAATTTCTTACAGAGAATTTAGATTTAACAGCACCTACAATAAACAAAGCAAATAAAGTAAACGAAGCTGTTAAAATAAATGTTTGGTCATCATTAGTTCCAAAAAAATCTTTAAACACATATCCAACCATAGGGATAAAACCTATGGTTAAAAAAGAAACAAAAGTCACAATTCCACCTTTAACAGGTTGAACATTTTCTTGAGTTAAATTGAATTCATTTCTCATCATCAAATCCACCCACGCATCAGGATTAGAAGTAATTACATCAACAGCAGATGTTAAATCCTTACCTTTAAAACCATAACCAGCCAAAATATCCTTTACCTCTGCCTTTTCATGAGCAGGTTTTTCAACTATGTGTCTGTACTCAATATCACGAATTTGATTATATTGCTCAATTGCACTTTTATCACTTTGATACTTCCCAACCGCCATAGAAAAGCCATCAGCAAACAAATTTGCAAAGCCCAAAATCAAAATAATTGGTAAAGAAAGTTCTGCACCAGCAACACCCGCAACAACAGCAAAAGTCGTTACAGCACCATCAATCCCCCCATAAACAAAATCAGGAATCCAATTATATTCATCACTATGACTATGTTCTTTTCTGCCTTCAGTTAGTTTGCTCATATGCAAACATCTTATACAAAATCACCACAAAACACAAAATTACTCCACTAATAAATGCCACAGCCCCTGCCACCGAAACATCAAAATACACAGAGAATAAATATCCAACAATGCTTGATAATAAAGCAAAAAACAAACTATACCCTATCATAAAATTTAACCTTTTATTAAAGATGTATGAAGTCACAACTGGTACTACCAACAATGCAACAACCAAAATAGCTCCTACAGCTTCAAAAGCAGTAACTACAGTAATACTCGTAAGAAACATCACAAGATAGTGGATTAATTTAGGTGAAATTCCAACACTAGTTGCAAAGTTCGGATCAAAAGTTGTGATTTTCAACTCTTTGTAAAACAGTTTAATCAAAAATATGTTTAACAAAAACACAGCTCCCAATGTCCACATAGATTTAGGCCCAAGATCAAAACTCAAAAAAACAAATCTCTCAAAAACCGAAAATTCCACAGAACCAAATAAAACTGCATGAGTATCCAAATGTATATTGCCAGCAAACTGCACAATCAATAAAACTCCCAAAGCAAAAAAGAATGTAAACACAACGCCAATAATAGATTCCCTAGAAATAGAAACTCTCTCCACAATCCATTGAACAATGAATCCAAGAAAAACTGCAAACAAAACAGACAATATAAAAAACCAAATTGAATGCAAAGTTCCAACAATAAAAAATGCCATTACTATACCAAATAAAACCGCATGACTAATCGCATCACCCATCAAAGAAAGTTTTCTCAAAACCAAAAAATTACCAATCAAAGCACAAGTAAGTGTAGCCAAAATTACAATTATCATTACTTCCATTATTTCATTTTTAAAGATTTACCATGTGGATCTACTTTTGGATTTCCCAAGATGGAATTAATTTTTTCAACAACATCATCAGTAAGCAAATGCTCCATAATTTCCGCATCTCTATGGACATGATCATGAGAAAAATTCATTCTTTCAACAAGATATGTTTCCCAAAGTCTATGTTTTTGCACAACTTTAAATCCACTCACTAAACCCTTTTTTGTTAAAGTAATTTCATTACCACTATTAATATATCCATTAGATCTAAGCCTCCACAGCATAATTAAAGATATATCACTCCTCTGCCACTTATTAACACCACTCTCTGTATCACGATAAAGTTTTGCTAACAAATTTTCCAAATTAACCTTTTTGGAATATTTATATCTTTCAATTGCTTTCCAAACTATCCCACCTCTACTTGCAAACATAAAAGAAAACAAAAATATCACACTTGCAGCCATAACAATAACAGGGCCTGTAGGCATACCTTCAGCGACAATACTCACATAAGCACCACTTGCTGAAGAAATCGAACCAAACACAACAGAAAGCACAACCGCACTCAAAAGACGCTTTGTCCAAAGTAATGCAGCAGCAGCCGGAGTAATAAACATAGCAGCAGTAAGAACAACACCCACAGCTTGCAAAGAAACAAGGATGGCTAATACATAGATTGTCATAAACAAAATCTCAAAAAATCTACTTCTAAATCCCAAAACCGCCGCAAAAGAACTATCAAAAATAAACATTTTCAACTCTTTCCAAAATATAAAAACAACTAACAAAGTAAAAAGAAAAATACTAGACATTAAAATAACATCTATCTTCAAAAGAGCTGCTGCTTGACCAAACAAAAATGTATCTAACCCAGCTTTAGAAGCACTAGGTAATCTTTGTATAAAAGTAAGCAACACAATACCAAAACCAAAAAAGACACTCAGCACAGCAGCCATAGCACTATCCATCTTAATCTTTGTTGCTTTTACAAGGTATTGAATACAAAAAGCCCCCAACAATCCAGACACCAGAGCACCCAAAAGAAGCCCTGCTAAAATCCTTTCCCCCATAATCAAAAAAGCGATAGCAATACCAGGCAAAGCGGCATGCGCCAAGGCATCACCCAAAAGCCCTTGCTTTCTCAAAACTCCAAAAACTCCTAACATGCCACACATTGCACCAAGGGCAATGCTGCCAATCATCACATAAACACTATTTATAGTAGTAAAAAATTCCATTTTATTTATTAGCAAAAAGTTCCTGTGCCTTGCTCAAAATATCCAATCTACCACCATAAGCCGCATTCAAATTTTCTTTGGTTAAAGTGGATTTCAAAGGACCGCTCGCAACCAAGCGAACATTCAAAAGAACAAGCCAATCAAAGTATTCTTCCACAGTTTGAATATCATGATGCACCACAACAACAGTTTTCCCATCATTCTTCAAATCCTTCAAAAGTTTAAAAATCGCCTTTTCAGTTACAATATCCACACCTGCAAATGGCTCATCCAAAAAATACAAATCAGCCTCCTGACAAAGAGCTCTAGCCAAAAACACTCTTTGCTGCTGACCACCGGAAAGATCACTAATATGCCTATCCTTAAACTCCACCATAGAAACTTTTTCAAGTGCCTCCATAGCTTTTTTATGATCACTTTTTTTAGGTCTCTTTATCCATCCTAAATGTCCATATCTCCCCATTAAAACAACATCAAAAACTGTTGCAGGAAAGTCCCAATCCACACTTTCTCTTTGTGGAACATAAGCAATTTTATTTCTCACATCAGAGTAATTTTTATCAAAAAACTTAGCCCATCCAGATAAAGGTTTAAGTAATCCAAATGCAGTTTTCAAAAGTGTGCTTTTTCCGGCACCATTAGGCCCCACAACAGCAACCAAACTCCCCTCCGGAATACTAAAATCAACGCCCCACAAAACAGGCTTTTTACCATAAGCTACAGTAAGATCATGAACTTCAAATACAGTTTTTTTCATTATTTCAAAGAGTTAACAATTGTATTCACATTATGTCTAACCATACCAACATATGTACCTTCATCAGTATTTGCATCTCCCATGGCATCACTAAATAATTCACCACCAATTTCAACATTCCATTTTTTAGATTCAACCCCCTGACGCAAAGCCTCAATAGCCTTAGGTGAAACACTTGATTCAACAAATACAGCCTTAACTCCTCTTTCAACAATAAAATCAATTAACACCTCCAAATCTTTTACCCCAAAATCTGATGCTGTGCTAATACCTTGCAACCCCCTAACCTCAAAACCATAAGCCTTTCCAAAATAACCAAAGGCATCATGAGCAGTAACAAGTATTCTTTGCTCAGGCGATAATTCAGAAACTCGACTCAACACCCAGTTATTTAAACTATCTAAATCACTCAAATAACTTTTAGCGTTAAGTTCATAAACTTCTCTATTCTCAGGGTCTAACTCAGATAATTTATCAACTATCACAGGTAAAATTTCACTCCAAAGATCTACATCAAACCAAACATGAGGATCATATGCACCACCAAAAACTTCAGGATCAGCATTAATTAGCTTTTTTTTATCAAGCCCATCAGATACAGCAACAGCCTTATCACCCAATGCCTCAAAAGCATCAATCATTTTACCTTCCAAATGCAAACCTACATAAAACACAACATCAGAACCAACCATTCTTTTTACATCACCGGCAGAAGCATTATACAAATGTGGATCAACACCCGGCCCCATTAAAGAATCTACATTAACTAAATCCCCTCCTACATTCTCCACAGCATCAGCTAACATTCCAACTGTCGTAACAACATTCACTTTTCCATCATCCACCACTTTAGTACAACCAACAAGCATAATTGCCGCCACCAAAGTAAATAATATTTTTTTCATTTTAAATTGTTAATATATCCTAACTTTATTAATACACCCTACACCCACCCCTTGTCAAATCAAACTACAAGGCTTAATATACCAACATGGAACAAGAAGATTATCTAGAAACAATCTACAAGCTCAAGGAAGAAAAAGGCCTCGTAAGAATTTCAGACATTGCTGAAGTATTACAACTATCAAAACCATCAGTAACACAGATGATGCAACGCCTTGAAAAAGAAGGTTGCATAGAATACAAGCCGTACTACCCTATTGAATTAACAACTCAAGGAAAAAAAATAGGAAAAGGAATTGCAGAACGACACGAAGCCATAGCAGAATTTTTAACTCTCCTAGAAATCCCCAATAACATCCAAGAAAAAGACATCCATGGAATTGAACATTCCCTAAGCCCAATAACCCTAAAAAGGCTCAAAGAAGTTACCAAATTTTTAAAAAACAAATCATTTAAACCAAAACTATGAAAAAAATAATTGTAGTATCACTCACAACTATCGCCTTTGCCGGCTGTTTACCACAACAAACAGAGCAAGTAGATTTACCAATAGAAACTCCTCAACAAGAAGAACAAATTGAAAAAATAGGCCTTACAAATCAAGAAGTACAAACTACCGCAAAATATTTAGATTATTCAGCGGAAAATCTTGCAGCCTCAAGTGGAAAAACATTAATTTTCTTCCACGCAAGTTGGTGTCCAAGCTGCAAAGAACTTAACAAAGAAATTAACGAAAAATTATCAGAACTACCATCAAATCTCACAATTCTTAAAGCAGACTACGACACAGAAAAAGAACTAAAGAAAAAATACAACATTGTAACTCAGCACACACTTGTTGAAATAGACCAAAACGGAAACGAACTACAAAAATGGGTAGGCGGAGACTTTGCACAAATTCAAAAATCACTAACTAAATAACCTAAAAAATCATGTTTCAATTACCACAACTACCATACTCTTACGACGCCCTAGAGCCACACATAGATGCAAAAACAATGGAAATTCACCACACAAAACATCACGCAGCTTATACAAACAAGCTAAATGAAGCCCTAGAAGGAAGTGAATATGCAGCAAAATCTATTGAAGAATTATTAACGAATCTTTCATCTTTGCCTGCAAACATCCAAACAGCCGTTCGTAATCACGGAGGAGGATTTTATAACCACAACATGTTTTGGGAAATTTTATCACCAACTGGCGGCGGCTTGCCTGAAGGCGAACTTCTAAACGCAATCAACACAAAATTTGGCTCATTCGAAACCTTCAAAGAACAATTTTCAGCCGCCGCCGCCACAAGATTTGGCAGCGGATGGGCTTGGCTTGTTTTAAACAATGGCGAACTAGAAATAGTATCAACAGCAAACCAAGACTGCCCTCTTTCTGAAGGAAAAACTCCAATCATGGGTCTAGATGTTTGGGAACATGCCTACTACCTAAACTACCAAAACCGCCGCCCAGATTACATTTCCGCTTTCTGGAATGTCATCAATTGGGAAAAGGTGGCAGAGAAATTTAATAGTTTAAAATAGTATTGACAAAATAGTAATTAGATGTAATAATCATAAGCTATTTAATCTATTTATTATGTCTATCCTAAGAAACAGAGTAAGAACAGATCATGGTTTCACACCATTGCCAATACCAGAAGAAAGAAAGCCAGAATCAAGTTTTGCAAAAAACTTATTGGGTGCAACTCTAGCAATTAGCGCAATTGTAGGCGCAGTTAATGAAGGACCTAAAGCTTTAAAATATTTTCATACACCACCAGTAGAAGGTTATGTAGAAGCTCCTTCAGCATATCAATTAAGTAAAGATATCCACATTAGGTGTGCAAGAGCTATGGCAATAAGATCACAAATCATCACAAACGACCCACTAGCAAGCATAGACAATTGTCCAAGTGCAATAGTCGAAGAAATTAACAATTCTCTCAACCCAATCACAACTGCAATAGAAATAAGAGACGCAGCAGGAAACGACAGAGAAACTTGGACAATTGAAACAGACGAAGAAGGAATCAAAAAATTCAAAATCAACGCAGACCCTATAGGCTACGCCAGAAGATACGAGCCATAAGACAAATAAGTTGTGCACATTAAGTCATACTAGTACAATTAAAACTAGTTGATTTAATAAACCCACAAAACATGATGTATCTTATATTCTTACTAGCAGTTATAGCTGTACTAGTTGCTGTTCTTTACAACAGTCTTGTAGCTCTTCGTAACAAAGCAAAAGAAGCTTGGGCAGACATAGATACACAATTAAAAAGACGCTACGACCTTATTCCAAACATAGTTGAAACCGTAAAAGGCTACGCATCTCACGAAGCTGGCACTCTTCAACAAATCACAGAAGCCCGCACAATGGCAATGGGAGCACAAAACATACAGGATAAAGAAAAGGCGGAAAACATGCTTAGCGGAGCTTTAAAAAGCATCTTTGCACTTGCAGAAAGCTATCCAGATTTAAAAGCAAACCAAAACTTCCTACAACTCCAAACAACTCTTAAGGATATTGAAGAACATGTACAAATGTCACGCCGTTACTATAACGGAACAGTTCGTGATCTAAACACAAAACTAGAAACATTCCCAAACAACATTGTAGCTAGTTCACTTGGTTTCCAAAAAATGGATTTCTTCCAAGCTACAGAATCAGAAAAACAAAATGTAACAGTAGATTTTAAACCAGAAACACCAGTTGCTCCAACTCCAGCAGCACCTACTGTTGAACCACAAGCCCCAACAACACCAGAACAACCTCAAACTCCACCAGAAACTCCTCAACAATAATGAGAAAATCACTCATCACAATTCTAAGCACAGCAGTGGTATTACTAAATACCACTGCTGTTTTTGCTTCAACTATAGACGAGTACTGGCAAATCAAAGAATTTCATTCTGATATCACAATCAACACAAACGGAACTTTTCAAGTAACAGAAAAAATCACCGCAGATTTCACCAATGAAGCTCACAGAGGTATTGGCAGAGTTATACCACTCAACGACACAGAAATAGAATTTATAAGCTCAGTAGATGAAAATGGCAACCAGTGGTACAACACAATCAGACACTACAGTGGCAACATCGATATAGAGTCTCTAAACCAAGAACTTGAATATCGCAACGACATCAACACTTACCTAATCACCTACCTTGTAAAATATGGTTACAAGTTTTTTGATGACCACGACGAACTCCATTGGAATGTAAACGGAACTGAGTGGCCTGTTACCGCAGATCAAGTTTCAGCAACAGTACATATTCCAGAAAGCCTCACTCAAGACCAAATTCAGCTAACTTGTAATACAGGATTCTATGGAAGTACCGACCAAAATTGCGAATACAAATTTATCGACGAACACACAATACAATTCACAGCAACTAAACCATTTAATCGTTACGAAAATCTCACCATAGCAGTTGGCATGCCAGCAGGAACAATACAAAAACCAAGCCCAAGCGAACTAAGAAATAAAAAATTACAAGAATATATTCCACTTTTAATCCCATTTTTTGTAACTCTAATAATGTTTTTCCTATGGTTTACAAAAGGACGCGACGAAAAAGCTATAAAAAACACAATCATCCCCCACTACACAGCACCAGAGGGAATATCCCCTACAGAAACTGGCATCATTTTTGATGAAGCGCTCGACCCTCAAGACATCACAGCAACCATCATAGAATTTGCAATCAAAGGTTATATCCAAATTCATGAAGTAGAATTAAAAGTACTTTTTATCAAAACAACTCAATATATTTTAGAGCTAAAAAAACCCTACGAAACTACAAAAAAATTCCAAAAATTAATACTTGAAGGAATTTTTCCACTCAATGAAGCAGGTATAAAAGTAAATACTGAAAGCCTAAAAACCACCTTCCACAAACATATGCCAGCAATAGAAAAAGAAGTTATAAACGATTTAATAAGCCAAAATTATTTTCCTCACAACCCCATGACAATAAAAAAGGTCTACACATTTATTGCATCAATCTTTTTTATCATAACTTTCCAAGTAATAGCACTTGGTCCAATATACATAGCAACATTTCTCCTCACAGCATTATCAATTTATGGCTTCGGTAAAAATATGCCACGCAGAACAATGAAAGGAGCAGAAACATATTTTAAACTTAAAGGATTATACGAATACATAAAAACAGCAGAAAAAGACCGCATCAAATTCCAAGAAGATGCCAACATAATGTTCGAAAAACTTATGCCTTATGCAATTGCATTTGGTTTAGCAGAAAAATGGTCAAAAGTATTTGCCGATATAATCAAAACACCACCAAGTTGGTTCACCTCAAATGCAAATCACTTTTCAATCATGAATTTCTCACACAGCCTAAACAGCTTCACAAACAACTTCACACAAACAACTCAAGAACCATCTAAATCCAGTGGATTCGGTGGTGGCGGATTCTCCGGCGGTGGAGGTGGTGGTGGAGGCGGCGGCGGTCGTTAATTAAAGACCGTACTCTTCTCTTAAAGCATCAATTTCATCTCTTAACTCAGCAGCTTTTTCGAATTCAAAATTCTGACTAGCCAAATCCATTTTACCTTCAAGCACTGTAATTAAACGCTTAAGTTCATCTTTTGGAACCTTTTTAACATCAAAGCCAAACCCAACTTTATCCTTTTTCTTCCCACCAAATTGAGCAATATCCTTAACGGCCTTTTTAATTGTTTCAGGAGTAATTCCATGTTCTTTGTTGTATTCAATTTGTTTTGTACGGCGTCTTTGAGTTTCATCTATACATTGTGCCATCGCATCTGTAACTCTATCGGCATACATAATCACAAAACCTTCCGCATTACGGGCACAACGACCAACAGTTTGAATCAACGCACTAGTACTTCTCAAGAAGCCTTGTTTATCTGCATCCATAATCGCAACCAAACTCACCTCCGGAAGATCCAACCCTTCTCTTAAAAGATTAATCCCAACTAAAATATCAAATTTACCAAGTCTTAAATCTCTTAAAATCTCAATACGCTCAATTGTATCAATATCAGAATGTAAATATTTCACACGAAGATCTGCGTCTGTTAAAAAGTCTGTCATATCCTCGGCACTTCTTTTTGTGAGTGTAGTTATTAAAATTCTATCTCCCTTATCAATACGCATCTTAATTTCCTTCAACAAATCTTCAATCTGACCCTTCGTTGGACGCACAGAAATTTCAGGATCAACAAGACCAGTTGGGCGCACAACCTGTTCCGCAATATTCTTTTTTGGAGTAACAGCAAGTTCGTACTTACCAGGTGTAGCAGAAACAAAAACAGTGTTTTTCATATATCCTTCAAACTCATCAAACCTCAAAGGACGATTATCATAAGCCGAAGGTAATCTAAAGCCATGCTCAATCAAAGTTTGCTTACGAGACAAATTCCCATTATGCATTCCACCAATTTGAGGAACAGAAATATGGGACTCATCTATAAACAACATAAAATCACTAGGCAAATAATCCATCAAAGTAGTTGGTCTCTGCCCCGGTTCTTTATTATCAAAATAGCGCACATAATTTTCAATTCCATTACAGTAACCAGTCTCCAACAAAATTTCTATATCATACTCTGTACGCGTCTTTATACGCTCAGCTTCTATCATCTTACCCATTTTTTTAAGCTGGGTGTACCTTTCCTCTAAATCCGCTCTAATACCGTCTACAGCTCTTTCAATCTTCTCCTCTGTTGTAACATTATGTTTCGCTGGAAATATTTTCACAGCCTCAAGTTCACGAATTAATTCGCCGGTAAAACTATCAACTTCATTAATCGCCTCAATTTCATCACCGAAAAATTCAAATCTAATTACTGTATCGCTATCCGGTGGAAAAACTTCAACCACATCTCCAAGCACATGAAACATACTATTTTTAAAATCCATTGAACTACGCACATATTGAATGTCACTCAAACGACGCAAAAAATTATCCCTTACAACCATATCTCCAACTTTCACATCAAAAGCCAATTCCGTATAATCATCAACAGATCCAAGTCCATAAATACAAGATACAGAAGCCACAATAAGAACATCTCTTCTTGTTAAAAGATTTTTAGTAGCCGCATGTCTAAACTTATCAATCTCTTCATTAATTGCCGCATCCTTTTCAATATAGGTATCCGTAGAGGGTTTATAGGCTTCCGGTTGATAATAATCATAGTAAGAAACAAAGTAACTCACAGCATTATCTGGAAAAAATTCCTGAAACTCACTACAAAGTTGAGCAGCAAGAGTTTTATTATGAGCTAAAACTAAAGCAGGTCTTTGCATTTCTTCTACAACTTTCGCCATAGTGTAAGTTTTTCCAGACCCAGTGACACCCAAAAGAGTTTGGAATTGTTCACCTTTTTGAAGGCCAGTAGTAAGCTGTTTAATAGCAGCGGGCTGGTCCCCCATTGGCTTCATATCACTTTTTAGAACGAATTTTTTATCTACCATTTTTAGTTTAAATAAGCCGAAAAAGCATAGCGAAAATAAACGTGCTTTGCAATGCCAATGTGCTAATATAAAAATATGAATTTAATGGAATTTGCTATCAAAATAGCCAAAGAAGCTGGAGAACTAACTATCAAAGAAGCGGAAAAAGGCTTTAAAATAAGCAAAAAAGGCCCTCGCGACCTTGTTACAAATGCCGACAAAGCTTCAGAAAAACTCATAAAATCGGCCATAAAAAAAGCCTTCCCAGACCATGGCATATTAGCGGAAGAAAGCGAAAACGACCTCAAAGAAATAGCAAAAAAAGACTTCATTTGGATAATAGACCCAATAGACGGAACAACTAATTATGCACACGGCATCCCAAATTACAGCATTTCTATAGCTGTATTTGCCACAACCTACTCAGAAAGTTCAAAAAATTTTGAATACAAAGGTGGCGAACTAATTGCTGGCGTAGTACACGCCCCTCGCCTTAACGAAACTTTTTATGCTGCAAAAGACCAAGGAGCCTTCCTAAACGGCAAAAAAATCCAAGTATCCACAACAAAAACATTACAAGATTCCGTAGTAGCCACAGGATTCCCCTATGAAAACAAAGAAGAGGCTCTGCCTTATTTTGAAAAAATAGTTAGCCGCGCACAAGGCATTCGCCGCTTCGGTTCCGCAGCTCTAGACCTTTGCTATCTGGCCGCCGGCCGTTTCGACGCCTTCTGGGAACTCGGACTACAGCCATGGGACATAGCAGCCGGAGCCCTAATTGTCCAAGAAGCCGGCGGCCACCTCACAGACCTCAATGGAGCAGAACTAGACCTTTTCAGCAAAGAAATTCTTGCCTCAAACAAACACACCCATCAAGAAATGATAGACACGCTCAACATCTAAACTTGCCTTTCTCAACTCTTTTCATTACTATTTCCCCGCATTAAGCACAAACGTGCGTTCGTAGCTCAGCTGGATAGAGCATTGGCTTGCGGAGCCAAGGGTCACAGGTTCGAATCCTGTCGAGCGCACCATAGTAGTAGCGAGAAACACGATCCGGAGGCGCAGGCTTTTCGAGCTTCGCGAGCAAGCCGGAGCCGCAGGAGAAAAAGCGCCGAAAAATCCCGACGGCCAGGAGGAAGATTTTTCCAGCTTTTTCAGTGTTTCCCTATTGAAGCCAGTACAATAAATACAGATAGAGATTGTTGAAAAGGAGGTAGGAAAGTAGTATGTTCGAATAAATACTAGTTAAGTGAAATGTCTTTAAATATTCTTTTCTATGATTACAAATTTACAAAAATATAAAGAGGATTTAGAAAAAATGATATCCACCGGACAAGATCTTCATACAGCAATGCAATACGAGTCATATCCTGAAGAATTTGAAAAACAATTGAAACCTCGTTTAAAAGAAAAATATGCAGACTTCGTCAAAAAAATCCCAACTTTTAGAAACTCTTATCAAAGCTGGTACTCCGAAGCTCTTATCTTACTAAAACAACTATTACCGGACAGAATCCCTGACTTTGTAAAACTGTATGAAAAACCAAAGAGTAGAAAATCTATAGAATATGGGAATTACGTCATTGAGGACTATCTTCAAAATCTCGTTGTCACTAATGGTTATGGCGATAGAAAAGTAGGGCCAGAAGCAGCAACAGCACAATTTGAGCAACAACTCAATATTATCAAGTCAATAGAAAAAAGGTTTGAAAGTTCTCTTTTTGATATCCAACAACTTGTCCAAGCTGATATATTTGATTCAGAATTGGAAGCTGCCAAAGAATTAAACAAAAAAGGTTTTTCTCGAGGTGCTGGGGCTGTTGCTGGCGTTGTTTTAGAAAAACATCTTTCACAGGTTTGCGATAATCATGCAGTGAAAGTTGCTAAAAAGAATCCTTCAATTAGTGATTACAACGATAAGTTAAAGGATGCTGGTGTGTTTGAAACACCTACGTGGCGCAAAATACAACATTTAGGAGATTTGCGTAATTTATGCGATCATAAAAAAAAGAAAGAGCCAACAAAAGATGATGTTGAAGAACTGGTTGAAGGAGTAGAAAAAATTGTAAAAACTATTTTCTAAATCTTTTTAAATATTTAATGTAATTCCTCCGCTACGCTTCGGAAACGCTTTAAAAATTAAGAAATATGTATCTTAAAAAAATTGCATTTAAAAATATCGGGCCAATAGATTCACTCTGTGTTTCCTTGCCCTTCAAAGAAAATGGGGAACCAAAACCTATAATTTTTGTTGGTGAAAACGGCTCAGGCAAAACAATATTGCAATCTCAAATAATTGATAGCTTCTACGAGTTAGCTAGTAATTTATTTGATGACATCGGTATTCAAAGTGGATTAAAAAGAAGCTTTTATAAAATTTCAGGCAGCATAAATGTACAAAGTGGAAAAGATAATGGCTTCTCAATTTTGAGCTTTGTTGATAATGAAGGTAATAAAATTGAGTACTTCGATAAAGTTGGAGAAGTAAAAAAAGAAGATTTTACTGATTTGATTGAAGATTTTTCATTATCACCAAACTCACAAAAAGATTTCCAAAAACTATCAACAAATATTAATGGTACACATAAGGAAAATTTTCAAGAAGAATGGTTACGCGGAGTCCACTTTTATCAACCAGCATATAGGTATGAAGAGCCTTTTTGGAAAAACAAACCCTTTACAGACAAGCAAAGGTTTGAGGATAAAAGAAGATTCTCTGGGGAACTGAAGAAAGATATAGAAATCGTAAGTGCTACAAAAGATAATAAGTCCTATTTGATGGATTTGGTTTTAGATTTTGTAAGCAATCCATCAAATGTCGTTGATCAAATCACTTGGCAATTAATCAACAATATTCTCAAAAAAATCAAACAAAGAAATGATATAATATTCGGAATTGGCCCAAGAGGCGGATATCGAGTTAGTATTGTAGAAGTTAATAGCGACCAAAGTATAAAAAGGCAATTATTGCCGAGTATCGACAATCTTTCATTGGGAGAATCTCTTTTGCTCAACCTTTTTGTAAATATCATTCGACATGGGGATACTCCTCCAAAAACTAGAGAGCAAATTGAAGGAATTGTAGTAATTGATGAAATAGATGTTCACTTACATACAAATTTGCAAAGTACTGTTTTGCCAGAATTGATAAAAGATTTTCCAAAGATCCAATTCATTATCACGACACATTCCCCTTTGTTTTTGTTAGGTATGAAGAAAATTTTTGGAGAAGAAAATTTTGAAATTAGAGATATGCCAAATGGAGAAATAATAACAACAGAAAGGTTTTCAGAATTTGAAAATGCTTACAATGTTTTGAAAAAAACACAAAAATTTGAAGATGATGTAAAAGCCAAAATCATCAGTAATAACAAACCAATAATTTATGTAGAAGGTCCAACAGATGTAAAATACCTAAAAAAAGCATACGATTTACACAGTAAAGCTTACGATAATTTCGATATTGAAATTATTGGCGAGGAAACTAATTTTGGAACAAACAATTCAAATAATAAGGCACTAGGGAATGCTCAAAAATTACTCAGCACAAATCTTAATCTCCTAAAACAAAAGGTAATTCTATTAAACGACCCGGAAGAATCTATTCAAGATCAAGAATATAAAAACATTCTTTATATCAGAAAGATGCCAAAGCATAACGAGAACCCTCTTCAAAAAGGGATTGAGAATTTGTTTGAAAAAGATTTGATTGATAAGGTTTATAAAAACTTCCCAGATCATTTTAGCTATTTGATGAAAGCTGGAAACAAACAAAATTTTAAAATTGATAGCAACAAACAATCCATTTGTGATTGGATTTGTTCAAATGGAACAAAAGAAGATTTCAAGAATTTTCAAGAAATATTAGAGATTATTGAAAAAATAATTATTGAAGAAAATAAAGAAAAAGAAGAAGCTTAGGTGTTTGGGCATTCACCCCTTTAATCCCCCTCTGCCCACCACCCAAAACGGAAAAAGAAATTTGAAAATTTTTAAAACAACCAACTATCGTCGGAAAATAAAAGGAATACATCAGCTAACAAGGTATAAGAGGTTCCGTTCAGTCACTTCACTCCTTTACTTCACCCATATCAGACTGTCGGCTATTATATCACCCGCAAACATCGCTTATACCTAGACGTTAAGCGACATATTTTTGAAAAATTTGTTTAATAAAAAGTTTTTGATGGGCTTTAAGAAATAAGGAATTTGATTTTTTTATATTTTAAAGAGGGGGTATAAGGTTGTTTTCTCCACTATCGCTCTGAAAACGATTTATAGATGTAAAAAGAACAAGAAAACTTATATACTAGAAATAACTTTTACTTATAAGGAATAATCTATGGCAGATAATCAAAACACTACTCAAAATATAATTGCTCCAAATAACGACTTGGAAATAGTAAAAAAGAATTTTCCGCACTGTTTCGATAAAAGTGGTGATTTTGATTTTGAAAAGTTTAAAAAAGAACTTACAACAAGCGAAATCAATTTCTCCAAAGAAAGTTATGGCATGGACTGGCTAGGAAAAAGCTATGCAAGACTGCTTGCAACTGATCCTGCCAAAACTCTTATCAAAGAAGATATAGATTGGAACGAAAAGCAAGAAAACAAAAATTCTGAAAACTTGCTGATCAAAGGCGATAATCTGGAAGTATTAAAACATCTCTCCAATGCCTATCACGAAAAAGTGAAGATGATTTATATTGATCCACCTTACAACACAGGAAGTGATGGGTTTGTCTATGAAGATGACCGCAAGTTTACCGTAGAGCAATTCTCCGAACTTGCAGGAGTAGACGAAGAACAAGCCAAAAAGATTTTAAGTTTTGTAAACAGCAAAAGCAATTCACATAGTGCGTGGCTAACTTTTATGTATCCGAGACTGTATATCGCCAAACAACTCCTCAAAGACGATGGCGTGATTTTTGTGAGTATTGATGACAATGAAGTCGCCCAGCTCCGCATTTTGATGGATGAGATTTTTGGGGAGGAGAATTTTGTGGGGCAAATACTTTGGAAAAGAAAAAAAGAAATCTCAAGCGATTCAAAAAAAATTGCAATTCAAGGAGAATATGTTTTGTGTTTTTCTAAAACGCTAAAAGCAGAAATCAATAATGAATTATTGTCGGATGAATACATTAAAAAAAGCTATAATGAACCGAATAAAATATATACAAAAGGCAAATGGAGACCTGTTCCAATTACTGTTTCTAAAGGGTTGTCAGGTGGAGGCTATAACTATTCTATCAAAACTCCTACCGGAAAAATTCATGACAAATTATGGGCTTATCCAGAATATGGGTATAAAGAACTTTTAGAAAAAGGCTTAATTTACTTTGGAGTAGATGGAAATGCAATACCACAGAAAATTATTTATTTACATGAAAGCTCTGGTCAAACCATTTCAAATTATTGGGACAATGTAGCAACAAATAAAGAAGGTAAAAAAGAGATTTTAGATTTTTTTCAAGATATTAACTTATTTGATACCGCTAAACCTTCTAAATTAATTAAAAAAATCATTAGTTTAGCAACTACTTCCAACGACCTCATCCTCGACTTTTTCGCAGGCAGTGGAACGACTGGCGATGCAGTGATGCAGCTCAATGCAGAAGATAGAGCAAATGGAAAAGAAGGAAATAGAAAATATATTCTTGTACAACTTCCAGAATTGATAGATCCAAAGAAAAACAAGACAGCATACGATTTTGTGAAAAATGAACTTGGAGTTGATGAACCGACTATTTTTGAAATTACCAAAGAAAGACTGGTGAGAGCAGGAAAGAAAATAGATGACAAAAGTGGATTCAAGATTTTTGAAACTCAACCAATTTGGGAAGATTATGAATTTGAAGCCAAAGAATTTGATGCACAAACAAAACTTTTTGATGAAAGCAAATTATCAAGTGAAGATTTGCAAACACTTCTTACCACTTGGAAAACGTACGACAATATATCCCTTACCGAAAGTTTAAAAAATGTAGATTTGGAGGGTTATACTGGATACTATGGCAATGGCAGATTGTATTTAATGAATAAAGGATTTGAAACAAAAAACTTAAAAGCACTCCTCAACAAGATTGATGAAGACACAACTTTCAATCCAATCAGTATTATTGTTTTTGGCTATCATTTTAGAAGTAAAGTTTTGAGAGAAATAGCGGAAAATGTCTCAAACTATGCAAACAAGAAGAAACTGGATATTGATTTTATAACTAGGTATTAAATATGGCAGGATTTAATTTTGAAAAAAACCTCGATCATCAAAGCAAAGCCGTATCCGCTACGGTAGCTGTTTTTGATAGTCTGGAAATTGTAAAACCAAAAGAAGCTGACAGACAGTTTGTCAATCCTCTGATAGATAAAGCAGGGACAGATTATGCCAGAAATATCCGTCTTACTCGTACTGAATACGGAGTAATAGATGGAAGAATCAAACATGATAGCAATATCATTGATATTATGATGGAAACAGGGACAGGAAAAACCTATACCTACACTAAAACAATTTTTGAAATCAATAAACTGTATGGAATTTTTAAGTTTGTGATTGTCGTGCCGACACTTTCTATCAAAGCTGGAACAATAGACTTTCTCAAGTCTGATAGCTCTCGTGAACATTTCAAAGAACAATACGGAAAAACTCTCAATCTCCACATTGTAGAAAGTCAAAAAGGCGGGAAAAACAAGAAATCATATCTTCCTCCTGCGGTAAATAGTTTTGTAAATGCTGGAACATTTGAAAAGAATCATATTCAAGTACTGATTATTAATGCTGGTATGATCAATTCTGAAACCATGCAAAAAAGTTTTGATGCCAGTCTTTTTGATAAATATTCCGTACCATTTGATGCAATTTCCGCAACTTGTCCGTTTGTGATTATTGATGAACCTCACAAGTTTACACAAGGGAACAAAACTTGGGAAAATATCCAAAAAATGAAACCACAATATATTATTCGTTATGGTGCGACTTTTCCAGAATATGAAAATTTGATTTATACACTCACGGCTGTTGATTCGTTTAATAAAAACCTTGTCAAAGGGGTAATCGGTCATATTACAAAGTTTGCGACTGGTCAAAATACAATGGTGAAATTTATTGATTCTGACGGAACAGAAGCAACTTTTGAACTCACGGAAAACGAGAAAAAACACACCGTAAAACTCGCTAAAAAAGAAAGTTTGGAAAAAGTGCATAGTGCTATGAATGATCTGATTATTGAAAATCTAAATAAAAGTGCGGTAGTGCTATCAAATGGCCTAGAACTAAAAAAGGGCGACAAAATAAACCCATACAGCTATGCGGAAACCTTACAAGAAACAATGATTGCCAAAGCTATCGCCAAGCATTTTGAACTAGAAAAACAATTCCTAAAAAGAGAAGTAAAAATAAAACCACTGACTTTATTTTTTATCGACAATATTGAAGAGTATAGAAATGCCGATGGGTATTTGAAAAAAACAGTAGAACAATGCATCAAGGCAGAGGTAGTAAAATTATTAAAAACCGAAACAGATACTTTTTACAAAGGCTATTTAGAGAAAGCACTAGTAGATATTAGCAAAACCCATGGAGGATATTTTAGCAAAGACAATAGCGAAAAAGACGAAGCTATAGAGCAAGAAGTAGTTGAAATTTTGCACGACAAACAAGCGATGCTTTCCCTTGATAATCCAAGAAGATTTATCTTTTCTAAATGGACTCTTCGTGAGGGTTGGGATAATCCTAATGTTTTCCAAATTTGCAAGTTGAGAAGTAGCGGTAGTGAAATTTCAAAACTCCAAGAAGTCGGTCGTGGACTTCGTTTACCAGTCAATGAATACGGCAATCGTGTCAAAGATGAGCAATTTTATCTCAATTATTTTGTCGATTTTTCAGAAAGTAATTTTGTAGAACAGCTTGTCAATGAAATCAATGAAAAGTCAGGTGCAATTTCTTTTGAAGATATTCCAGAAAAAATATCAGAACAGATGATCAAGCAAATACTTGAAAAATATCCAAAAATTGACAATGAAGATGATCTTATTGATGATTTAGTAGAAAACAAAGTAATCAAAGCTTCTCACAAATTTTTGGATGGCGGTTTTGAGTATATAAAATCAAATTATCCTCTTATTTTTGAAGGTGTTGGATCAAATAAAGTAAGAAAAGCAACTGACGAGAAAAAGAAAATCAGAATAAGAACAGAAAAATATAGTGAACTCAAAGACCTTTGGGAAAAGCTCAATCAAAAAGTAGTTTTGGAATACAAGATTGAAAATGAAGAAAAATTTCAAAAACTTTTTGTAGATTTTTTGCAAAAATATACACCATCACTCACTCAAGATGGTTTGGTAAATAGGCAGACAAGAATTGATATAGCAAATGGGCAAGCGGTAGTTTTTGAAGAAATATCAATACAAGAAAATGAAATCACAAAAATATCAACGATGCAGTATGATGATTTTATCAAACAACTATCTCAAAACCTTAATATAAATATCAAAACACTTCACAGTGCATTTATTGATACAGAAATAAATATCAATGATTATCTCAATGTTTCAACAATCAGAACTTTGAAACAAAAATTTGATATGTATCTTTTGTATAATGCTATTGATGTCTTTGGTATTGGATATCAAAAAGTTACAAACACACTTCATCCCACAAAACTTACTAGTTCTAAAGGTGAAGTATTAAATGAAATCAGTGCTTCTGATATTGGTGTGTTATATTCTGATGAGAAAGTAGCAAACAATTATCTTTTTGATGAGCTTTTTTATGACAGCGAATTAGAGAAAAATAATATTAAGACAAACATTTCCGAAGTTCTTGTTTTTTCTAAAATCCCCAAAAATTCTATCAAAATACCAGTTGCAGGAGGAAAAAGTTATTCTCCAGATTTTGCCTATGTTTTAAATTTTGAAGATGGAAAGAAAAAATTGTATTTCATTGTTGAAACAAAAAATACTGATGAAGAAAGTTTAAGAACGGAAGAAGAACAAAAAATTAGACATGCTGAGCAGTTTTTTGGCGATGCAGTAGAAATAAGATTTGAAACGCAATTTAGCAATAAGAGAATCGCTAATTTAATACAGGAAATATACAAATAAGGAATTTTAAAAAATACATTTAACTCTAAACAAACTCAAACCCCATGATCACCAAATCCGACTACCTAAAATTCCTCACCTGCCCAGAGTACTTCTGGTTCCACAAAAATAAACCAGAGGTTCTTGATACAAAAGAACTGAATGAATTTGAGTTAGAACTAGTTAAAAGCGGGCAAGAAGTTGAGGCATGGGGACGCAAACTATTCCCTAGTGGGGTTTTAGTCGAAAGTGGCCAAGAACAAGCTGTAGCGGACACTAAAAAACTAATAGACGAAGGCAAAAGAGTTATCTTTCAAGCAACATTTGAAGCAGAAGGACTATATGTGATGGTAGACATGTTGGAATGGGATGAAAATAATCAATATTGGATTATTAACGAAGCAAAAGGTTCAACATGTGACAAAGAAGGTGAAAGTAAAAACAAAAAACTACATATTTATGATGCAGGTTTTCAATATATCGTTTTAAATCTAGCAGGTTACAAAGTAGGCAAAGTAAATTTACTTGAGCTCAATAAAGAATATGTAAAGAAAGGAGAAATAAACCCACTGCAACTGATCACAAAAACAGACATTACTGAAAAAGTACATGAGCTAGAACCTGAAATTAATGAAAATATTACAGGAATGAGAATATTGATGGATCAAGATAATGAACCTAAACTTTGCGATTGTATTTATAAATCACGATCAAATCATTGCCCAGCCTTTGCTTATTTGTATCCGGATATGCCTGAATATTCAGTGCATGACATAACCCTAATTGGTAATAGTCCCAGAAGACTTGAAGGCATGGTAGAAGGAGGATATTTAAGCATTTATGATGTGCCAGAAGATTTTGAATTATCCAAAAAGCAAAGAATACACGTTGATGTTACTCAAACAGGAATAACCATTAATAAATCAGAAGAAATCAAGAAATTTTTAGATGAAATAAAATATCCATTTTACTATTTAGACTATGAAACCTACCCAACAGCAGTACCAATATATGAAGGATGTAGGCCATATATGCAAATCCCCTTTCAATACTCATTACATATACAAAGAGAGCCGGGTGGCAAATATGAACATCTAGAATTTTTAGCCGAAGAAGGAGACGAAAATCCAATGAAAGCACTTGTTGAATCATTAAAAGAAGCTATTGGAGATGAAGGCAGCATAATTGTTTGGAATAAAAAGTTTGAAAAGAAGTGTAATGAAAATATTGGCGAAGTATTTCCCGAATATACAGAAGAGATGCAAAAACTTAATGAAAGATTATTTGATTTAATGGAAGTATTTCAAAAAAATCTATATGCACATAAAGATTTTGAAGGTAAATATTCAATTAAAAAAGTATTACCTATTTTTGACCCCAAATTAAGTTACAAAGAGCTAAATATAAGAGATGGATCAATGGCAATGAATTCATGGAAAAAAATGGTCTTTGAAGAATTAAATGAAGTTGAAAAAGAACAAATAAAAAAAGATTTACTCGAATATTGTAAATTAGATACCTGGGCTATGGTCAGAATTTATGAAGAATTACTAAATATAATATAAATATGAACCCAAAAACAATTACAATCCACCTTCCATCTGGCGATCCAACAGGAATTAAAATAGCCGAACTATCAAATAGGATTATACGTGGCTATGTATTGCCAAGAGAAAAACTTGCAGAAGCTAAATATTTTGAGGAATTAACCAAACCTGCATTGTATATATTGGTATCAAAAGATGGTGAACATGCATATATCGGAGAAACAGAAAATTTTCTATCAAGAATATCCACACATGGAGCAGATACAGAAAAAGACTATTGGGATCTTGTCCTTGTTTTCGTAGCAAAAGATTCTTCTTTAGAAAAAAGCGATGTTGGATATCTTGAAGCAATAGCTGTTGCACAAGCAAAAGAGGCGTCAAAATGTGAAATTCACAACCGAACAGTACCAACAAAAAATAATTTACATCAATTCAAAATTTCAAGTGTTGAAGAGTTTTTTCAAGATGCATCACTATTAAGTTCAGCCCTAGGCTATCCAATATTTGATGTTCTAGATGAAAAAGAAATAAGTCAAAAGGACGTATGGATATGTAAAATAAAAAGCAAAACAGCACGAGCAGTTTTTGACGCTGGTAAATTTGTAATGCTTGCAGGTTCTGAAATCGATCCTGGAGTTGCACAGAGTTGGGCAAAAGCATTTCCAAGTTCACTAGATGAACGAAATAATATTTTTAGCAAATCTGCAGATTTAATTAATGGAGCATATATTTTAAAAGAGAATGTGACATTTAGAAGCCCGAATCATGCCGGCGGATTCGCAGCCGGAAGAAATATTAACGCCTGGATCACCTGGAAGAATAGTGAAGGAAAAACAATGGATGAAGTATTAAGATAGGCATTTTCACCCCCTCCTCCCCAAAATACCAAAAATCCTTTATAATAGAACCATGAACAAGCTAGTCACAATCAAATCCTACCTCACAAGTGCAGAAGCCCATATTCTAAAAGGACAATTAGAATCTAAAGGAATTAAATCTTTTCTTAAAAACGAAGGAATAGTAAATACCCATGTCGCTTTTTCAGACAACATGGGCCAAATTGAACTACAAGTGAGCAAAGAGGACGCAGAAAAAGCTTCAAAGATTATAAAATAACCACCCCCCAACCAACCTCAAAACCATGAAAAAGCCACTTCTTACAATCATCGGAATATTAATTATCCTCGGAGGAGGATATCTTATAATGCAGGAAAATTCAGACATTGTGGTAAACAACTTTGAAGAGTGTATCGCAGCTGGAAATCCGGCAATGGAAAGCTATCCAAGACAATGTAGACATGAAGGAGTGACATACGTTGAGGAGATAGATGCCCCAGAAGATACCACAGCTACATCCGCAGATGATGCTCCAGCAGGAAGCATCCACAATCTACCAGTGCCGGATGCTGTTGCCGCAGTACGCACAAAAATCGCCAATGATCTTGGGATCCGAGAAGGGCTTGTAATCATTATGACTGCATATGAAAAAGATTGGTCAGATTCCTGCCTAGGACTCGGTGGTCCTGCAGAATCTTGCCTTGCCGTTATTACACCAGGCTACGAAGTAACCGCCGAAGCACAGGGACAATCCTTTACTTATCACACAAACGAGAATGGCTCGGTGTTGAGAGAGAAAAGGTAAGGGATCTTTACTCTATTTAATTTGGAAAACTCCCATTTCACAAATAACCAATGCCCCTCCTCAAACTCCTCGCCAAAATAGTAATCGCAATATTAGCATTCTTTGTTGTACTCACTTTAACTCTCTGGTTAATCAAAACCCCCACAAACGATTCCGACTGGGAATTTGGCCAACAAAAACTCCAACAAGTCCTCTCAAATAAAGACTCAATAACAGTAAAAGACCTCCGCGACTACAACTGGACAAATAAAGGCCAAGAAGAAAACTACACCGACCTAACATTCACTCTCCAAGACATCCAAAGCCTAGAAGTTGGCGAATCCCACTTCTCTATTCACGAAGGAATTGGCCACGTTTTCCTAATCTTCAACCTTAAAGATGGACGCAACGTCGCCTTATCAATAGAAAGCCGACGCGACAAAAACGAAGAATTTGAGATAATAAAAGGCCTCATCTTCGACTACGAACTCATCTACATCCTAGCAACCAAAGAAGATCTCCTATCTCTACGAAAAATGCGAGACGAACGTGTCTACATCTACCCAATCAAAACCACTCCCGAAAAAGCCCAAAAACTTTTCCAACTAGTTGGCGAAAAAGTAAACTCGCTCTACGAAAAACCGGAATTCTATCACCTCTTTTTCAAAAACTGCACCAACCTCATAACCAAAGAAGTAGAAAAAATTTCAGACACACGCTTCCCATTCTACGAAAAAACCTTCGCTCCCGGCTACGCCGGTCGCGCCCTCTTCAAAATGGGCCTCATAGAAACAGACTTAAAAGATTTCACAGAAGTCCAAGATCGGTATTTAATAAAATTTCCCTACACATCAAAAGGCATCACACCACCTTTCAATTTTAAAACTTGAGCAATTTCATCATCAGAAGGCCTTCTCAAAAGTTTCAAACAGCCTTTTTGAGGAATAATCTCTTCCACAACCCCCATTTTTACAAAATCATCAACATTAATTCCCCACAAAGTCGAACCATCAATAAAAATTAGACCACCAATTTTTGTCATATTTACTGCATGTAAAAAAGGAAAATTATATAAATATGAATACCCTTTTCTTTGAACAATAGGATGATAATACAAAGCGCCAAACACCGAAAAAAACAAATCAAATCTGGAAACATCATCATCAATCTCCAAGAATGCAAAATTACCGCCAAAAACCCTATCTCTTACTTCCCTCTTCACCAACTCTGTTCTCAATGTAACCCCAAAAGATGCCTCTCTATCAACACAATCTATCTCAAATAAATCCAATAAAGCTGATCCATAACCACACCCAGCATCTAAAACAGATAATTTTCTACCAAGTGAATCGGCATATTGCCTTATCAAGCCAACCATTTGGCCCTGATTAAAGCCAATACGAGCCTCATATGTTCCCACAAAACCATCAGTAGGATGATGAGAGATTCTCCTATCATGCATATTTTGTGGATTCAGTCCGCCAGCCACACCACGCCTAACATCTACACAATCTCTAGTTAACTCCAAAGAAAAAGGCGCACTACTCCCCACCAGCCTATCTGGAGACACTAAGCCATCAACCAAATTAAATCTACCATCAGACCCTTCATTAAAACTAGTATCTAAATACCCTATCCACATATCCGCCTTCAATACCAAATAAAAAATCTTCTCTCATAACTTTAAAAAATTAAGAAGGCATCCTAACAATTTCCCCAAAATATGCAAGCTTTAAAACACAAATTTGACTAAAAGTAAAAAAAATGGCAAAATTCGCTACTACTTAAAGAAAAATGGAAAATCAACCATTAACACAGTTTGAAGAGCAACAAATCCTTAAAGCAGGGTATCATTTGCTAATGCGTGAACATGCCCCCATTGGGGAATCGGCGGAGCAATGTCATTCTCCAGAAAATGCTTACTTTTTTAATCTAGAAAAAGAAAATCTCAAAGTTCCCGAAAGCCTTCATATAAATCGCCTACTTGCCGATATTCCTACAGAATTGCACCCTCAATTAAAAGAAATTTGGGAGAATTTACAAGACGTAACCCAAAAATATGCGGAATACTTAATAGCTCTACGCGAAACTTGGGAAAACACTCCAGATGTAACAAATGAAAAAACAGAAGCCCTTCTTGCAACAACTCCATATAAAATGACTGCCGAAACAAAAAAAACTGTTTTAACGCTTTTAGAAAAAAGTTCATCATCAAGAACAGTACTAAGTTGGCAAGTATCAGAAAGAGGGATAAGAGAATTAATATATAAACAATCAAAAAAGTTAATAACCTCTCTCAGATTATATTACGAATTTCTTCTATACCATAAAGATGAACAATACGTACTCCCACAAAATCATCCCGAAAGACAAAAAATTGCAGACAAAAACAACTATCTTCGCTTAATACAAATAAAGCACGCAGCAACCTCTATAGCAAAAACCGGCCATCACCATCAATCACATGGAAAAATAAGAAAAAATGCCAGATTACCATATGTACTTCACACCGAAGACGTAAGCAACATGGCAATCATGGATGTAATCCCATTTACATTGGAAGGTAAAATCAGCTTCGATTTCATACTTTTATCAATAGTAACATCTCTACACGATCTCGAGGAAGACACAGACCTAACTCTTGAAGATATAGTGAACAACTACCTCAACCGAGCAGATAGTTATGACGGCTCCATTGATCCGTTTATAAAACTGCCATTCAATGAAGATAATCCAAACTCAAGGCAGGAGTTTAAAGATAAAGCACTCAATCTAATAAAAAAAACTACAATAACAAACTTCAAAAGAGTTATGAGAATTCTTTCAAGTACAACCCAATGGACTAATCAAGAAAAAATAGCTGCACTAAAATCTAGTATCGGCGGTAAAGATCTCACAGTTAAATTGCTAACAATCACTCCAGAAGAAGAAAAACAATGGCAAAACGCAAAACCAGTTCAAGAAAAAAAACTACCCTTTGTTATGTTCCCAGAAGAGTACGACAATAGCAAAATGACAAAATTTCTACTTCGTCTAAATTCAATGACAACCTCAAATAAAGTTAGACAAATGTCACTAATAGTTAAAGCTGAAGATCGTGCGCACAATATTGCTACATCAGACGGTTTTTCTCCAGAAAAGAAAAAAGAACTATTTAGAGAAACAACAACCAGACTAATAGCATGGTGTATGACAGAACATAACTTAACAGAATATCCACTCTATAATGCATTACCACGCCTAATTTACACAACAATAGAAAAATATGAAAAACTTAAAAGAGAACACCCAACAGTAATTACAGAAAAAGACGAACAACTAATAAACCAATTAAATCTATGGTACGGAGAAATATTAATAAATAATTTATTACGAGAACTTCCGGAAAGAATCCAACAAACCATTGATCAATGGAAATCAGCTCACCCTCTAACCCCTTAAGCTTCTCAAAGCAGCAAGTCTATCTTCAGCATTAAAAACATAACTAGCTGCAGCCATCACGTTAGCTCCAGCCCCCGCACAAATCTTAGCATTCACATCATCAATACCTCCATCTGGCCCCATATCTCCAGCAAATCCCATATCACGAATTTGTTGCATTTTTGGCACCATATTAGCCATGAAAGATTGACCGGAAAATCCAGGCTCCACTGTCATAACCAAAACATAATCTAAAAGATCTAAAACTCCTTTTATACTTTCAGCAGAAGTGGCAGGTTTAATAGCAACACCAGGCTTTGCACCGGCATCTATAATTTGTCCTAAAACTCCCCTTAAGTCATCACAAGCTTCCACATGAACAATTAATCTATCTGCTCCAGCCTTCACAAAATCATCAAAATATCTCCAAGGTTTAACTGTCATTAAATGATAATCCTGTGGCAATTGAGTTTTCACCCATTTCATCACGGGTGCTCCAAAGCTAATATTAGGAACAAACTCTCCATCCATAATATCAACATGCAAAATATCACTTTCAGGCTCAATAGAGGCAACCTCCTCATTCAATTTTCCAAAATCTGCCGACAGTATCGACGGTGAAACTTTTATATTCATATTATAATGCATCAAGTTTTTCTACTCTTCTCACATGTCTTTCTTGGTCAGCCTCAAAAGCAGTGGTTAGAAATTTAATAGTAATTTTTTTAATCAATTCAAAATCCGTATTGCGAGCTCCAAGTGTCAGAACATTAGCATTGTTATGTCTGCGTGAAGTGTCTGCCAAATCTTCAGTGTTAGCAAAAGCGGCACGAATACCTTTTAGATGATTTGCCGCCATACACACACCAACTCCACTACCACAAAGCAAAATTCCAAAACTACCTTTTACCTCCAAAACTTTTTCTCCAACTTCACGAGCAATATCCGGATAATCAGCAGGATCATCAGTAAAAATACCAAGATCAATTACATTATATCCTTCAGATTCCAAATAATCTCTTAGCTTTCCCTTAACTTCAAAACCAGCATGATCCGCACCCATATATACACTTACTTTTTCCATAAAATTAACAGTTAATAAAATTTGTTACAGATTTATCTTCATGAACACTTTTGATAATTCCAGCCAAGAAAGGTGCAACTGATAGTACAGTTAACCCCTTAAAATGCTTTCTTTTTTCAATCGGAATTGAGTTGCTTACAACAACTTCTTTAAAACCTGCCTCTTTAAATCTTTCAGCTGCAGGGTCAGAAAAAACAGCATGTGTAGCAGCTAAATAAACATCTTTTTTCGCACCCATGGCATCTAAAGCCGCTTTTGCAGCAGTTACACTTCCAGCTGTATCTATCATATCGTCAAAAAGTACACAGGTTTTTCCTTTTACTTCACCAACTACATGAGTAACTTCAGATTTATTATGACCAGGTCTTGTTTTGTGAATAATTGCTAAGGTTGCACCAAGTCTATCTGCAAATTTTTTCGCATCTTTTGCTCCACCAGCATCTGGAGAAACAACCACTAAATCTTTAATTTTTTTCTTTTTAAAATAGTCTGCAAAAAGTTTTTCTGGGTTTAAATTATCAACAGGGAAATTAAAAAATCCTTGTTCTTGATCACTATGTAGTTTCATTGTAATTACATGATCAGCTCCAGCTGTAGAAATCAAATCTGCTACTAATTTCGCAGAAATTGGTTCACGAGGAGTTGCCACTCTATCTTGTCTTGAATATGGATAATGAGGAATTACAACATGTATTCTTCCAGCAAAAGATCTTTTCAAAGAATCTAAAATCACAAAAAGTTCCATTAAATCTTCATTCACATTTTCAGTAGCAGTTTGAATAACAAAAACATCACTACCACGAACCGAATCTTTAGGCTTTGCATAAATTTCTCCACAAGCGAACTTCGAAATAACCAATTCAGAAAGTTGCACCTTAAGAGCCTTTGCAACCTCTCTAGCTAACTCTGGATGAGAAGATCCTGCAAAAATTTTGAGAGTAGACTTAGACGCCATATTGAAGATTAAAGACTAGTACACCAACTATAACACACTCGCCTGCCTGCGCAATAATTTTTCATCATCAATATCAGGCAAAAGAGCATCAGTTAAACGCAGATACATTGGGCCATAATGCAGAAACATATTTTCAATTGCAATAACCACTTCTTCTTCAGTACGAGGACAAACGACTTTCATATTTGGCAAAAGCTTCATCAGTTCAACATCGTCTGTTCCATCATAACCAACACCAACAAATTTCACATTCAAATTTGGAATACAAATATCATATTTCATTTGTTCCCAAGCCCTTGCAGCCAAAAATTCCGCCGGACCAACCACAATAGGAACTTTCCCTCTAACATTAAAACCAACAGCACAAGAAGCTGCATTCATTTCAGCCAATCCCAAATTAATTCTACGGTTACTAAAAAATTTCGCAAACATATCATTACAAGCATGACTCGCCAAATCTGTAGTTATAACCACAAAATTGCTATACTTTTTAGCTAATTTAAACAAATTTTCGTCTAATGCTTTTATAAAGGTCATACTAAAGATTGTAGTTTAGGTAATACTGCCGACAACTCTCCTTCACTCAAAGCAACCCCCTTATACCCAATTTTACCTTCTGCAAACTCTATCCCCTTCCCAGTAATTGTATGACACCAAACACAAACAGGCTGCCTACTAATTGCATGAGCTTTACTAAAACCTTCATATAATTGATCAAAATCATGAGCATTTCTTACCTGTACAACCTTCCAACCAAAAGCATCAAATTTCGCTTGAATTGGATCAATATTTACAACCGCAGCATTAAGTCCACCAGTTTGCATTTTGTTATTATCTATGACCAAAATTAAATTGTCTAAATGATGATGAGCAGCAGCCATAGCCGCCTCCCAAACCTGACCACACTGCAATTCTGCATCTCCCAAAACAGCAAAAACTTTATTTGGCTTATTATCCATTTTTAGTGCTAACGCCAAACCAAAAGCTGCAGAAAGACCATGACCATACGATAAAGTAGAAACATTAACTCCAGGAATTTTAACATTAGGCCTTTCTGTTAATAGAGCCCCCTCCTGACCAAGATAATTCAATTCCGATTTATCAAAAAAACCAAGATCAGCCAAAATTGCATAGAGTACAGGAGCCGCATGGCCCTTACTCAAAACCAAGTAATCTTGTTCATCACTACCGGGTCTCATTGGATCACATTGAATCCAGCCACCATAATAAAGTTCAACCAAAATATCAGCCACAGACATACAACTGCCAGTATGCCCCTTACCAGCTTTGCAAATAGACAACAAAGCTTCCAGCCTAATTTGAGCTGATTTTTTAACTAAATCTTTCATAATTGATTATGCTCTTTCGTCTTCTGCGTAAACGTGTAGATATTCAGACTTATCGTAGCTGAATACTTCGTCTGGGTTAAAGAATCTTTTTACCTCAGCTTCTGCATTTTCAACAGAATCAGATGCATGAATAACATTACATCCCATACTCATAGCAAAATCTCCACGAATAGAACCAGCCTCAGCTTCACGAGCCTTAGTAATTCCAGTGATTCTTCTTACAGCATCAACAACTTCAAGACCTTCCCAACACATAGCCACAACAGGAGTACTTTGCATAAATTTAGCAATCCCTGGGAAAAAAGGTTTATCTGCAATGTGAGCATAGTGTTCACGCAAAACAGCCTCATCAAGAGACATCATCTTCATAGCAACAAGTTTCAAACCCTTAAGTTCAAATCTTGAAATAATTTGACCAACAAGCCCTCTCTGCATCGCATCCGGCTTAACCAAAACCAAAGTTCTTTCTTTAATTCCTGACATAAAAATAATTAGTTAGATTCTAAATGTGTATGGATTCTAACAAAATCTGTGGGATTTGCAATCGCTACATTTTTAAATATGTAAGCCCTCACACCCTCCTCGCCCTATACTTCACATCAAAGCTATTTTTAGGAATTCCTAATTTTATCTGCCACTTTTTCGGCTCACTTTCAGCCACCACCCCATTATGCATAAATTCATGATGAATTTTGCAGAGCGGGATCAGGTTTTTGTGGTTATGGGTATGCGCAAAATAATCTTGATGATGTAGCTGCTCATAGGATTTTTTGCAGTTTGGGTAGGCGCATTTCCCGT
>PFDP01000005.1:0-282 GCA_002772535.1 Candidatus Peregrinibacteria bacterium CG10_big_fil_rev_8_21_14_0_10_36_19 | reverse complement strand
ATTGTTGAAAAACAACTTTTAGAGCTTCTTCATCACCATTAATCCCCAATTTCTCCTTAATTTTCCCAAACAAAAATTGCATCTCCGCATCTAAATCCACACTAACCTTCTTCACAGCATTCCCGCGAAGTTCCTTAGAAAGCTCCTGTAAAGCAGGCTTACTCATATGCTTCACTTTATCCGCCAGAACCTCATCATTTTCCTTATTCGCAATTGTTGCAAAAAGCGCAACTTTATGCACGCCAACTTCCTTTAGAGCTTCTTTTAACTTCGGTGCTTCTA
>PFDP01000012.1:46348-141340 GCA_002772535.1 Candidatus Peregrinibacteria bacterium CG10_big_fil_rev_8_21_14_0_10_36_19 | reverse complement strand
TGCCGGCTTGAGTTATGCAGTTGTGCAAAAAGCGCTGTGGGTGGAGGAAAAATTGGTAGAGGCGCCGAAGTTAAAAGAAGCTCTAAAAGAGGTTGGCGTGCATAAAGTCGCGCTTTTTGCGACAATTGCGAATAAGGAAAATGATGAGGTTTTAGCAGACAAAGTAAAACATATGAGCAAGCCAGCACTGCAAGAGCTTTCTAAGGAGCTTCGTGGAAATGCTACGCCAAAAATGACAATCGATCTAGATGACGAACTACAGTTTCTATTTAACAAAATCAAAAAACAGCTCGGCATAGAAAGCGATCAAGAAGCTCTAAAAGCCATTTTCCAAGAGCACTTAGCGCAGAAAGATATTACGAAACAATCCTGCAAAAAAGTCCAGAATATCCCCGGGGATGAAAAATTTAAAAACAAAAAACAGCTTTCCGAAGCTAAAAATACCGCAGACACACAGCCAACGAAAAGCCACCCCATCAAAGCCCCTTCGGGAGAACACATTCCAGTTTCACGATATATTCCAGCAAAAATCCGCCAAAATGTCATAGCAAAAGCCAATGGAAAATGCGCCTATCCAACTTGCATAAAATCCTTCGAAAACCTCCACCATGTAGATTATTTCGCGCATACCCATAACCACCAAAATCTCGTCCCACTTTGCAAAATTCATCATGAATTTATGCATAATGGGGTGGTGGCTGAAAGTGAGTCGCAGAAATGGCGGTTAAAACTGGGCGTTCCGAAAAATAGCTTTGATGTGGTTTATAGGAAGAGGAGGGGGGTTAGCATTTCTTTATAAACCAGGAAAAACAGGACAGCACCGCTTCAAATCAAAACCTACACATTGATAAAATATCTAAAAAATGATATAATAATTCGATATTTTAAAAAAAATCATGGAAAATCAAAATTCAGATGCAGCAATGCTTCTTATTCCAATACTGAAGCAAATACCTTTATTTTCAGCCTTAGATGATGTTGCGTACAATATTATTGTACAAAAAATCACCCTAATGTATTATCCGGTATCACATACTATTTTTAATGAGGGAGATATTGGTGATGCTATGTACCTTATCAAAAAGGGAAGTGTGCAAATATATCATCCACCAAAAGAAGCCGGTGATTCTGAAATTGAAATTGCCAAGATTGAAACTGGAGGATTTTTTGGTGAAATGGCTCTCGTGTCAGAGGTGCCTCGTAATGCCTCAGCGCGAACTTTAGAAGAATGCGAAATTTTTATTCTTAGGAAGGAAGATTTTCAATCGCTATTAAGTGTAAACCCAACTCTTGCTCAGCAAGTAAGCTCAGTTGTTGTTGATAGGGTTAATCAGAATGATAAATTTAATCAACAGTCACAATGATTTTAGCTTATCTGGTTTTAGCTCACCTCCTAGGTGATTTTGTTTTTCAACCATCTAAATTGGTTCAATGGAAAATGGAAAGCAAAATGGGAACTTTAGTGCATGCTTCTATACATTTACTAGTAGGGTTTCTGATTCTGAGTCCTTTTATATTCAAGGGGTATTATTCTCTCATTCTTGTTTTACTTTTTGTTAATGTCATACATTTCTTTATTGATGAAGGGAAAATCAACTATGATTTAAAACATGACGAAAAAGTAAAACCTTTTCTTCTAGACCAGTTAGTTCATTTTGTCGTTATTCTCATAGGTTTTCTTTTTGTCTCTGACATTAGATTCATCTTGCCAAATACTTTTTTTCACCGCTTATTTACAGACATTAGAATGATCAATTTTGTGTCATTTGTTGTGTTTGTAACAAGTGTTGTGGAGATTTATAATTTTCAAATTGCTAGAGAGAAAAATAAAAAGACAAAAATAGTTTTCAAAAGAAAGGATATGGAAAAAAGAGCCATAATATTTACTATTATCTATTTTGCCTTCATGTTGATTTCCATTTTTGCTTTTGGAAAAGGAAATTTCTAATTAGCTAGAATTACTTAAATCTTCCACAAAAACATCTCTGGCAGAAGTTTGTTGTTCATTGCTGAGTTCCAAAAATGTAAATGTCCATACAACATATGAAAAAACATCAACAATTCCATTTAAGTATGCTGCAAGTATCAAAGCCACGATTCCAAAAATAGCTCCCACAATTATTGCAATTGCCTTTGCTAAAACAAAAGTTGCGATATAACCGGTGATCAGAATTATCATAATAGGTATCAAGAAAACCAAGATCGCTTGAATGAAAATTCTGATACCAATAATTATCATTAAAAAGCTCACCAAAAAAGTGTGTTTCCAGTTCATTAAAACTAGTTTTCCACTTTTTTTCATTGATTCAAAAACACTGTCATCATCTATTACGATAAAGAAGTCACTGTAAGTAAAAAGTAGCGTTAGCATAAAGCTAATGATAAGGAAAAGTAAGAACACAGGTAGGAGCAATTGAAAAATTACCGGCCCCAAATTTCTCAAAACAAAAGACATTTCCACCAGTATAGAAAAAAATGCAAAAGACTTAATAAGCATATGATATTCCAATAGTTTCAAAAATGATGTCACACCAAATTTAAAACCAGTGCCAATTCCAGCTTCTTGTCCGTTACGATTTCTTGCGATCATTTGTATTGCAGCAGCTCTAGCCAATGTAGGAAAAAGAAAATAGAATGTAGCAAATACGGCTGCCACCACAATCAAAGGGAGCGTCAAGGAAAAATTATCCCTCACAAATTCCAAAATAAAAGACATAACTTCATTAAAAAAACTATGATCACCTTCACTAAAAAGGTAAGACATTTTAAATGAGAAAAACTGGTAAATCATTATGCCTACACCCACAGTTGTCGTAAAAATTGCTGGTAAAAATCCGTACCAGATAATCAAACTTTTGTTGTTTTGGGTATAGGCCCAAGACTCTGCAATCAGCTTTTTGTAATCCATATAAAATTGACTTAACTACCCCCCCATTATATTCTAAATGGAGAGTAATTCCATCTAAAATGGCTGAATCAAAAAAATACAAAAAGATAAAGTTCGCAGAAAGCGACTTAACTTGGATTTCATTAAACGATCCCACCGAAGCAGAGTTGGCTTCTTTAAGGAAGACTTATAAGTTTCACCATTTGGATTTAGAAGATTGTCTTTCTGAAACTCAACGTCCAAAAATAGATGATTACGACAATTATTTGTTTATAGTGCTGCAGGCTCCAAAAAGAAAGGGCAGGAAGGGGCAGGTAGTAATGGATGAGATTGATATATTTATTGGGCAAAATTTTATAGTTACAGTGCATGATCACAATACGATCATTAATAAAGTTTTTGAAAATTGTAGAAAATCTAAAAAAATCCGCTCAGATTACATGAGCAAGGGGAGTGGATATCTGCTCTATATGATTGTTGATGATATTTTTGAAGCTGGATTCCCCCTCTTAGACGATCTTTCAAAGCAAGTAAATGAATTAGAGGTTGAGGTTTTTCACCGTGATTATTCTAAAGATAGACTTAAAGATATTCTTTTACTTAAAAAAGACATTATCAATTTCCGTCGCATTATCATGCCTCAGCGTGCAATAATTGCGCAATTGGAGCATAAGAATAAGAAATTCTTACCAGAAAATTTGGATGTTTATTTTGATGACATCGTGGATAAGATAGAAAAGATGTGGAACAGTTTAGAAAATCTTCAAGAGTTAACAGCTTCCCTACAAGAAACAAATGAGTCAATTATTTCCCACAACACTAATAATGTCATTAAAATACTGACAATTTTCTCAGTAATTATGCTGCCATTAACATTCATTACAGGATTTTATGGAATGAACGTAAATGGGCTTCCCTTTGCACAATCTGGATCTTCGGTTGCTATCATTTCAAGCATATTTGTTACCGTTGCCATAGTGATGGTTGCCTATTTTAGGTATAAAAAATGGATTTAACCCTTGCCAAAACTGTTTTTTTTAGCTAAACTTCATTCCGTCAAAAATTTTTACCAATTTACCAATGAAAAGGGAATCAAAAAAGAAAGTAATAGCAAGCCATAGCACTCATGCGAAAGATACAGGTTCTTCGCAAGTACAAGTAGCTATCTTAACTGAGAGAATTAATGAGCTTTCCCAACATTTGGAGACACACCCAAAAGATGATCACTCAAGAAGAGGTCTTCTTGGTTTAGTAGGTAAAAGAAGAAAACATCTTCAATATCTTAGAATCCATAAAAAGGATGACTACGAAACTCTAATCAAGAAGCTAAATCTTAGAAAATAATTGCTCCTTGAAAATTCGGCTTTTATCAAAAAAGCCAAGCAAAGAAATTACTAGTCCTTAAGTAGCAGGATCCAGCGCATAATATTATGTGCCCTGACTCTTGTAACTTAGGGTAGTGAATTTCTTTTTGTTTGGTTAAAAACACTTTTAACCCTATTAAAAATGGAATCAAAAGAAATGAAAATGGACCTCGCTGGACGAGAGTTCAAAGTTACCAATTCCCCAATTTCTACCTATGCTACTGGTTATGCAATTGTTTCCCTTGGAGACACTGTAATCATGGCAAACGCTTCAGTTAGTGAAAAAGGTAAGGAAGGAGCTTCATTTTTTCCAATGGTTGTAGATTATCAAGAAAATTTCTACGCTGCTGGTAAAATTAAAGGCTCAAAGTTTATTAAACGTGAAGGGCGACCTTCAGAAAATGCTATTTTAGTATCTCGTCTTATAGATAGACCTGTAAGACCACTTTTCCCAAAAGGAATTACTAACGAAGTTCAAATTATCGTTAGTGCTCTATCTGCTGATCTAGAAGTAGATCCAGCAACAACAGCTATGAATGCTGTTTCTATTGCTCTACTTATGGGTGGAGCTCCATTCGAAGGCCCAATTGGTGCTGTTCGTATGGGATATGTTGATGGAAAAATTGTTGTAAACCCAACATACCAACAAGTGGCAGATGGAAAGCTTGATCTTGTTGTAGCTGGTACTATGGATGCTATCACTATGGTTGAGGCTGCTTGTAAAGAAATCTCTGAAGATATTCTTCTTGAGGCTTTAGACATTGCTCACCAAGAAATTAAGAAAATTTGCCAATTCCAATTGGACTATGTTGCACAGTTTGAAATTAAAAAGATTGAAGCAGTATTGGCTCCTGTTAATGAAGAATTGATTGCTGAGGTTTCTTCTCATGTTACAAAAGAAATGCTTGATGGTATTTCTGGTCAAACAAAAATGGAAGTTAAAGCAAAAATTCATGATATTGAAGAAATTCTTTTTGAAAAATTTGCTGACAGAATCGAAGAAGGAGAGGTTTCTAAAGGAGATATTGCTGAAATTCTTAACGGTTTGATGGAAAAGAATATGAGAAAAAATATTCTTGAAAGCGAAATTCGTCTTGATGGACGTAAAATTGATGAAATTCGTCCTGTAAGTATTTTCCGTGATGTGCTGCCACGTGTTCATGGTTCTGCCATCTTCCAAAGAGGGGAGACTATGGCTCTAACAATCACAACACTTGGAGGTCCTGGTGATGCTCAAGTAATTGACACAATGGAAGCAGACATAAACAAACGCTATTTCCACCACTATAATTTCCCTCCATTTGCAACGGGAGAAATCAAACCTTTAAGGGGTGCATCTCGTCGCGAAATTGGTCACGGAGATTTGGCAGAAAGAGCTTTAGTTCCTGTGCTGCCTGATGAATCTGAGTTTGGATACACAATGTGGTTGGTTTCAGAAATTACTAGATGTAACGGTTCATCTTCAATGGCTTCTGTATGTGGATCAACACTATCTTTGATGTGCGCTGGTGTGCCAATTAAGCGTCCTGTTTCAGGAATTGCTATGGGACTTGTTATGGATAAAGAGACAGGTAAATACAAGATTCTTTCAGACATTCAAGGTATGGAGGATTTTGCTGGAGACATGGATTTCAAAGTTACTGGAAGTTCAGAAGGTATCACAGCTCTACAAATGGATATTAAAGTTAAGGGGCTGGCCCTTAGCCTAATGCGTGAGGCTTTAGATCAAGCTAAGAGAGGTCGTGACTTTATTCTTGAGAAGATGTTAGAGGTTGTTCCATCAGTTTCTCCACAGCTATCTAAATTCGCTCCTATGATCATGAGCATGAAGATCGATCCAGATATGATTGGACTTGTTATTGGTAAAGGTGGTGAAACAATCCAAAAAATTACTAAAGAATGTGAAGTTGAAATTGATATCAAAGATGACGGTACAGTTACAATCACAGCTCCAGACCAAGAAAAAGGTGCTAAGGCAAAATCTTGGGTTGAAAGAATTACTTACACTCCAGAAGTTGGAGAAGTATTCGATGGAGAAGTAGTAAGACTCATGGATTTCGGTGCATTCGTACAAATTATGCCAGGAAAAGACGGACTAGTTCACATTTCTGAAATGAAAAACGAACGCGTAAACAAAGTTGAAGATGTAGTAAAAATTGGAGACAAGGTAAAAGTTAAAATCATCAAAATCGACGACCAAGGAAGAATTAATCTTTCTATGAAAGCACTACTTGCTGGAAATGCAGGAGCTGCTGCACCTCAATCATCTGGATCTACTGAGCACAAAGAATATGCTAAAGGTGGAGAAGGTGAAATAGTGGAAGGAACAAGCTCAGTTCGTAAAGTAAACGGTGAATAAGTATTGACCAAAAAACCCCGGCAATATTATATTATTGCCACAGAGGTGCCGCCCGCCTTAGGCGGGCGGCACCAAAAGAACCTCAACAACAAGCGAGTATCGTATAGTGGCTATTATGATGCCTTGCCAAGGCATAGACACGGGTTCAATTCCCGTTACTCGCTCCATTGACTTCAATACAAAATCTGTTAAAGTAACAGCTTAGCGTTTACATAAGCTCATGGTTCTTGAACTAGACAAATATGTTGATGACTTCGATTACCAAGAAGTTGCAATATCCATCTCGCGGGTGCTCGACGCCAATGCCATAGAAGTTGCACTTATGGCCGAAGTTATTGAGGCAATCCAATCTACACGCAATGGAGTTGTTCTTATTGTTGGACCTTATGGCTCAGGAAAAACTGTCCTATCACTCAAAGTAGCTCGCGTATTCAATGCTGCACAATACAAACGTAGCAATCCCGTCCTCCCACCCCCAGAAAGTGAAAGTCCTGTTCTCCGCGTTGGCGAGTTTTCTGATCTAACAGGTACAAATTTTTTTCAGGAAGCTATTGATAAAGGATTTACTATTCTAGGAGAGACTCATCCATATTTTTTGATGGATCCACGTTTCATGAAACTCCTTCCCCAAAACGTGAAAGTAATTGAACGCCCCTTTCTTACAGATGAGCAAGTTCAAGAGGTTCTAAGTGAGGCCTTTAGATTACCAGATTCTATGCGAAGACAAATAGCCGACACCATTGCCGGAGCTCCAGCATCGTTTTCTGGTCTTAGTGCAGCACTTTTAGCAGATCAAGTAGACAAGAAAATAGCTGCTGAAGAGGGATACACAATTCCTCCAGTAGGAAGTATTGAGATAATGTGGGGCAATTTTGTTAAGAATTCAGCGACAAACTATTCCCCTAAGCATCAATGTGGTCAATTACTAAGAAGAATAGCCCTATCTGAAGATGGTGTACCTACAAGCGAGGAGCATATAGAAATGTTAAATAGAATGGGGCTTTTGAAATTAGATGGAGGTAGAGCAAAATTAAGATCGCATGCATGGACAGATAAGATAAGGGCAGAAAAAAGAAATGCAGTCCTTCCAGAGGGGGGCTATCTACCTATCAAATTTTTAATGGATTAGCCTTAAGCAGTTCGAACATCCTTCATTATGGAGCTCCACAGAAAAATCGCTCCAGCGATTTTTCCTTTTAAATCAAAATAGCTTTCTCAAGCCAAAAATCCCCAACTTTTCCCCGGGGAAAAATTTCGCTCCATTAAAAAAAGATGAGTGCCCGTAAAGTGGGTAGTCATCTTTTTTTGCGTGAAAGATGACGGCTAATCTAGCCTCCAAAAGAAACACTAAAAACATATTTGACAAAATTACTATAATATGATTTAATACTAAGCATTTTAAATAACATTCAAATGAATAAACCATCACACGAACCAAACTCACCAACACTAATCAGCCATATTGCACTAAAGGTATTAACAGCAGCTATGGCATTGTCAGGCCAATCTGCTTGTAGTAGTGATGTGCAGGGAAGTATGATCACATTGGCCTCTGCAGATACTAGTGGGGCGGATGGTGGCAACATAGATACTAGTGAAGCGAGCGATACGAGCGAAACTAAACCAGAAGCTCTAATTGAGGTTCCATGTGCCGCATTTCAGGCAGAAGTTGAATCTGCTTTGGTAAAGATAGATGATCAATGTGAAACAAACTACCCTGAAACTTTTCAGCTCGATAAAGCTAACCTCATCCAAGCAGTTCAGAAGCAAGCCGACAAATTCACTGCCCTTTTAAATTCGGGCAAATATAATTTCAAAACAGTTGAAGCTAGTGCTGAATCTCGCAGAATCGTTCTAACTGACTCAGATGGACAAGAGGTTGATTACAGCGGAATTTCTTTTCTTGGCGGAGAAATGCATTCCAAAGAGTATTATGGTTCAATAGATCTATTTAATGGCGGCTTACGTTTACATTTTATGAGATCGTTTGATGATAACGGCAACATTTTCTACTACTTTCTAAAGCTTATTGTCAGTCCAGAACTCGCTGATGAAAAGTATTCCTGCTCTGAATACGGCGGACCAACATCTCAATATTGGATGGAAACTTCCCCAGATGAACTATATGCTCCTTACCCTGTGACTAGTAAATTCATCGCATCAAAATTAGCATTCGGAGAAGTATCTGAAAATGCAAAATGCGGCGTTGCAGAAATGAGCTTAGGATGCGCAGGCGCAGAAGGAAGCGAAGCAGAGGCGACAACTGTAGATCTAAAATGCAGCCCAGACATGGTTATTCTTTCAAATACTCATAAAATCAATGAGGGGGCTAGCAAAGCAGTAATGGCAGCCATCCTACCAATGGTTAAGCCAATCGTTAATGCTGGCATGGAAGATGCCAAGCTAGACTGGTGGCCAGGCTTCAATATGGAAGTGAAATACTAACCCCATTTCTAACGTCCTTCATTGTGGAGCTCCAAACGAAAGTCGCCGGTCCGGGGACTGCCGTCTTTTTAAATTGAATTGATGAATAGGGTGCTAGACATGCTTAAGCAAAAAAAACAAAGTGGCTTTCTTAAGCCCAAAACTCGAAACTTTTCCCCGGGGAAAAATTTCGCTCCACAGAAAAATCGCGAACGCGACTTCCTTTTCTTACAGCAAATAGTTCCAACTGATGCAAATGAACGGACCAATTATAGATAGCTGCTGAAGCTGCTTTTTGCTACTATGCGTCGTGTATGTGTAACAAAACAATATGAATCAAAAAGAGATCGATATCAAAATCCAAAAAGACATTTTAAAAATTGTAGGGAGTGTGGAGGACGTTGCCATTAAATCAGACAAAGTGTATGCCAACTTAAAAGGTAAATACCCAGCTGAAGATATAGAAAGAAATATTTTATATCTTTTCTGTGGTGAAAATATAGACGAAATTCCTATGTCTAACATGTTTTCCGCGAGGATTTGGTCTGCATTATTAATTGTTCAGGCGGTTAAGCAGTATTACAAGCTCTTCTTAATTGTAATCATTGGAGTTACGGCATTTTCATTTCTCATTTTGTGGATAGATAAAATTTACTAAAGTAAATATTGATTTCTCATCAAATACCTGATATAATTTAACTAGAAATTTATCAGCAAATTAGATATGATTAAAGACCAATGTATCTCAGTCACAGACCTCCGCACAAAAACTAAGGAGTGCTTGGCAGGCATAGATAAAGCCCCAAAGTACATTTTTATCAACAATAAGCCAACCGCCGTCCTTCTAGATATTGACACATATGAAGAAATGACCAGGCCTCAATTGATCGAACTTAACAAAGACCAAGTTACACAAGAACTCATCAAAGAAGCTCAAAAAGCTAAAAAAATTTCCAAATCTGACCTGCTAGATATATAGTTTGTCTATAAAGGAAATCAAAAGAATACTCGAGAAGAAAGAAATATTACCTTATCTAAAGGCAAGAAATTTGTTATCACAATACAAAAAAGCTGAAGCAATTTTGTTTCAGCTTTTTTGACTTTAGTCCAGGAGCATGAGCGTTTAAAACTCCAGATTAACCTTTGTTTTACTTTTTGAATTTATGTTTACGTTCACATTTTGATCATCAATTTCCGCACTTGTATCGGACTCCGTTTCAATATCCGTAGACATGTCGGCATCTTGATCATCTTGCTCCGCACCTTCATCTTCATCTTCATCTTCAAAATTCACCTTAGCATTGAACAAAGCTTTAGCTCTCTGTGCAGCCTTATGTCCTGATTTAAAATCCTCAAAAGCACCTCCATATTCGCCGGCATCAAGTTTTGCTTTACCTTCAGTCACAGACTCTTGAGCTAATTCAAGCTCGGCTTCGACTTCTGCGCGTATAGATGAATTTTCATCAGTCTTTCTTTCGATAAATTTTACGGTAGATTCTATTTTATTTTCTGTTGCCTTCAACTTGCCCCTTGCCGCACTTTCCACATTTGGTGAAGATTCTAATTTTGTAGAAGCTTCACTTTCAACTTTTGCCGCAGCGGCAGCCTCTGAATTAGCGGCAGCAGCCAAATCGGCAACATTTTTGTTGGCGGAAGTTCTTGCTATTTCTGCTAAAACTTTACCTCTAACCTCTAGGTCGGCAGCTAACTGTGCAACCACATTAGCCTCATCCTCAAAATTTTCATCACCCCTCAACTTAGCAAGGTCATCATAACCCTCCTTCAAGTGACTTTTAAATTTAGACTCTAAATCAGCCTTGATTTCAGCGTTAAGCCTACCTTCAGCAGCCAATTCAGCGGCCTCGTTCATGCGTTCATTTGCTAATTCAAAAGCCAGCTCGGCCTCCGCCTTATTAGTAAAAGCAACAGCAGCTTTAACATTTTCATTCACTACAATTTTGTAATGATAAAGCGCATCTCCTGGCAAAGATCCCTCAGCGGCATAGCCCGTACCACCGGAAACGGCTATTAAGGCCACCAAGGTTGCATACAACGGTTTTGTAAATAATTCATACATAGTTTTTTTGGTTAAGAAATAAAAACGATGCAAAAGGGGAATTCCCGACTTCCACTCTTGTAGACGCTCATCTTCAATATTTCTTACAGGATTTTTTTCCATAAACTTCACAAGGCTTTCCCTGCTTTCAATTTTTTCCCTTTCTGTAAGGCGAATATGCTTATTCATTATTTTAAATGTTTAGTTGTTTTTTTAAGTTTTTGTAGCGCTCTATTAATTCGAACAGATACAGCATTTTCTGATTTTTTTATAATTTTAGATATCTCCCCGGGCGACAATTCATCCAAATACCTCAACTTAATTATTTCAGAATATTCTTTCGGTAACTTATCAACATAGTTAAGTAAAATATTACAATCTATAGAAATCTTCCAATCTTCGGCATTCACCCCAACGGGTGTAAAGCCTCCATCCATCAATACATCCAAGGATTGTTCTTTGTGCTTTCTTACATTGCTAACTAACAAATTTTTTGCCACTCTAAATAAAAAAGCTTTCATGTTTTCAACACCATTACCTTTTGATATATATTCCCAGGTTTTTTCAAATGTTTCTTGCATAATATCTTTGGCTAGTTCTCTATCATAGAGACGGAAAAAAATGTGTCTGAATACGGCATCTGCGTATTTGTCATAAGCCTCCAAAAACTCTTCTTGTATACTTTTATCTTGCATGAAACTAGGTTATCCTCTTACATGCTACCAATCTAAGGATATCTGGCAAGGTAAAGTATGTCTACAAGTGCTCCCACGGCTGTTAACATATCTATAATCATGATAAAAAAGTTACGTTCCACTTCTTGAGACGCATTAAATCAGAAAATCTTACAGGGATAATGTTTTAACTTTTTCGAACGTCCTTACGTTTGGAGCTCCAAACAGGAAATCGCAATTTTTCATTGCCAAAGGCCAATTATTCATCTATAATAAAAGTACATTCGAGATTTTCTCGCGACCCCTTCCACCTTGGTGGAGGGGGAATTTTTTTTTATCCGTACAATTCTAAAAAACCTTTCTTTATTTTCTCAAAATCTTCATCATCAAGACGACCAAGCTTTGAGTAAAATCTGCGATGGTCGACTGATCTGGCTTGATGCAAACAAGCATTCATAGCTCTGCCTTTGTGATTAAATTTCACAAACCAACTCCCATTTTGATCCTTTGTTGTAGTTGGAATAACAAAATAAAATCCGTGAGCCAATTTTTTCAAAATAATAGCCGGTCTTGAAAAAAGATTACTTTTACCGTTAATTTCTGAACCAACATTCTCTCCCACACTAATCCACCAAATATCTCCCTCATTGACATAGGGAGGATCGCAGTCTTTTAAATCAAGTTTTTCTTTCAAACCTATCCACTCAAGAAATCTTTTAACGTACATAAAAACAAATTATTGGAATGCAATTCTAGCACAAATTCGATTCACTAAGAATAGAATCACCATTTCTAACATCCTTACGTTTGGAGCTCCAAAAGACGAAAAGCATTTTGACAAGCTAGCTGTTTATCTTCATAATTAAACCAAATATTAAATACCGCATTATGAAAAGAATCTTACTTATTACTACTTTGGCGCTATCATTTTCTGCATGTACACATGCTACTTTATCAAGCGAAGAACTTACAGAAAATTTGTCCGAGAATAGCAATGTGGAAATGACACAACCTGAAAAACAAGTTTTCAAAACAGACACATTTACATTGGAATATCCAGCAGATTGGTCTTATGAAAATGACTATCCTAATGTTTTATACGCCAAGAATCATAGACCATCGTTGACATACGTTACACCAGAAGGTGGTGTAGATCCAGTTATCTGGGGAAATGATCTAAAAAAAGAAAACTATAAAAGCAAACAAGGCATAACTTGGATGATTGATTACTCACAAATAAGCGACGAGTTTATCGAAGATGATAATGGTGATAAAGAAGGCAATGAATTCTCAAAAACTCGCAGATTTTTACAAGTAAGAGCTAATGACCAGAATGCTACAACTTTTTATTATTACTACGATGAAGATCTAGATACAAATGCAGTAGATCAGCTTAAGGAAATTCTAGACTCTTTTAAAGAATTGTAGTCCTGCAGTCTCATTTAGAAAAACTTAGCCCGCCGGAGGCGGGCTTTTCATTACTCGCAAAGAGCTACTAAGCTTAATGTAACAATTTTTTCGGTAGTGTAGGGCAGAAATTTCCTAGATTACTTCACCTCCACCCCATCCTAAAAATAGTCCTCATAGTTTCCGCCACCTCCTTATTGTCGATCAAAATAGCAAAGGCGTCTTGAAAAAGATTAAGTAGCAATACTTTGTCTTCAAAAATAGCGATTGAAGAGTAAAGTGTTCCATCTTCTTTTTGTACGTACTTCAGTTCTCTTAATTCAGCTTTATTGTTTTTGCTTAACTTCTCATGAATAGCATCTTTTTTGGCAATCGCCTTTAGCCTAACTTTCTTTTTCATCCTGGATTTAATAAAATCATTCATAAATTTCTCGCCAAACTTCTCAGCCAAATCTCCATGCACTCCAAATTCAAAAACTTCCGTCTTACTCTCTAGAATCATGGAATAGGCCTTTTTGCAGCCATCAACTCCTTCAAAAAATGTTACCTTCGGCTCCGATGAGTACGGCGATTTAAACTCTTTTAGTAGAGGAATTGCCTTATCCAAAACGTCTTTGCTCTCCTCAATCTCTTTCGATTTATATTTTTCCAAATCGGCTGGGTTTGCATGAAAATATTGTACCCTGCCTCGTTGAGCTTTGCGGACATATCCCTTTTTTATAAGCCCATCAAATAAAAACAAAATTGTTGATTTTGGGTGGCTGGTTCTTTTTGCAATAACAGAAGCGGGTTGTGTTCCAAACTCTAAAAGAGCCAGGTAAACTTCAGCCTCTTTGTCCGAAAAGCCCAGCTTCTGTAAGAGATTTTTCATAAGATCGTCAGTAAATGTTGACGATAATATGCTACTGTAAATTGATAAAAAGTCAAATAAAATATATCATCGCATAGTTATTACTAACATTAGCAATTATGACGAAGCTAATTTATTTAGAGGACACGTATCTCTTTGAGTCAGAGGCGGAAGTGAAAGAAATAAAAAATACGGAAAAGGGTTTAGCCATCATCCTCGACCAAACAATTTTCTACCCTCAAGGCGGAGGGCAGCCAACAGATCATGGAAAAATAACAACTGAAAATGTCGTCTTCAATGTTGCTGATGTCAGATTGGATGAAGATGGAGTTGTCTATCATTTTGGCAATTTCCAAAACGGAACAATAAAACCGGGCGAAAAAGTTACCCTAAAAGTCGACAAGGAAAGACGCATCAATAACGCAAAATTGCATTCAGCGGGACACTTGATAGCAGAAGCCGTTAAAAAACTCGAGATACCAGGTATTAAACCGGTTAAAGGTTTTCACTTCCCGGAAGGTCCATACGTTGAGTACGAAGGAACTTTGGAAAATCCACAGGAGTACATCCCAGAAATTGAGAAAACAGTAAATGAACTGGTTGAGGAAGACATAAAAGTTGAGAAGGAAGAATTGTCGACAGAGGAGGCGGAGAAAAAGGGGGTTTGGGCTCCAACAGGAAAATCAGCCAGAATCGTTTACTTTCAGGGATACGAACAACGGGGGTGCGGAGGCACTCACGTAAAAGCCAGTGGAGAAATCGGCAAAATTGAGATCAGAAAAATCTCATCTAAAAAGGGGATGACGAAAATTAGCTACATAGTTGAATAGCAAAATCCATTCCAAACATCCCCGCGTTTGAATTCGTAAAACTTTATAAAGTATTGTAAATTGACAAGTTTTATAAAGTTTGCTATTATTTGTGCATGAAAATTGAAGAGAAAATAAAAATAATTCAACAGTTATCACAATTAACTCAAACACAGCTTGCAGCTAGGCTAAGCGTATCTTTTCCAACACTAAATAGCTGGATAAATGGGAAATCACAACCACATACCAAAAAAGCAGAGACTATAAATGAACTGTATAAAAAACTTACTGGTCAAAAAGTAATTCCTACAAATCAAATCACTGCGAAAAAAGATATCATATTGAAAAAGAGTAAAAAGTTTAAAAGCATAATTGAAATAATTAATTCCAGACCTGATATTCATGATCAGCTTGTACTTTCATTTACCTATAACACCAACAGCATTGAGGGCTCCACTCTAACCGAAAACGAAACCGCAGCAATTCTTTTTCAAAACACTACTTTCAAAAATAAAGATCTAATTGAGCATCTTGAGGCTAAGAATCATCAGTCAGCATTGGAGTATCTTTTTAGTAGGATAAATAAGAAATTCAAAATTACAGAAGAATTAATACTGGAACTTCACAAAATCCTGATGAACAGTATTAGGCCTGACGCTGGAACCTATAGATCCCATGGGGTTAGAATTGTCGGAGCCAATGTTCCAACAGTCAACTATATAAAGATCCCTAAACTGATGTCAGATCTCACTATTGAGATAAATAAGAAATCAAAAGATACGATATCCCAAGCGGCAATTATTCACTCAAAATTTGAACAAATTCATCCATTCTCAGATGGTAATGGGAGAATTGGGCGCCTTATTATGGCAGCGATGCTTATGAAAGAGGGTATAGCCCCAGCTGTTATCAAAAAACAAAAAAAGCATTTATATTACAAAGCTCTTCAAAAGTCTCAACAAAAACAAGAATTTGAGGGATTGGACGAGTTTATTTGTGATGCCATACTAAATGGTTTTGAGATTATTGAAGCCTAATTACGGTACTCTCTCCAAAATCACCATCGATTTCACTACTTTACAACAGATGGTGTTGCCATTGAGGTGCTTAGAAATATACTTAAAACCGTTTCGTTTTTCGTATTAACCACACATCTTTCTCCAGGTTCGGTGTCGAGAATTATAAAGTCGCCTCTCTTTGGTGTCATGTAGTATGTTGTAACAATGCCAGAATCATTTATAAAACTACAACCAACACCTTTGCCAAGCATTAACTTACCAACTTTTAGTGGTGAGTTTATTGCTTCAATGGTTTCAATAGCCACTTCGTTGCCAGTGGCAGCTGAGGCTATGTTCATAGTGGATATAATAGCTATTAATGTTAAACCGAGAATAAAAAATCTTTTCATAATTGTTTCTTAGTGGATAGCTTTTTTAATATAGCATCATTGGGATTATGTACCAAAGATCTGAAATTTTAACCGGTATTGACTTTTTTGATCAAAGTTGTAGAATAAGTGCTCACATTTTTAAAAAATGCAAAAAAATAATCATAGATTGTATAGTGGAAACAGAGTTTCTCTTGGGGAAAATCGCTATATAGTTGGTAAACAATTGGGGCAGGGGACTTTTGGTAAAGTTTATCATGTTCATGATGATGATATTTCCAATCCTTTAGTTTTGAAGTGGTATGAAAAAGCTGCCAAATATAAGATGGAAAGAGTTGAGAGATCTTTGGCATTACGTAGATCACTTAAACTATCTTCAGATGACCTTTCCTGGCCAATAGATGATGGTGTTTCAAGGGGGCATAAAGTCGTTGTGATGAATCATTTTCCTGGTACTCATTTTCCTATCAATTTTCCTAGAGGTGATTTGAGTATTATGATTGAAGGCATTAAACAACTGGCAAATAATGTTGTTGATATGATTAATGAAGGGGTTGTGCATAGAGATTTAAAACCTAACAATGTGCTTTTAGAACAGACCACAGCCGGCGAATTAAAAGCAAGAGTTATTGATTTAGACCTCCTAGTTAGGGCAAATGAACCAGTGGAACAGGATCATCTTTCTGGCACTCCTCTATATATGCCTCCAATGCTTAGGAGATCATCAGACGATAAGATTATTGCGGCCACAACTCATGATATTTTTGCATTGGGTGTTATTGGGGCTGAAATATTAGGTAGAGTACCAAGACAATTTAATGTTTCAAATTTTCTTGGTAGTAATTTGAGTGATGCAGAGTTGGTTCAACGCAGATACGCTTCTAAATTAACAGCAAATCAAGCAATTCAAAACAATTTACGTATGCTTGCTAGTTGTAGCTCTGTTGAACAGTATAGAAGCGAAATCAGAGGGCTGGTGGAATTTGTTATTGCAGCTATGCAACCAAACCCAGATGATAGACCGAGTACTATGATGGAGATTAATCAGCTTCTTGATACTACTCATAGTTGTTCTCATGTGCAGACTAACGTTTTGTAATTTAGTCTTTTAGGGCATCTTTCACAAATTCTCCAACCATTAAGACTTGCTCTGTAACAACTCTTGGATTTCTTAGTTTATCAAGATTGTCTCTTAGAATTTGATCAGCAATCATAGAGTCTTTATTAGTTGGTTGATAAAAAGTGGCCACTCTTGATACTACGCTGTCTTTATTTGGAGTTTTTTCGTATCCAAAGTCAACAACTTGATTTACCTCGAGTCCAATGCTTCTTGCCATATTTATAATTTCTGCATCAGTTGGGATACTATCTAAAGTTCCCTTATATAAAATATGATTTTCAGACTGTGGGGAATTCGGGACTTGGCTAAATTCTCCAAGCTCGCTAGTATCCAGTTTTATTTCATCATCTGCTCCAGGAAGAATTACTTGTTCGATTTCAAAGTTAGCCCCTTCAATGCCAGCAGCTCTGAGTTTTTGCATAGCATTTTTTACCAATGTAATTGCTTCTCTGTGGCTTTCAACTTTTACGGTAGACATAGTTCCAGGGTTGCTAATATCATGGCCGTTAGCGCAGCCTTCAGTGATTGGCTTATAATCTGCCACTTTGTGAAAATGCTTAGTTTTTGGTATTCCAACTTGAGCCAAAATTAATTTTAGAACTTCAGTTTTTTCACCATCTAACTCTGGTGCTGCTATATGTACTTCTACTTTTTTCATATAAATGGGTTATTAATATGATATAGAATTATGACATACTTACGCTATTTTGTCTAGACAGCCAAGACAAAAGCGCATTGAAGGTGATTATTATTCAGTTAATAAGCCAAATCGCACCTTTATTTCTGTCAGTTTTATTGACAAAAATCACGCATCGATATATAATAAAAACATGAATATAAAAACTCTCACTAGTATTGGTTTAAGTGAAAAATCAGCAAAAATATATTTGGCCACTTTAAGTTTAGGGGTGAGTTCAGTGCAAAAAATTGCAGAAAGGGCTAATGTGAAGAGGGCAACTGCTTATTTGTATATTCAAGAGCTTATTAATGATGGTTTTTTACAAAAGGTTCCATCGGGAAAAAAAGAATACTACACAGCTTCAAATCCAGAGTTGCTCAAAAATCGTTTTATGGACAATTTTCAGATTTTTCAAAGTGGGTATCAGGAATTACAAAATCTATATAGTGGTTTTGAGGGCAAGCTAAAGGTTAGAGTTTTGGAAGGTGAAAACGGGCTTAAAGAAGTATATAAACAGGTGTGTAATGCTAGCCAAATTAGATTTATTGCAGATCTCTCAAGTGTTGAAAGTAATTTTCAAGAATCATTTTCAAAAATAAGTTTGGCCGTGAAAGATAATGAAATTATCACTCGAGAAATAATTCCAAATACTGATGAAGCTAAACATAGTTCAAAGCGCTATGCTGTGACGGCTGGAAAATATTATTCTTCTCGCATAGCAACGAACGGTCCAATTCATAATGATTGTGCCATATTTGATAACACCTTAGCCCTCTTTAGATTAAATGAGTTCAACCTATTTGTTGTGCTAATAGAAGAGCCAACAATCGCCCAAACTATGAAAACAGTTTTCGATTTAGCATGGCTCAGTGCTACTCCTTTTATTGGAAAGTAGAGTTAAAGTTCTATTACTTGATTCCACCCATCTGTACCAACTACATATATTGACTTTACAAATGGAGTTTTTGTTTGTGCTAAAAAATCATCTACTTGCATTAAGTGTATTCCATTTATTTGAAACATTACTTGTGTGCCATCAATTTTTTTACCATTTTCATCCATACATCCAACCATAACCATATTATCAACAGGATAATCATTATCTTCCTGTGCACTATAGGTTACAAACTGAATAACTGTCTTTCCATTATAATTACCTTTGAAGGCGTGTTTTTTAATACCAGGTGTACCCTTTTGAAAAATTGCATGATCTATACCAAATTCTTTCCCAAAATCTGCAAGGTCTTCAAAGTTAATTTTCCCTCTCTTAAATGCGGCCTCTAGCATAGCTATCCTTTTTTCATTTGTCATACTTTGACTAAGTTTTCTTAGTGCAATGTGTCTTAATTCTAAGAAATAATTATTTGCTGGAGTGATAATCATAGTGTGATCCACCATGCTTATACTAGGGTCATTCATCTCAGAAAGAGAGTAATCAAAAAGAGTTTTTGGAGAGGCAGCATGCGCAAAAAATTCACCCATTATATATGGCCAATTTTTTGCTACTGGTCCAATAATTACATGTATCAATTCATGAGTACGTCCTTCGTTTGATGAAAATGACGCATGACTTTCGTTGTCTGTTAAACACAGATTTTGTGTATCATTCATTTTATGGACAGTAGATTCAACAACATAGGGACATACCGGTTTCCAATAAGGGCCACCAACCAATTCTACAGCTTTATCTAAATCTTTTTTTAACTCAGCTTCCGTGATTGTATCGCTAGCAAATTGAATCCCATGAAGAGTGTAATTATATTTTTTTGATTCACGATTAGAAACAATTTCTCTAAACATATCTCCAATCTCGCCTGTTTCCGTAACTTTCGTACAAGGAAATGAAGGTTCTTCATCTAAAACTGCTACTACTTGTGACCTAGTTTTATCCCTGTCAACAACCGTACTTTCCGAAGATGGCAAAGTTATTAATACTCCAGCAACAGCAGGGAGTACTGAATTTCGTAATAGTTTATTCATTTTTTATTTTAAAAATAGGATATACTATGGTGTATTTTATTACCAATGTCAACATGAGGGGCTTAAATTCAATGAAGGGTTACCCCCCCCTTGACACAGTAATCATTTTCTATTAAAATACGCTCTATTCAGTTAAACTCAAAAAACATGAGTAAATTTGACCGATTTAAATCTCCAAGTGAAGATCAAAACCTTGTTTTAGGGATGCCATTAAGTAAATTTTTAGGCAGACGCGAAGAACTGGTATCAGCCTTAACTGATGAGGAAAGAGAAGTTTTAATTGCAGAATTGGAAGCTATGGATGCTGCCGGCTCAAAGAGAGTGCCAATTATTACACAATACAAACTTTCTTCATCGGGTGTAGGATTATCTGATGTACCAACAAGTGCAAATGTTTATATAGATTGTAATAACATAAGAGATTTAATAACTGCCATAAGGAATCATGAAGGGTTTGAAGATATTTTTAGATTTAGAAAAAACTTAGATGGCAAAGCGCCAAGAGCGAGCGAACTTTTAAGAGATGAGCCGAGTGATCTAAAATTAGACGAGCAAATTCTTAAGTTAAATAGAATTATAAACGAGTTTGGACTCTATCATCCAGAAAAAATGGATATAAGGTGTATATATGTAACCGTGGCTGGAGGATCTTATACTAAGCACACAGCAGCGGAGCTAATGCATCATTTCAGGCGTTGTCCAAATTCAGAGTTATCACAAAGGGCATTAAAAATGGGATGGAAGGCTGATTTAATACCAGCTAATGAGTCAGGCGACAATGCTTTTGAAGCAGGATTATTTGGACTTCTAACTCTAATTCCTCACGAGAAGATAGCAGCAAGTCTTGATCAATCTGCTAAAAAAATTGGAGCACCACAAGAAAAAGTAGAAAGAGTTCTCGAAACAGTTGCAGAAAAAATTACAAACATTTTCACTAGAAAAAAATAAACAAAAAAAAGTCCGCACTAATATTTAGGCGGACTTTTCTCAAATAACTTTATTTTTTCTTTGCAGGAGCTTTCTTTGCAGCAACCTTTTTAGTTACTACCTTCTTTACAGCCACTTTTTTCGGTTTTTCTGCTACAGCTTCCATAACTTCCTCCACAACCGTTTTAACTTTCTTAACTGCAGCTTTTTTAGGAGCAACAACTTCTTCTACAGGTTTAGCACTTACCAGTCTTTGTAACAAAATTAGTACATTATCAAGTTTTTCGCTTAGTTCATCAAACTTCTTATTTGAATTTTCAGGGGTCTTAACTTTTTCAAATCTAGCTTTCTTTGCGAACTCATTATCATCTACGTATTTATCTCCTCTCCCAAAACTTTCTTCTTTTCCAAAACATCTATCACAATAAATTGGTTTATTGCTGCTTGGTTTGAAAGGAACTTCACAACGTTTTCCACAATCATCACAAGTTGCGCTAAACATTTCTCTATCATCTCTATCTCTACCTCTGTCTTCTCTACCACCTCTGTCGTCTCTTCCTCTTCCTCTATCTTCTCTTGGGAAATCGTCTCTTTTAAAACATTTATTACAACGAACCGGTTTTCCACCAGTTGGTTTGAAAGGAACCTCGCAACGGCTTCCGCAATCGCTACAAGTTGCACTGTACATTTCTCTTTCCACATTTTCGTCTCTTCCAGCTCTGCTTCTACCACCTCTGTCACTTCTTTCGTAACTTCTACCACCACTACTTCTTCGATCATCTCTACCTCCGCCGTGATCTTTGCGAACCCATGAAACTGGTTTTCTATTGAAATTAGCCATAATTTGTTATTCTATATATTAGATATTACACGGTATCTGGTTTTTCACATAAAAACAAGCCGTAATTGTAATTATGTTGTCTAATCATATTTTATGAAAACGCTGCGTCAGGAAATTTGGGCTAAAATTCCGTCTCATGTTCAGGTTTGTGCAGTAACTAAAGGGCATTCAGTTAAAGAGATGGAAGCACTTTTGCAAGATCTTCCACATTTACAAATCATAGCAGAAAATCGTTGGCCAGACTGTGAGGAGAAGTTTCAAAAGTTTATTAATTTAAAAAGGCATTTCATCGGGCGTATTCAGAAGAATAAACTCAATAAAATCCTACCACTTGTAGATGTAATTCAGTCTGTGGACAGTTTGGAATTATTGAAGTTAATAAGCCAAAAAACTACTAAGCCTTTAGAGTTTACCTTCCAAGTAAATATTTCAAATGACCCGGCAAAACAGGGAATAGCCCCGGAAAATATCCGCCAAATCATAAAAGAATCTCAAAAACTACCTAATGTAAAACTCATTGGGCTTATGACAATAGGTGATCTCCAAAACCAAGAAAAATACTTTCAAGAGTTTAAAAAACTTTTCGATAAGCTAAATTCGGAGTTCCCAAAAATGCCAATCCTATCTATGGGAACGAGCGAAGATTTTGAGTTAGCCATTAACTGTGGTGCCACAATGGTGCGACTTGGTAGCTGTTTGTTTTGACAATCTTTTTCTAACCATTATAGTGGTCACCATGGCAACGCTATTACAAATCACAGGTTTATGTAAATCTTACGGCCCACAGTCCATTCTCAATGACGCTGAGCTTACTGTTAACGATAGACAAAAAATTGGTCTTATCGGTAGAAATGGAGCCGGAAAATCTACACTATTTAAAATTCTAGTTGGTAGGGAAGAGTATGATGAAGGGCAGGTAAATATACCAGCCGCAACTCGTATTGGTTATTTAACTCAACATAGTGAATATACAGACGAAGAAACAGTTATCGATTTTCTAATGAGATCTAGTGGCAAGGAGGATTGGGAATGTGGAAAAATTGCCGGAAGTTTTCAACTTAAAAATGAAATTTTAGAAGCTAAAGTTTCCTCACTTGCTGGAGGTTACCAAATGAGAGTTAAATTAGCGGCAATGCTTTTGCAGGAACCAAATCTTTTGCTTTTAGATGAGCCAACAAATTACCTAGATCTTTCAACGCAGCTGCTACTTGAGAAATTCCTAAAAAGTTACACAGGCAGCTTTTTACTCATTTCGCATGATAGAGAATTTATGAAAAAAACCTGCACGGAAACTCTAGAGCTAGAGCAGGGGAAAATGACACTCTACCCAAGACCAATAGAAGAATATTTAGAGTACAAAGAAGAGCAGGCTTCTCTTATAGATAAACACAATGTAAAAATTGAGCGTGAAAAAAAGCATCTACAAAAATTTGTGGACAGATTCGGTGCCAAAGCCAGTAAAGCCTCTCAAGCCCAATCTAAAATGAAACAAATTGATAGGCTCAAAACTATTGAAGTAAAAACACCACTCAGTACCACAACAATAAACATCCCAAAAGTAGAAGACAAAACAGGGATTGCCCTTACGGTTGAAGATTTGGCGATAGGCTACCCAGAAAGAACAATTGCCAAGGGAATTAATTTAGATATCGAAAGAGGACAAAAAATTGTTGTGCTTGGAGATAACGGACAAGGTAAAACAACTTTCCTCAAAACCATTGCAGGTGAATTGAAACAACTTGAAGGAAAATTTAACTGGGGTCATCAAATACAAATTGGTTACTATGCTCAGCACGTTCCAGCTAAATTAAATTCCGATGAAAGAGTTGATGAATATTTAAAAAACACTTCACCCGAAGGAACCTCAGAGCAGGACATTTTTAAGATGGCAGGAAATTTCTTGTTCAAAGACGAAGCCCTCAAAAAAACAATCACAGTTTTAAGTGGTGGTGAAAAAGCCAGACTATGTTTGGCACAAATTTTGCTCCAAAAAAATCAGGTTATTTTATTAGATGAACCAACCAACCATTTGGATTTTGAAACAGTAGAAGCTTTGGCTTTGGCACTGCAAAAATCAAACGTTACTGTGATTTTGGTTAGTCATAATCGTACCTTTGTTGAGATTATTGCCAATGGAATTATTGAGGTGAAAAATGGTCAAATTAAGAGGTATGCACATAACTACGAGGAATATGTTTATCATCTTCAGCAGGAAATTGACGAGGAAATGGACGCTCCAGCAAGTGCCCCAAAGAAAATTAACAACCTCAACAAAGAGGAGACTAAAAAACTCAAAGCCGCAATTTGGGAGGCAAGAAAAAAAATGTCCAATTTAGAAAAAGGTGTTGAAAAATTAACAGAAGAAAAAACAGAAATTCTTAAATGGTGCGAAGAAAATCCTCAAGAATTTTCAGCAGAAAAAACAACCAGACTCGCCGAAATAGAAAAAAAGATCACAGAAAAAGAAGCCGAATGGATGGAATTAGAATTGGAACTAGATGTGCTTAATCAGTCTATGAACTAGTAAAGTTGCTCCAAAATTTCTGTTGGCTTGTTTGCTGTACGAATTCTATTTTCATCTAATTCATCACCACCAATTTCCATACTTCTACTCGCAACTCTCGGAGGTGCAATCACGCTAATTCTACGAACAAGATCAGGATCAGCCGCACCATAAGCTGCATGTACTCCAATGCATTCATATAACAGTGCCAGCCTCATATCCTTACTTCTATTATCACCAATAATTGCCACATGCTTAGCGATTTCTGCTCTTGTCATCTTTAAAACATTCTCTAAATCAGTGTGAGGTTTTTCTTCATTAAGTGGGTTAACTCGAGGACCATCACCGCTAAAGTGTCTAGTAAAACCATCTGGAATATCTTTAATTTCTGCTGTTGGCATAGCAAAAACTTCATCCATATATGATCCAAGCCTAGACCTTCTTAATCGAGCATCAGCTTGCCCACCTGGAGCATCCGTTAGCATAATTTGTTTAATTCCACGATTATGAATTTCTCTCATAACCGCAGAGACTCCAGGATAAACATGTAAATTTTCCCTTCTTACATCACTAAAAGATTTTTGTACTCTACGAATCGTACTATCTATATTGAAACCTTCAACGCTACTAAAAAAACCAGTAGTAACTAAATCTTGAATCAAACCTTCATATTCTAGTGTTCCAGCTTTGGTATAAACTTCTTTCATCGCTTCGGCAGTTTCCTCAAAACTTTTTCCGGCAATAATACCAATCTCACGGCACATTGCCTCATAAGCAGGTACGGCATATTCTAGCCATCCCCAAATGGTATTATCACCATCCCACACCACACATTTTAAATCTTTATTAATTTCCATAGGCGCCAAAATAGTTGTTTTTTACTTTTTTTTCAACCTAATGTACATTTAAAACCCATGCAAACAGAAGAAAACAAAATTGAGATCAACGAAAAATTTAGCCAGGCTTTAAATTTGCTAGAGAATTCCAACAAAAACCTTTTTATAACAGGTAATGCGGGAACAGGAAAATCAACTCTTCTAGAATACTTCAAATCAACCACAAAAAAGAACATAGCAGTTTTGGCACCAACCGGTGTGGCCGCTCTTAATGTTGAGGGGCAAACAATTCATTCTTTTTTCTTAATACCTCCAAACATTACTCCGGAAAAAGTCCTCGACCACAAATTATCTGAAAAAAGAAAACTCCTTATTGCCAGCCTAGACATGATAATTATCGATGAAGCCTCAATGCTCAGAGCCGATCTTCTAGATTGTATAGATGTTTCTCTGCGTCATCATCGCCATGAACAGTCTATGCCATTTGGGGGTGTGCAGATGGTTTTTATTGGAGATTTATATCAGCTTCCACCTGTTGTTATGAGTGAAGAGCGCGATCTTTTTAGAAATCATTATGCAAGTCCATATTTTTTCTCGGCAAAAGTTTTAGATGGTTTAGATTTAACTTACATAGAATTAGAAAAAATTTATCGTCAAAAAGATGATCTTTTTATAAATATTCTCAACAAAGTTCGCAACAATACAGTTTCAATAGAGGATTTAAGTGTTCTCAACAATCGCCATCACGCTGGATTAAAAGCTCAAGAAACCAATGATTTTGTAATAACACTCACCACCACAAACGCCGCTGCAAACAAAAAAAACCTTGAAGAGCTTAAAAAACTAAGCGCCCCCTCAGAATCATTTTTTGGTGAGATAGAAGGGGATTTTGCGCGTAACAATCTGCCAACAGAAATGGAATTGGAATTAAAAGTCGGAGCTCAAGTAATGCTTTTAAATAATGATTCTGCTGGTCGCTGGGTAAATGGAAGTATTGGAAAAATTACCGCAATTGCATTTGACGATCTTGAAATGGAGGATGTGCTAACTGTGAAATTAGATACAGGAAAATCTGTTAAAATTACCAAGCATAGTTGGAACATTCACAAATATTTTTTCAATGAAGAAACTCAAAAAGTAGATACCGAAGTAGCCGGATCCTTCGAACAATTTCCACTCCGACTCGCCTGGGCAGTTACTATCCACAAAAGTCAGGGAAAAACCTTCGACAAAGTTATTATAGATATTGGAAATGGCACTTTCGCACATGGTCAAATTTATGTTGCTTTAAGCCGATGTACAAGCCTTGAAGGAATTACATTACAAGTCCCAATTCAAAAACGCCACATTTGGCTAGATTACAAAATCAGCCAATTTGTAAGAACCCTTCAAAGAGAAGACTTAAGAGTTTAAAATCACTTCCAAAGTTCCCTCTCCACCTCTATCACTTCTACCTTCATAAACCCTAGCTACATTTGGCAAGGATAACAGATATTTTCTCAAAAATGGCTTAATAACAGGCATTCCATTTTTTGAATGCAGTCCTTTCCCAGTTATAAACAGAATTTTTGTAAGACCTCTCCTTTCACAACTTTCCAAAAACTCATCTGCCAATTTTTTTACATGATGAGGTGCCAAAATGCCTTTATCATGAAAATCAAACTCCGCCTGTGGCTTGCTTAAGTTGTCGTATTTATTCTTCTTTTTTAGTCTGTCTTTATTTTTTCCCATAGTTTTTTAACATTCCTTCCAAGCATCAAACCCTCCAATAACATTGTAAACATTATCAAAACCCTTCTGGTTTAAGTACTGGCAAGCCATCATACTTCTGCCACCACCTTTGCAGTTTACAAAAATTCTTTCATATCCTTTTAGCTCATCAGATCTATTTAAAAGTCCCATTGCTGGAATGTTAATAGCACCAGGTATATGACCTTCCTCAAACTCTTCAGCACTTCTCACATCCAAGAGCAGTACATTTTTATCGTCAGATTTTAAAACCTCACATAGGTCTTTAGCAGTAATACTTTTCATAAATCAACTATACCTGAAAAAATATTTTCATTACAATACGAGCAAATAACCTTAAGAATTATGAGAACAAAACTTTCAAATCCAAATGTAGATATGTTGAAATATGGAATCCGTGAAATTGTTGATGTTGCGCAAAAATTAGGTGAAATTGATCCAAACTTTAAATTCATAGGAGAAAATATTGGTGACCCAATTGCTAAAAGTTGGCCGGTTCCGGATTTTCTTAAAGAACTTATTATTGAGGAAGTTAAGAAGCCTGGCGATAAGGCTTTTGGTTATTCTCATTCTCGTGGGCTTCCATCTACACGCCACTGGGTTGTAGATTATTCTAAAAGGTTTTCACCTTCATCAACTTTAGATTATGAATATGTACTTTTCGTTAGCGGACTCGGAGCGGGGATTGCCGCAATGTACCATATGCTGCCAAAGGGAAGTCGCATCATTCAGCCAACTCCAAGTTATCCAACTCACGCCTCATTGGAATCTTTTAACGCTGGTGAGGAGTCAATTTCCTATAATCTAGATCCAAACAACGGATGGCAACCAGATCTTGAACATCTCGAATCTCAAATTCAAAAATATCCTGAAATAGCAGGGATTTTAATTATCAATCCAAACAATCCAACAGGTGGAGTTTACACCGAAGAGACCTTAGAAAAATTAGTACAGTTAGCTGAAAAATATGATTTAATGCTTATCTCAGACGAAATCTATTTCCGCCTAGTTTTTAACGGTCAAAAATATGTTCAACTCACAGAAATTGCCCAAGGAAGAGTGCCTTTAATCGTTATGAGAGGGCTTTCTAAAGATGTTCCTTGGCCAGGAGGGCGTTGTGGTTGGCTTGAGTTTCATAATGTAGATCTAGACCCAGAATACAAAGATTTTGCCGAAGCCGTAAAAAAACGTGTACTTATGGAAGTTTGTTCAGTTAGCTTACCTCAGCACATTCTTCCACAAATTTATGACCATCCTAAATTTGAAGCATGGATCCAAACTTACACGTCAGAGTTAGAAAAAAATGCCAACTACATTGCTGATATTTTATCAAGTACTCCAGGACTAAAAGTTCAACGCATTAACGGTGCATTCTACATGATGCCACTTTTTGAAGATGGGGTTCTCAAGCCAACTCAAACTCTGCATATTGAAAATGAAGAAGCTCGTAAGTTTATTGAATCACAAGTTAATGTTGAAGGCTTCCCATTAGACAAACGCTTTGCATATTATCTTCTAGCAACAACAGGAATCTGTGTAGTGCCAGCAAGCGGGTTTTTCAGCCCATATTATGGCTTCCGCCTAACAACACTAGATCGTGACGACAAGCGCCGCCAAGAAACCTACTCAAAAGTTTCTCAGGCAGTTAAAGATTATTTATCATCCTAGAGATTTTCTAATCTCTGCAGCTTTTAAAATATCTTCATCAAATTCTTCTCCTAAGTTCATTTTGTGGAAGATATTTGATGTAAAGTTTCTATGTATAATCTGGTGAGTTTTTGTAGGTCCAATTTTTATTTCTAAAACTTCTTCTATCAACTGGATGTCCTCTCTAACTTTTTCCCAAACAGGATTTTTCTTGCACATAAAATCCAAATTTTCACGATTCAAATAATGACCAGCATGTTCAAAATCTGCTTTCAAATAAGGACAAAGTTTCATAACTAAATCAAGCATTCCTTTTTCTTTGGCATATTTCAATGCTCTACCAGAACCAATTAATTCTGGTGGAACACCAAGAGAATAAAGTGCTCCAGTAAATTTAATTGCTCTTGGGAGTTGCACTTTTCCAAGACCTCTAGAATATCCAAATAGCCCAACGTGTTGAACTCTCTCTCTATGACCAGGCAGCTTATCTGCAACCTTATTAATTATGTCTGCCGAATTTTCTATTACAGGTCTATAAAAATCTGCTGCCGCTTTATTAAACTTCTTCACAGTCTCCACCTCTTCTTTTGTTAACTTAACATATTTTTTATGATTCTTAGGAATCTCTTCGTTTAGCCTTTTAATTGCTGCTTTTACCTGTGGAAGATCATAATCATACCTAAATGCACTTTGCACAGTTACAGTTGAAACACCCCTATATTCTTCCACCACCGCATCAATATTCTCAGGATTAATCCCTCCTCTAAAAGGTAAAGCTCCACCGCCAACCCAAGGGAAAACTTTAATTCCAGTTTGTTCTTCAAACTCATGATAAAGATGCACAGCCAATCTATTTGCCATTTTAGCAGGTAGGAATCCTGCATTAACAGCTGGATCACTTCTGGCAGTAAAAATTCTTAGATAAGGTGGTTTATAACCATATTCTTCTTTCAAGAAATTTACATACCCATGCAAAATTTCCTGACAATTTTCCATAACACTAAACTCTTCAAAAAGTGGAATCACATTTATAAAATCCAGTTTGCTCTTCACATCAAAGAAATCCTTAGAGGCCGCCGCAATCCTTTTAAAAGACTTCTGCAAATATATAAGTTGCTCAGCCTTCGTTGTCATCGGCAAAATTATCTCAAACAGCGGCGGCCCATAGAACTTATAAGTTTTAGCAGCTTCTTCTGCAGATAGAAGTCCCATTAAAGACCTAGGCAATTTGTGATTAGATTCAATCCAAACATTAGGAACTCTAAATGTTAAAAACAAATCTTTACCAATTGGATGTTTTTGAAAATAGTCGTGGTAGCCATTGTAGAGTCTATCAATAACCGCTTCATCTACAAATTTACCTTCCCAATCCCACATAAATTCCTGAACTCCAAGCTCAGAAAAGCATCTGTAGCATTCTTCCACCTCATCGTTAGCCGCAACAAAACGGCGATTTGAAAAATAAGTAGGACGAGAATTGTCCGGATGTTGGGTTGCCATTGTTGCTGGAATTTTTCTCATGACTAGAATATATCATCAAATATTTTCACCTGCTAGTCTTCCTGTGCACCAGGCAACTTGCAAATTATATCCACCAGTAAAACCATCAATATTTAGTATTTCTCCCGCGAAATAAAGGCCTGGACAAATTTTCGACTCCATTGTCTTAGAGTCAACTTCTGTAAGTTCAACTCCTCCAGCAGTCACAAATTCCTCACCAGCAGTTCTTCCATTCAAAGTTATTCTACAATTTTTAAGACCTTCTATTACTTTATTGAAATCTTTCTTAGAAACCTCAGCATTTATCTTTTCAATGTTTACTCCAAGCTCATCACACAGGGATTTTATAAAAGACTTCGGCGCAAAACCCCCCAGAGTTTTATAAAAAAACTTCTTTGGTTCATTTTTCATAGTCTTTTCAATCTGCTTAGATAACTCCTCATAACTTATGTCAGGTACAAAATCCATAAACAAATCCGCATTATCTTCCTTTTCTATTAGCTCATATGCACTCATTGATGAAAGTGCAAATACAGCAGGCCCCGTAAGCCCCTTGTGAGTAAACATTATTGGGCCAGCAAACTCATTACGCTCATTTTTTACCAACTTCAATTTAACATTTGAAAAAGACACTCCAGATAAATTCTTCACCCAATCTTCTTTCACTAAAAACGCGCTCAAACTAGCCGCAAGGGGAGTAATGCTATGCCCAAGACTTTCTGCTAATTTATAACCTTCACCAACAGATCCGGTGTGTCTGTAGGCCTGTCCTCCAGTAGTTAGTATAACCTTATCAACCTCAAGAATTTCTCCATCATCTAATTCAACAGAAAAATACCCCCCCATTTTACTAATAGTTTTTACGGATTTTTTAAAAATTATTTTCGCTTTATCGTTCTTTAAAACTTTTTCAAAAACTCCAACCACATCTTTCCCATTATCTGACACAGGAAAAACCCTCATGTCTTTTTCTACCTTCAGTTTCACTCCATGATCCTCCACCCATTTGCGTACATCTTCGGGCTTAAAGTTATACATTGCAGTTCTCAAAAACTTTTCACCTCGTGGATATTTTTTCAAAACAACTTTTAGATCATCTATACCGGTAGTTACATTGCATCTTCCTCCACCAGAAATAATAACCTTCCTTCCTAAAATAGTGTTTTTCTCTATCAAAAAAACTTCAGCATCCGTGTCCGCTTCAACTACAGTGGCGGCCGCCATCATGCCGGCCGCCCCACCACCAACAATTGCTACTTTAATCATTTTATTTCGTAATAGTTCCTACATGTATTCTAGCATCTCTATTGTATCTTCCAACTTCAAAATCTCCGGCATTATGAAGCCTTTTTCGTAAAAGTCCAAAATAGTATGACAAATGATCTCTTTGTGAGGCAATTCTTTCCATAACAACACTTTCTGCAAGCCCTTTGGCATTCATGTCTCTTTCCAGTCTTTGCATTTCCACAAGCTCTCCAGATTTTTCTAACAAAACAAATAAACATCTTCTTAAAACTTCACTTCTATAATCCGCCATTACATCTAAAGTGTGTTCAGAAGATCTCACACCCTCCACAATTAAAACCCCTTTGCTTCCAGGAACATTATAGCTATGAGGTTCATCTCTCTTGCCGGTTTTTGAACTATACCTTTTAAAGTCTAAGGATGCTCCATTTGGAAATCTCGGATCCACATGAGCATTAATTACCCTTCGCACAATTTCTCCAGTATGGAAAGAAAGTAGTTCAAGTCCATCCCTTTGATCTCTTTCTATACAGTCATCATCCGTACCAACAACACAATATGGCATATTACGCATCGCCAGATAGTGTATTACCTGTGCAATCAATGTTGTTTTGCCAATTCCTGGAGGGCCATCTATAGCAACTAAATTAATTTCACCACTATCAATTTTTTCACAAATTCTATCTATAATTTCATTACCACTATTCCCTTGAGACCTTTGAACTTCCACATTGATAAATTAAAAATACAAGAACACATACTATCATGAACAATTTAGCGTCAAATTAACTTAACTTGACTAGTCAAAAAATAATGCTTAAGATGCAAATAATGAATAATCAATCACGCCAAATTATTGTAAGCATTATTACAAACTACGCCAAAGCGGAGGTGATTTTCATAAGTTAAAAAAGTTCAAAACTAAGAAAACTCATACTCCGCATAAAGCGGAGTTTTTTATTTCATAACCAAAAAAATATGAGTTTAAAAAATTTAGCACCAGGAGAGTCTCAAGGAGAGACTCCAAAATTACATCTAGTTTCAGCACAACCTTTAACACCAAGGCAGGTATTGCCTTTAAGTGAAATTACACTTTTCCCAAGTGTTTATAGGGGATTAGATTCCGATCAGCAGAATGCACTATCAAATTTTGCCGAGGATCAAAGAAATTCTTTGAGAGGAGGTCGTGTAAAAGATATTGCAAGAGAAGGGGCAGTAAATCTTGATGGATATACTGTTGCAGTTAATGCAGCACTTCTAAATGTGGTTAATAATGCAAATTGGTTGGAGGGGTCAACTACCCTTAAGGCAATGGAAGAGGGGAAAACTAGAGCAATGAGAGACGCTCATTTTGATACTAGTTTAAGAACTGCAGATCCTACTGGAAATCCAGATGGGACTACACGCTCTGAACTAAGTGCTTTAGGTCTCGCTCGTGCGGTTGAGCATGGTTTGCAAAACGTAGTTGTGGGTAATAAGAATCCAGAAAAATTATTTCATCCAGATTATTTGAGTGAAGATGGCTATCCAGCAGCAGATGCAGCAGTTTTAAGGCTTGCATATCTACTTGCATTAACATGTGGCAGAACTGTTGATGAAGTTTTAGAGTCAGCACCATTTAAGGATTGTATTAACCCGTTGAGAAGAAAAATGTTGCAACTATTTGAAAGAGATAAAGCATATGGTCTTTAAAATTTGAACTTGTTAGCAGCTGTTCAAGCTAATACAATGAACCCACAAGTTTTAAACAAAATCTAATGATAAACCTCATTTCTTGGAACGTTAACGGGCTGCGTGCAGTGCACAAAAAAGGATTTATGGAATTCCTAGCAACTCATCAGCCCGATATCCTGTGTCTTCAAGAAATCAAAGCGTTTGACCATCAATTACCGGAAGAGGTAAATCCACTTGAGGGCTATCATTGCTATTTTAATTCAGCAAAGCGTCCAGGATATTCTGGAACAGCAATTTATAGTCGTGTTAAGCCTAATGCAATTCATCTTGGTATAGGAAAAGAAGAGCACGACGACGAAGGAAGAGTTCTGACAGCCGAATACGACGATTATTTTTTGGTTAATGTCTACACCCCAAATGTAAAACACGATCTTTCCAGACTTCAATATCGCCAAGTTTGGGATGATGAATTTAGAACCTACCTAAAATACCTCGAAAAGAAAAAGCCAGTTATCACTTGTGGAGATCTTAATGTAGCCCACAAAGATATAGATCTTGCCCGTCCAGATGCCAACAGGGGAGAGGCAGGATTCACGGACGAAGAACGCGAAGGCTTTCAAAAATTATTAACAGCCGGATTCATAGATACTTTTCGCCATTTTCACAAAGGTCCAGATAACTACACATGGTGGAGCTACAGAGGTGGAGCAAGAAGGAGAAATGTTGGCTGGAGAATAGATTATTTCTGTGTTTCAGACTCCCTAGAAAAAAAACTTCACGATGCCTACATTCTTTCTGATATAATGGGTTCAGATCATTGCCCTGTAGGACTCATTCTTAAAAAATAAATGTCAAAAAATAAGGATAATAGTTGGAATCAAAAAATGACCATTGCTTTAGTGGTTCTTTTCTTTGTACTCCTTTTTTCTTTTAAACAATCCGCCGCAAACACTATCACAACAGATGTAATGATAGGTGATTTAGAAATCCAAAGCTCCACTTACGACGATGCAGAAAAAGAACTAGTAAATTATTATTCCAAAGCCCTATCCCAACCTCTAAACTTCACCTACAAAGATATAACAATAAGCCTCGCTCCTTCAGAGCTCGGCTTCACCTTCAATTCACAAAAAACCATTTCCGACATCAAAACTATTTCAGCCACAAATTCACTCATAAAGCACTGGGGTCAAAGACTTACTAGTTTATTCATCACTCAAAAATTACCCCCAATCATTGAGGTAGACTCAGCCATTCTCAATACAAAATTAGAACAATATTTTCCAAATATAGTTGTTTCAAAGGATGCTCAAGTACAGGTTGATACCAATGGCAACATTTCACTTCAAACGCATATTGATGGAAAAGAGCCAAACCTAGCAGATCTCAAATCCCAAATTACTAAGGCTCTAATATACGGAAATCAGGACATACAAATTTCCACCACCGAAACAAAAGCATTTTATAATACAGAATCAGCAGAAAGTGATGCAGAGAAGTTAAAGTCACTTCTAAAACATAAACACACTCTCACATATACGGAAACCATTGAGAACCAATACACATACAAATTTTTCATTCCTCCATATGCCGTAAAAGTAAAAAACGGTGAATTTACTGTTAATGAAAACGAGCTAAAAAAACATCTTGAGCAAGATGTTTCGGCGGCCATCGAAAGGGAAGCCACAAACCTCACAATAAAAGCTCTACCAAAAGAAGGAGAACTATACGCTCAAACAGAAGGCCATGCTGTCGATGGCCGCCACATAGATTACAAATCCACAGCCGAGGCATTTATTAAAAACATCAAGAACGGGCTCGACACCACAGAGATAGTAATAACAACCTCTCCTTCGAAAGTAATTAATGAAACAGGTGTGGATTTAGGCCCACTACAAAAACTTTCTCAAGGACGCTCCAGTTTTGCAAAATCGGGATTTGGTCGAAAATACAACATACGTAAAGGAGTTAGTGAAAAAGTACACAATATTTTATTAAAACCAGATCAAGAATATTCCTTTAATTCAACATTAGGTGAAATCAACCGTGCTAATGGTTGGGAGCAATCTTTAGCAATTTTTGGTGGCCAAGATTTAATTCCAGTACCCGGCGGTGGTCTTTGCCAAGTCTCTACAACTCTCTACCGCGCCCTAGTTGGAGCGGGCTTAGAAATATTGGAAAAATCCAATCACACCCTTTACATTCTTTATTACGAAGAGTTTGGTAACGGACTAGATGCTGCAATTTATCCTGGATCAAAAGATCTAAGATTTCGCAACAATACTGAAAATTATCTCTTCATTCAGGCATACAATGATGGTGACGATGCCTACGTAGAGCTCTACGGCCAGCCAATTTACAAATCTGTAGAACTGATAGGCCCACTTTATGCTGGACGCGTTCCGGAGAATCTCAAATCAATCGCCAACCCAAATTGGAATGAAATAGCCTGGATTCAAAAAATCACCGAAAACGACGGCACAGTAAAAGACAACCTCCTCATGTCCAAATACATAACCGCCCCAAGAAAACTCTATCCATATAAAGAAGATTAAGGTTTTCTTTAAGCCAAACTTCCATTATAATCCCACCCATGAAAATAGCATTACTTGCATCAGGCGGGGTAGATAGTTCAGTAGCACTAAGATTGCTAAAGGAACAGGGGCATGACGTTACAGCTTTCTATCTAAAAATATGGCTAGAAGATGAACTTCAACATCTCTCAGATTGTCCATGGGAAGAGGATCTTTCTTATGTGCGTCAAATTTGTGATGAGCTCCAAATCCCATTAGAGGTTGTTCCTATGCAAAAGGAATATTTTGAAACTGTGGTGGCATATACTATTAAAGAAGTTAAAGAGGGGCGCACACCAAACCCAGATGTTATGTGCAATAGTCATGTTAAGTTTGGGCTTTTTGTAGACAAAATTGACTCTTCATTCGACAAAATTGCCACTGGTCATTACGCTCAAATTCACGAAGAAGATGGTATTTATTATCTAAAACAAGCCCCAGACCCTATAAAAGATCAAACATATTTTCTGTCTCGACTATCTCAATCTCAGCTTAGTCGCATTATTTTTCCAATTGGCCATCTCTCAAAAGATGAAGTACGAGAACTTGCAGAAAAGTACAATCTTCCAAACAAAAACCGCAAAGATTCTCAGGGGATTTGTTTTCTTGGAAAGTTTAAATACTCTGATTTTTTAAGTCACTATTTAGGCAAGATGGAAGGGGATATGTTGGAGTTTGAAACAGGAAAAAAGCTCGCTACTCATGATGGCTTTTATTACTACACAATTGGTCAACGCAAAGGGATTCATTTACCAGACGGGCCTTGGTTTGTGGTTAAAAAAGACACGAAGCAGAATATAGTTTATGTTTCCAAATCCTACCATGACGAAGATAAAAAAAGAGACACAGTAAATCTCACAGACTTTAATTGGTTTTCAGGACACCCACCACAGGAAAAAACTTTAAAGGTTAAATTAAGGCATGGTGAAAATTTTCATAATGCAACCTTCACAGAATTAACAAAAGACCGAGCAACGATAGTTCTTGATACGGATGATCAAGGGATCGCGCCCGGCCAGTTTGCAGTTTTCTATAACCAAGATATTTGTCTTGGTTCAGCTATGATTATTTAGCTCCAGCAAGATATTTGTAAAGTCTAGCCGCCAAGAAAGCTCCAACGATAGGGCCTAGAACATACATATATGAAAGTGATCCAAGTCCTAAAGCAACCGCAGGATTAACAATTCCATTTGAAAATCCAGAAGAAAGTAGTATTCCAAGTAGTAAAGACCAAGCAACAGTAATACCAGAAGCAGCTTCATGAACTTTTTTGTAAGTAGCGGCAGCCACACCAAAAGCTAGTACTCCAGCTCCAAGTGCTTCCGCGATACCAATTTTAAGATCATTGCCAGCAGTTAGATCTACACCACCGCCGCTCATCATAAAGTCGGCAAAATACATTGCCAAAAGAGCTCCAACAAATTGTGAAATTACATAAAAAAATGCAACTTCCCATTTGAGTTTTTTCACTCCGGCCATTGCAATACTAATTGCAGGGTTGAAGTGTGCTCCACTAATTGGGCCAAGAGTGTAAACTCCAAGACCAAGAATAAGAGCCGCAACAAAAGGGGTAGCCAAAGGCATACCTAAAGAAAGAGAGAGATATACTCCCAAAGTTAGCGCGAATGCTCCAAGCATTTCTGCTAAGTATTTTTGAAAATTCATAAGGAAAGAGGTTATGATAATTACAATTTATCATACATCACTCATATATTGTCAATTTTTCTAGGCCCTTTGACACTTTTCGCAATAAACAGTGCCCCTGCTTGCAACTTTGCATTTTACAAGAGTTGTTCCACATTTAAAACAAGGTTCTCCGCCTCTTCCATAAACAAACAGTTTTTCTTGATTACTCCCATTTTTCCCATAAGCATCTTGAAAGTCCGATATACTTGTACCTCTATTTTCAATTCCCTGATTCAGAGCTTTCATTACAGAATCAAACAACACATCTAATTCCTTTTTACTCAAACTTTTTAAATCAGCATTTGGTCTAATGCCAGCGTAAAAGCAAGCTTCATCTGCATAAATGTTACCAATACCAGTAATAAGGCTTTGATCCAGTAATGATTTTTTAACAACACCACTTCTGCCAGCAAAAATATTTTTAAATATCTCTGCGCTCATATCATCACCAAACGGCTCAATCCCAAGCCTCGAAATCCCACTCAGTTTTTCATATTCATCAATAGTACTTACCCAAACTTTTCCAAACTTTCTTACATCACAAAATCTCACCGAAACTCCCTCAAACTCCAATTTTGTTCTTTCAAACTTCAAAGCCTCCTCATTAACTTCTCTAATCAAAATTCTTCCACTCATTCTTAAATGAACAACGATCACATAATTGTTTTCCAAAAAAATTACTATAAATTTTCCTCTTCTTTTTACCTCTAAAACTTTCGATCCTTCAAGTTCATCAAAAGGCCCTTCTCCCCAAACAACATGATTCTTCCAATTAGTATGTACTTCCAAAAACTTCAAACCCTTTAAAGCGGGCTCAAGTGAGCGAACCACCGTTTCTACTTCAGGTAATTCCGGCATAATTACATTCCTTCTATTGTACAGCTACCATTACATTTACATTGGCAAGCTAGTCTATATCCACCTTCATCAAGTCCCATTATTCCCAAAGTTTGTTTTTCCGTTTCCTCCATTGGGTTCAAATTTTCTTCTCCATCTACCACTTTCACAATGCAAGTACCACAAACACCATCTTCACATCCATATGCAATTGGCCACCCCGCATCTTTGGTAACTTCTTTGAGTTCAGCACCTAACTCAATTTCTTCTTCCTCTCCTGTATTTTGAAATTTAACTTTTGGCATAGCGCCGCAATTATCCATACTTGCTATACAATTGTCAAAACTTTTCATATATAATGAAGCCAAGAAATAACTTCAAATTCATGGTTACAATTTATTCAAAAGACTACTGTCCATACTGCGTGAGAGCAAAAGCTCTTTTAGATTCTCTTAATGTTAAATATGAAGAGATTGATGTAACAAACGATATGGATAAACTAATGGAAATAAGTGCAAAATCTGGTTTTCAAACTGTACCTCAGATCTTTGTTGGTGAAAAATGCCTAGGTGGTTTTTCAGACATTGACGCTTTAAATAACGAAGGTAAACTCCTTGATCTACTCAAATAAACAAATAGAGGAATGGTTGCTTAAAAATAGCAACTTCAAGCTACTAGCTAAAAACGAACACGCACTTGAGCGTGAGTGTTTTCGTATAGATAAAAATGGGGGGATTGCTAAAACTAGGCATCCTGAAGTCTTAGGATCACCACTCACAAATCCTCACATTTCAACCGATTTCTCTGAGTCACAGTTAGAATTTATTACGCCAGTCTATACAAGTGAAGAAGGTACTTTGAAATTTTTGAACGACATACATCACTACACAATAACAAAACTTCAGGACGAAAATATTTGGCCATTTTCACCTCCAGCAAAACTCCCTAAAGAAAAAGATATTCCTTTAGCCAAATATGGAAGTTCCAATTTAGCTCACAAAAAAGAACAATATAGAATTGGATTAAGAGCTAGATATGGAGCCATAATGCAAACAATTTCTGGGGTTCATTATAATTTTTCTTTCAACAATGATTTCTGGGAAAAGATGTACAAAAAATTTGCACAAGAAGGTCAGTCATTACAAGATTTTAAGACAGCTTCCTACTTCAAAATCATACGAAATTTTCTTGAGATTAGCTGGTTAGATATTTATCTTTTTGGGGCTTCACCTGCTGTAGATACATCTTATGAACACAGAGGTTTGCTTTATTTTAACAGGCATGGGAAAGATACTTACTACGGCAAATATGCAACGTCACTTCGTATGAGTAAATACGGTTATTGCTGCCAAGATAGGCCTGTTTCATTTTCAAACATTAGCGAATACATTCGCGATTTAAGGCACCTAACCTCAACTCCAAAACGCAAATATTTCAAACTAGAAGGTTTGAACGATCATATTCTCCAAATTCCAAATGAGTATTACGCTGTAATTCGACCAAAAAGAAATCATGACGCCGAATCAGAATTATTAAACATCCTAGAAGAAAAAGGGGTTCAGTATATTGAAGTTAGGACTGTTGATATAGATCCAAATTCTCCAAATGGTGTTTCCTTAGAACATTTAAGATTCCTACACACTTTCATGCTTTATTGTTTAATGAAGAGCGATAGAGAAATCAGTAAAAAAAGACAACACGACTATTCTATGAACCAAGAAAAAGTCGCACTTTATGGTAGAAAGCCAAATCTGCAACTTACCAAAGACACTCAAAAAACAACTCTCAAAAGTTGGGCAACTCAAATTCTTGATGAAATGAAAGTAGCGGCAGAAATTTTAGATAAAAATAACACTGACAACCGGTATACAAAAACTCTAACCAAGCAGTACGAAAAAGTTGAAGATCCAAACAAAACTCCATCCGCCCAAATTCTAAACTCCATCTTGCAAAGCAAAAAAAGCTACCTGCAATTTGGGCTCGATCTTTCAAAAGAACATTACAAGCATCTTAAAGATCTAAAAATTTCTACCGACCAAGTTAAGCGATTTGAAATCGAAGCCCAAACATCATTGAAGGTAAAGGAGAGAATGGAGGCGATTAGTGAGCAAACCACAGAAGGCTATGAAAACCTTGAAAGATCAACACAAATTCTTATTAAGGAGGCTCTTAAGAGGGGGATTAAGGTAGAAGTCCTTAATGAAAAAGCGAGCTTTATTAGACTCAGAAAAGGACGCAAAGTTGAGTATGTAAAACAAGCCACAAAAACTTCAAAAGATTCTTATATTTCATATCTCTTAATGGAAGATAAACAAATCTCAAAAATAATTCTGAATGAAAATAAAATTAGCGTACCGGCCGGTGGACTTTATAACACTATAGAATCAGCGCTTGAAGATTATGAAAAATTTGAAGACAAAAAAATAATCATCAAACCAAACACCACAAATTTTGGCATAGGTGTTTCAATGGTGCTGCCAAAAGACAAAAAATCTTACACCGACGCTGTTAAATTTGCCTTCGAAAAAGATTCTTCTGTAATCATTGAAGAATTTATTGAGGGTACTGAGTATAGAGTTTTAGTTATTGATGGTAAGGCATTAGCAGTAGTAGAGAGGCGCCCTGCAAATGTTACTGGCGATGGCAAATCTACCATCTCAGAACTCATTGAAAGTAAAAATACCGATTTCAAACAGTGCAAAAACAAGTGGGAATATCCTATTAAAGTTACCGCCATTGAGAAAGCAAAATTAAAATCTCAAAATTTAACACTAACTTCTGTTCCAAAGAAAAACAAAGTTGTTTATTTGAGAGATAATACAAATGTTTCTACAGGTGGAGATGCCATAGATCATACAAAAACTTTTCCATCTCACTTAAAAGAAGCCGCGGTTAAGGCTGCAAAATCAGTTGACGCTACTTTTTGTGGTGTAGATATGATCACAAACGGTAAAGACTATTCCATTATAGAAATCAATTTTAATCCAGCTCTAGGAATGCATGTGTTCCCATCTCAAGGTGAGGGGCAAAATTTAGCGGTGCCAGTTTTAGATGCACTTGGCTTTTAAGGTCACAAGTGCTATATTCAATTACCATGAACGTGCAAGAACAAGCCAATAAAGCTCTTAAAGAGGTTTTCGGAAATGAAGCCTTAATAGAGGTGATAGATGAAAGAGGTGATGGTCGTCATTATTTGGTTACAGTTGCCTCAAGTATCTTTAAAGGAAAAAATCGCTTGGAGCAAAGCCGTTTAGTATATGGAGCCTTAAGTGATCTTATGAAAAAAGACCATATGCACGCAGTAAGACTTGAACTTAAAACACTATGACAGAAGAATTTAAAAAACATTTAGAATCTTTGATTAATCAAAGCGAAACCGTACTTTTTATGAAAGGAGATAAATATCTCGCAAAATGCGGATTCTCGGCACAAGTGGTAGATGTACTTAATCACTTAGGCGTGAAATTCACTACATTCGACATTCTTGAAGATGAAGAAGTTCGCCAAGGTTTAAAAGAATATTCAAATTGGCCAACCTTCCCACAACTTTACCACAATGGAGAGTTAGTAGGTGGGTGCGACATAGTTACTGAAATGTTCCAAAGCGGAGAATTAAAGGAATTGCTATGCAACAAATAACGGAGGATTTTAAAATATCTCAGCTTTTTGAACTCACACCAGACAGTGTGGTTATTTTAGAAAACTCCGGACTAAAAGTAACAGGCTGCGACGCCAGAACAGAAAGAACTCTAAAGGAGCTCTTCGCTCACCACAAATTAGAGTCTCAAAAAACCCAAAAAATCCTTACTCACCTAAACAAGCTAAAACAAATTGAAGTTGAAGCACACATACCTAGCAAAAAAGACCAAAGCCCTCAAAAAATTACTGAAGGTAATAAAATCTATTACAAAGTAGCTGGATTAATGTTTACGGAAACAGCTGTTAAAAACCTCGAATCTTTATCAGAAAATTCTGGTCTTCAAATCCGCCTTTCTGCCGGTGGATGCTCAGGATTCAAGTACGATTATGATTTCACTCCCTCCCCACAAGCAGACGAAAAAGTATATAAACTCACAGAAAAGCTAAGCATATTCATGAACGATTTTACATTCTCCCGCAGCTATGGCTCAGTTGTAGAATTCAAGCTTGGTCTCCATGAAAGCGGTCTTACTATTATCAATCCCAACAAAAAGCGCGCCTGTAGTTGTGGTACATCAATAGCTTTTTAACATGAGGATCAAAACACCAGAAGTACAAATCCGTGATCTCAAGATGGGTAACAATAATCCAATTGTTATCCAATCAATGACAAACACCGACACTTCAGATCCAAAAGCCACAGCCAAACAATGCATAGAATTAGCAGAAGCGGGATCTCAGCTTGTTCGCATTACAGTAAATACAAATCTGGCAGCCGCCCAAGTCCCAAAAATCAGAGAACTTCTAGACCGCAGCGGCTACAAACATCTACCACTCGTAGGAGATTTTCATTTCAACGGACATGAGCTCCTCACAGAATTTCCAGAAATGGCAAAAGCTCTAGACAAATACCGCATCAACCCAGGAAACGTTGGCAAGGGAGACAAACGCGACAAAAATTTTGAAGCCTTTATAAAGGTAGCAGTAGCAAACAACAAACCGGTCCGCATAGGAGTAAATTGGGGCTCACTCGATCAAGATCTCCTCACCCATTTCATGGAAAAAAACGCCTCGCTCGTTTCGCCCCGCGAAGACCGTGAAGTTATTATTGATGCTGTAGTAGAAAGCGCCCTAAAGTCAGCAGAACTGGCGGAAGAGTTAGGACTACCACAAAATCAAATAGTGTTAAGCGTTAAAATGTCTGTAGTTCCAGATGTAATTGAAGCATACGAAAAATTAGCGGCTCGCATGAGCAAATCTAAACACTTCTACGCTCTACACCTTGGCCTCACTGAGGCCGGTTCTGGTATGCAAGGCTTAATCTCATCATCCGCCGCCCTCTCAATACTCCTAAACCAAGGCATCGGAGATACCATTCGCATCTCACTTACGCCAACACCTGAAGAACCCCGCACAAAAGAAGTAGAAGCCTGCAAAACTTTATTACAAGCTCTAGGCTACAAAAATTTCCAACCAAAAGTTACATCTTGCCCCGGTTGTGGACGCACCGGTAGCCATTTCTTTCAAGAACTTGCTCAAGAAGTAAATTTCCATATCACCGAAAAAATGAAAGATTGGAAAACAAAATACCCAGGAGTAGAAGATCTCAAAATTGCCGTTATGGGTTGTGTGGTAAATGGGCCTGGTGAGTCTAAACATTCAGACATCGCAATATCTCTCCCTGGCAAAATGGAAAAACCAGTAGCCCCAGTTTACATAAAAGGGGAATACCTAAAAAGCCTCCAAGGTTCAAACATCTCAAATGAGTTTATTGAAATTCTTGAAGACTTTATAAAGGAAAATTATTGATTTTCACCTTCTAATACATCTGCAACTTGATCTTTTACATCTGTAATTCTAGCAGGAGGTACAAATATATCGTCTGAATTCCATTCTCTAGGATAATCAAATCTAGCTTCCAGTGGTACTTGACTTAAGTCACGACCACCATAAGTGTCCATTTCTAAATCACCACCAGTGGACCATCCTGTTTCTTTATCTTTCGACATAAAAATATGTGTTTATAAAATATTGACCCCTATCTTAACAATTGATTTTATTTCGTCAATAGTCTACAAATAATATAGCAATTTTAAAACAACTACCTATGATTCTTTCAGACACAACGCTAAAAAACATGATCAAAGAAGGTTCACTTGTATGTGAGCCAATAGACGAAAAATCTATACAACCCGCTTCAATAGACTGCCGTTTAGGAAATCATTTCCTAGTAGTTGAGGAGAATCATATGCATGTAATTACTCTTGGGGAGGAAATTCAATATCGTGAAATTATAAATGAAAGCATCGTAATTCCACCGCACTCTTTTTTGTTGGCAACAACTCAAGAATATGTAGAACTTCCGGATGATCTTACAGCCTTTGTTGAAGGTCGCAGTTCAATTGGAAGAATTGGTCTTTTCATTCAAAATGCTGGATGGGTTGATCCAGGATTTAAAGGAAGAATCACTCTTGAGCTTTATAATGCTAGTTCATTGCCAATTAAATTAGAGGCTGGAAAGCGTATTTGCCAATTAGTTTTCTGTAAAATGGATCAAAAAGCGGAAACTCCTTACGCAGGTAAATATCAAGGACAATCTGTTACAGTTGGAAGCCGTGTTCACCAAGATACAGACCGTGTGCATGTTGGTATTGATTCCGTAACATCAAAAGAAAATGAAGCAGTATCTTGAGCTTGTTAAGTATGTTTTAGAAAACGGAGAAACAAAAACTGATCGTACAGGAACAGGTACTATTTCAGTTTTTGGCATGCAAAAACGCTACGACCTCCGAGAAGGTTTTCCAATGGTTACAACAAAAAAAGTAAGTTTCGACGCTATCTTGCGTGAGCTACTTTGGTTTCTCAAAGGTTCTACAAATATTAACGACAACCTCACACAGCACACTCCAATCTGGGACGCCTGGGCTGATGAAAAAGGTGAGCTTGGCCCAATCTACGGTTTCCAATGGCGCAAGTGGCGCAAAATCACACCAAAGTCTGATGGTTCAATTGAACAAAGTCATATCGATCAAATTCAAAATGCTATCGATACTATCAAGAAAAATCCCGACTCTCGTCGCATCATAGTAAACGCTTGGAACGTCGCAGACATAGATGATATGGCTCTGCCACCTTGTCATGCATTTTTTCAATTCTACGTCATTAACGGCCACCTAGACCTTCAGCTTTACCAACGCAGCGCAGACATCGCCCTCGGAGTTCCATACAACATTGCCAGCTACGCAACTCTCCTAATGATGGTTGCCCAAGAATGCGGACTAACTCCTAGATATTTTGTTCACACAATGGGGGACGCCCACATTTACTCAAATCACATAGAAGGTTTAAAAGATCAGCTAGAGCGCACTCCAAAAAAATTACCGCAACTACAAATTGCCAATAAATCATTTTGGGATCTTGAATTTGAGGACTTTAACCTGATAGGATACGAACACGATAAATTTATTAAATTCCCAGTCGCAGTATGACAGAAAAAAATGTTTACCTCATAGTAGCCGTTGACGAAAATAACGGTATTGGAAAGGAAGGCAAAATGCCATGGCACTTCAAAAAAGAGATGGAGTTTTTCCGTGACACAACTTCAGAAACAATGGAGTTCGACACTAAAAACATGGTTATTATGGGTCGTACTACATGGGAATCCATAGATCCAAAATTCCGCCCTCTTCAAGACCGCGAGAATGTAGTTCTAACACACAATCCAGATTACAATGCCGAAGGCGCCGCCGTTTGCTATTCCCTCGGCGAAGCCCTACGCAAAGCCGACCTCGACGAAAAAATAGGCGACATCTTCATAATCGGCGGCGCCCAAATCTACGAGCTAGCACTGCCAATTTCGAACGGACTTTACCTTACAAAAATTCACAATTCTTATGATTGCGATACAGTTTTTCCAGACTTTTCCGAATACTACACAAACCCACCAGAAAATCTTGGTACAAAAGAGGAAAACGGAACAGAATTTAGCTTCCATTTTTACTCAAGAGAAAGAGAAACTTTTTAATTTAAGTCGGCTAATATTTCGGCAACATGCTCTTCCGGCTTAACTTTTTCGTAATGCTTAATTATCTCCCCATTTTCATCGATTAAAAATGATTCTCTCTGTATACCCATATACTTTTTCCCATACATAGATTTTTCCACCCAAACCCCATAAGCCATACAAACTTCGGTACTTTCATCAGAAAGTAGATCAAAGTTCAAACTCTCCTTCTCACAAAATTTTTTGTGTGATTTTACATCATCCTTACTCACACCAAATACAACTACTCCACGGCTCTTTAACTCATCCAAATTATCTCTAAAACTCTGTGCCTCAACCGTACAACCAGATGTCATATCTTTAGGGTAAAAATAAAGTAAAACCTTTTTACCTTTATAATCGCTTAAGTTGTGCATTTTGCCATCTTGATCTAGAAGATTAAAATTTGGAGCTTTCATAAAGTTTAGTTTACACAAATATTACATTTATTTTGAACTTGCCCATTTACAATATAAAGGGCGATGAAAATCAAAACCATACTTACAACTTTTAGTATATCTGCATAAGTTGTAAAAAAAAGTAGGCTTAAGGAAAATCCAAACAGTGAAATTACTGGTAGAGTACAAGCCGTACAAAAAACAGTTAAGCTTCCAAGTAAAACACCAAGTCCCGATGTAGAAACGCTTCTCTTACTCATGCCGACTTCCAAAATACCTACTGTGAGAAGGGCACTTAAAAAACTCATCACCACACTAAAAACTATATTTAGAGTAGTAAATCCAGCACCAATTACGCACATTTCGTTCCTACTTCCAGGAAGCGTTGTCATTACATAGTATGCCAAATCAAACATTAAAAATGTCACGCCAAGTGCTACAAACAAATATGAAGTTTTCTTTAATAACGAAAAAATTGCTAGGTTCATGAAAAAAGTTTATCACTTTATTCCTCCAAAAATCCAGCCTCAACGAGACTCAATTTAAACTATTTTTTTAGTCAATCAACTATTTTGCTAATTCTTGTTCTATTGCTTGTGCAAATGCTTCAAAAGGTTGTGCACCTTCTACCATTTGTTCACCAATTAAGAATCCTGGTGTTCCAGAAATCCCAGCCTCTTGACCATCTTGTAGATCTTTTTCAACTTCAGCTTGGTATTTTTGATCAATCACACAGGCCTTGAAAGTAGCAGTGTCTTTAACTCCCATTCCCTTCACGGCAGAAGCGTAATATTCTGAGGCTTCTGTTAAATTACCAGGGATACTATCTTGATTAGCAAAAATATAATCATGGAGTTTGAAATATGCTTCATCTCCTCCTTGTTCACGCGCACATTCTGCAGCTAACGAAGCAGGTAGGGCAGCAGGGTGAAAACTTAATGGAAAATCTCTAAATACAAGTTTAACTTTTCCAGTATCAATGTATTCAGACTTTAATTGAGCAAAAGCACCATCTGCAAATCTTTTGCAGAATGGACACTGAAAATCAGAAAATTCTACAATAGTAACAGGTGCATTTGCATCACCCATAAAGGCATCATCATCTACAAAATCTTCTGCATTTACAGAAGGTCTTTGTTGAGGTTGTGCTTGTTTTTGTACGTAAGCCTCAATACCATCTTGAATTTTTTCTTCCAAATTACCTCCGCCTCCATAAAGCTGCATTCCAAAGAATGTTAGTGAAGCAGATACAACCACTGATGCAAAAATTATAGCAGCAATAAGACCCTGATCTTTTTTTAGTTTGGACATAATTTATTATTTAGGAATAAGTCTAGTGAAGTATACTCACATTTTCCTAATTCAAAAAGGTGAATCTTTTATCTACCCACTTTCCAGCAGAGAAAACTAATTTTTCATCAAAATACAATTTTGCACCAGCTTCCTTAAATTTAAAAATCAAATCCCAATGATTCACAGAATCATTTCCGTTTGGACACTCCTTGTAACATTGACCCAGTGCCATGTGTAAACTTTTTCCCATCTTTTCATCAAAAATAATTTGTCTTGTACCTTTCTTGATATTGTTATTTAAACCAAATGCAAATTCACCAAAATATCTAGAACCCATGTCCATATCTAGAGTTTCTGTAAGAGCTTTTTGATTATCCGATTCTTCTTTTACTACCTTTCCTTTTTCAATCCAAAGTTTTACATAATTAAAATCATGAGATCTATAATGTGTTGGAACGTTGTATTTTATATAACCATCAACACCATCCCTAATAGGAGCAGTAAAAATTTCTCCATCCGGTAAGTTTCTTTTTCCGCAACATGCTCTCCATTTTTGTCCTGCAATCTTAACTTTTAAATCTGTTTCTTCACCTGTAATTCTTACCTCCTTAATTTTTTTCATTATTTCTATGAATTTCATTTCCATCTTTTCAACTTTTTTCCAATCAAGTAAACAACTATCAAAAACAAAATCTTCCCATTCTTCAAGTGGCCTTTTTGCAAACATCGCTGATGCCTGAGTAGGGTAGTAGAATAGACACCATTTCTTTTGGTGCAATATATCTGATAATGGTTTAGATGCTTTATATGAAATCTGCTTTTTCTTAGGGTCTACATCTATTGTTTCGTAAGGATTTTCTTTAGCTACTATCTGAATCATTGAATCATAACTTTCAGCAATTTTTTTATCTAGAGCTGTAAGATGCGTGAGTTGCTCATCACTAGCATTTTCGTAAAAAATTCTCCCCATTTCTTCTACAGAGAATCTTGCATCAGCATGTGCACCAGCATTAATGCACTCTCTATAAATTTCTCTCACTAAAGGATAGCTCTCAAACCCATAACCCCTTATCAAAATTTTTTCGCCCTTCTTTGCTTCAATGGAATACCCAACAATTACTTTCGCCAAATTTTGAAGTTTCTTTTTATCAACCATAAGTTAAATATAACTCATACTAAAGACTCATTTCCAGTAAAAAGAAACATTTGCCTTTTAATGTAATTAGCTTTAAAATCTCGTAAGTAAAAATCATTCGGCCGGGGTAGCTCAGTGGTAGAGCAAAGGATTGAAAATCCTTGTGTCGAGAGTTCAATTCTCTCTCCCGGCACCACTTTCCAACTTACTTAAACGCTTATCAAAGAAGTCTTTGAGTGTTTTTGGAGTATAAATTCCTTGGTCAGTAACAATCTTTGTAAAGAAGTGTGCAGGCACTCTATCATGAGAATATTTTATTCTGTCATACTCAATTGGTTGGCTATGATGAGATCTCTTGTGATGATGAATAAAAATTTCACTTCTTTTTTTGGATTTCCAAAAACTAAATTTTTTCGTTTCAATAAATACATATGCCGGAACTTGATCAACATGGAATTCAGATATAACGCTAAATGAACCTGGATCCATAACAAAGTGCATAGTGTCTTTTAAAGTTACTGCTCCAAAAAACGCCATATCAATTGATTCATGTATATGCGATAACATATAAGATGGCACAACTTGGAAGGGGATATTAGCCGCATGCATTTTTTCAATATTGCTGTGAGTTTTGTCAAAATCTTGTTCAGCAATTACAACTTTAAAATGCTTCCCACTCCTCTTTAAATTACATAATACATCCCAAACGGTATGACTATGATCATGCATTAAAATTGTTTTACCTTCTACGTCTATTTGTCCAGAATTTGCTATTAAATTATTTTTCTCTTCATGACAAGATTTCACAATTTCATCTATTTTATTTATCAAGCATTTTACAATTTTATGTCTATCACATTTTTTTGACTTCATGCAGTCTTCCATCACTCCTAAAAGTATAGAAAGGTTATAGTTTAAAACTCCAAACTTTGGCTCTGTGTTAGATACATCTTCAGCTAGCTCCTTCATCTGAGAAAGAAATTCATCAATATTCTCTACAGAAAGAGCCTTTAAAGAATCCTTAAGAGCTCTAAGTATTAGCAAAGACATTTCTCTAGTTCCAATATCAGATTCTATGTCTCTAAACAGTGATGATAAAACGTTACTTTTTGTACTCATGCTAATTTAACTTAAGTATAATGTATGCACTACATATTGAAAGAACTCCTATTGTAAGAGGTAAACTAAACTTTAGATATTCAAGGAAAGAAATATGAACTCCTTCTTTGTGAGCTAAATCAACAGACACAACATTAGCCGACGACCCAACAATAGTGGCATTTCCACCAAGGCATGTTCCCATAGAAAGTGCCCACCAAAGCATTGTAGAATCCTGTTCACCAAAGCTTAATTGTATACTTGCGATTACAGGTAGCATTACTGTGATAAAAGGCACATTATTAAGTACCATAGAAACTCCTCCAGATATCCACAAAATCATCAAAGATAGGTAAGTAATATCAGTTGTAGAGTTGCTTATCCACTCACTTAGTTTAAACAAAATTCCAGTTTTTTCTACACCTGCAACCATGATAAATAGCCCCGAAAAAAATAGTAGAGTTGTCCACTCAACAGATTCAAGTGTATGTACAATATTAACTCTTTTAGAAGTAACAATTCCTAGAATAACAGCAGCAGTAAAGGCAATCACATAGTTTGGTAACCCAATATATTCTTGGAAGAAGAATCCTAGCATAGTAATTAGCAAGGCAATCACTACTTTAATAACAAAATCCTTGTGAAGAGTTTTTCTTAAATATCTATGTTTAATTCTTTCAATTATCACATTAGCAACAAAAAGTTCGCCTAAATCTTTTGATATAGGTTTAAGCTTTTTCCAGAACACCACAACAAAAGCTACAGCTGTCAGAATGCTGGAAAATAAAATTGGAATCCAAAGGTTCTGTATAAATTGCATAAAACTTAGCCCAGAAGCTCCACCAATTAAAATATTAGATGGATCACCAATAAGTGTGAGCGCTCCTCCCATGTCAGAAAACATCATTTCGGCAAATATGTAAGGTTTTGGATCTTTACCCATTCCTTTCACAAGCTCAATAGTTAGTGGAACTATCAGAATAACGGTAGTTACATTATCTAAAAAAGCTGAACTAACTGCTGTTAAAAAAGAAAACAGCAGGAATATAGCAAGAGGATTTCCCTTAGTAAGTGAGGCTATCTTAACACTAATCCAATTAAAAATACCGCTCTTTGAAGCGATATTTACAAGGGTCATCATTGCTAGTAATAGAAGGATAGTTTCAAACGAAATTGCTGCTATCGCTTCCTCCGGAGTTATTATTCTCAAAATAATCATCACAAGCGCTCCAAGCATTGCAATCAATGCCTTATCAAAAACATCAAAAACGATAAGTAAGAAGGCTAAACTAAATGTTCCAAGTGCTGCATAAATCAACATGTCGAAATTCTACTCTCGAATATCTAAATGTCCAGAGAATTTATTTGAAAAAATCTAAATATCTATTCTTATATTTTCGTATGATAAAGGCGATATTAAAGAATATCACTGCCGCCACAACTAATAATGCTGCAACAAGCACATCTAAAACTTGTGGAAAGAATGGAATTATTACTCCCAAAATCAAAGCCACAAAGCCAAGAAGGATAAAATTAGCAATTATCATATTAATTGAATGGCTAATTTTTCCAACAACAGGTATTTCTTCAATTTCCATAGGTAGAGGTGTTTAAATGTATAGTGGCATTGTAGCATAAAGAAAAAGAGCCGCCCAAATTATTACAGGGCGACTCTTCTGTTGGCATCTTTCAATGGTCAAGCCATCAAATGAATACCGGAGAGGTGCAATATAGTTATTGGAAAGAAAAACTTTCTATATCTAATTGCAATAATATTATACCACTTTTTCATATAAAAAACAATACCTAAAAGCAATAAAAAGTGCTAATATTTAATCAATTCATTAACCCACTTCTATGGAAATCCAATTCTTTCATAAGAACTTAAGTGAAGCGGAAGGAGCTTTTTTCGATGAATATGTTAACCAAAAGACAGACTCAATAACGAGTTTGCTTACTAAATTTGCTTCGGACGCCGTTTTGCTCACAATTTCAGCTGAGAAGTTCGAAAAGCATGATGCCTTTGAGGTGGAATTTTTGCTTAAACTTCCAGCAAAAACCTTACTAAGTAAGGAAGCAAGTCACTCAATCAATAAAGCGGTAGATCTTTCAAGAGATAGATTGCTTTCACAAGTTAAAAAATATATGGCCCACTTAAGAAAAGATAGAAGCCATAAAAGTTTACGAAAAACAGAAATTGAAGCACCAGTTGAAATAACTCAATAGAAACATAAACAACAAAAAAGCAGTCATCTAAGATAGAGTGACTGCTTTTTTTTAGTTGGCTAATTACTTAGCAACTTCAGCTGTTTCTTCCATAGCTTCTTCCTCAACTGCAGCGTCTTCAACTACAGCGTCAGCAGCTGGTTCCATAGCTTCGTCTTCTACAACCATTGCATCTTCTGCAACTTCTTCTTCTTGGTGTGAGCATCCAACGAAAGCTAGCATGCTTACAGCCATAAGACTTAATAAAAACTTCTTCATATGAACAAGGTTAAAATATAATACGTAGATAAATCCACATTTCCCTCATTATAGAGGGTTGTGGTTCCTTGTCAAAACAAAAAGAGTACAATACAATAAAACATATGAATAACCTCATTTTAAAAGAGGGCGAAGATACCGCCAAGAGTTCTATTTCCAATTTGCTTTTTTTGGCTTTTATTAAAGGTGTAGCCGGTTTTATTACTGGTATGCCTGTGATTTTAGCGGATGCCATTAGTACTCTCACAGATACTTTAGGACTTTTTGCAGCTTACATAGGTTTAAAGCTATCAAGAAAATCAGCTGACAAAAATTTTGCTTATGGTTATTACAAATTTGAAACTTTTGCCGCACTGATAATTTCTATTAGCATTATTTACCTCGCGTATGTGATTTGTCTTGAAGGAATAAAATCGCTAACCAGTTTAGAAGAGGGAGCATACAGACCACTAGCCATTACCACTACAGTAATCTCTATTATTCTTTCATATAAACTTGCCAAAGAACTTAAATTAGCGGCAGAAAAGGTAAACTCTTTGTCTTTATTGGCAAGCTCAAAAGATAAGAAAATAGATATGTTTTCTGGTTTTATAGTACTAGTCTCTATTTTTGCTAATTATAAAAATATTCCTTATGTGGAGGGTGTGGTGACCATAATGATATCAATGTTTATATTTAAGGAGGGGTTTTTTAGTACTAAGGAGTCACTATTTTTTCTTTTAGATTATTGGAACAATCCTATTTTGCTTCATAAAATTAAAAGAGTGTTTAAACATGAGCATGAAATAATTAAAAAAATTAATAAAATCAGACTTAGAAGAGCTGGTACATTTATTTTTGGTGAGGCTTTTGTTGATGTAAATCCTTTTGTCAGTATGGAGGATTTAAGAGATTCATTAGAACTATTGGAAAAGAAAGTTTTAGATATAAATCCGTACATTAAAGATTTTTCTATTCATACTCATATCCCGAAATCTAAAAAAACAAGAATAGCTGTGCCCGTAAAAAAAGGAAAATCTCTTCAAGCAGATGTAGCAAACACATTAACTGAAACAGAAGGATATGTTTTTGTGGATGTTTCTAAAAATAGAATTAACAAAATTCATTATAAAAAAATATCTCCTCTAGATAAACAGCCACTAAACTTTGGACCATATTTAAAAAAGGAAAAGGCTAATATACTAATTGACTGCAAAATCAATTCCCTCATATATTACAATCTTAGAAGGACAAATCACATTCTCATTTATCCAAATTTTGGTGACATAAAAAAAGTAAAACAAACAGTACAATTGCTCTTAATTGACACCTAATGATTTGTGTACCCATCCAACAGAATAGTTTTAAAAGCCTTTTATTAAAGTTTAAGGAAGCGCAAAAGAAAGCAAATTTAACTGAAATTTGGTTCGATAGTGCAAATTTAGATCAAAGGCAGTTAGATCAAGTTTTTAAAATTAAAAGTAAGCCTATAATTTATAAATGCGAAAACAGTACTTTTAATAAAGATATTCTCAATTATCCAATAGATTATATTGATTTAGATATTAAAACTCCTGCAAAAGACATAAAATTCATTAAAAAAAATTATCCAAAAATTAAAATCATTCTTTCCAAGCATGATTTTAGGGCAACACCTACCAGCAACGTTCTCAAAAAATTAGCAAAAAAAATGGTTTCCAATGGGGCGGATATTGTTAAAATAGCGACTTTTGCTAATAGTTTTTCTGATAGTTTGAGGATGCTTGCCTTACTGAATTCAGCTTCTCATGAAGGTCAAAAATCCATATATATTTGCATGGGAAAATATGGAAAAATAACACGACTTACTGGACATTTACTCGGAAATTATTTAATGTTTGCTCCGCTAACTCAAGCTGAAAAAACGGCAAGCGGGCAAGTAAGTATTGATGACTTACAAAAGGTAATAAAGTTAACCAAATAATATGTCACTTAAAATCGGAATCGTTGGGCTACCAAATGTTGGTAAATCTACACTATTTAATGCGCTTACTCGTACAAAAGCCGCTGAAGCTCAAAACTACCCATTTTGTACAATTGATCCAAATATTGGCATTGTTGAAGTCCCAGACAAAAGATTAATAGAGTTATCAAAAGTAATTGGCTCAGAAAAAGTTATACCAGCAGCCATTGAGTTTGTTGACATTGCGGGGTTAGTAAAAGGTGCAAGCCAGGGGGAAGGATTAGGTAATAAATTTTTAGCTAATATTCGTGAATGTAATGCAATTGGTCATGTTATTAGAGGATTTGATGATTCGAATATTATTCATGTTCATGGGGGAGTTGATCCAAAATTTGATAAAGAAGTTATAGAATCTGAATTACTTTTAGCAGACATGCAGACTGTTGAAAACCGCTTAGGTAAAGCCAAATCTGAGTCAAAGTCTGGTGATAAAGAAAAGAAAGCCTATGCAGATTTATTGGAAGAGGTATATCAAAAATTACAGGAGGGGGTACTTGCTTCAAATTTAGATCTTACTGATGAGCAAAAACTTGCACTAAGAGATTTACACTTATTAACGATGAAGCCACACATTTATATTGTTAATGTGCATGAAGACGAAATTGGTAAAGTTGATACTGAAAAATTAGCTGAACAACTTGGAACTACTAAAGAAAAAGTTATACCTATTTGTGCTAAGGTTGAGGAAGATCTTTCTTCATTTACTGAGGAAGAGGCAAAGGATTATTTAAACGAATTAGGCTTAGAAGAAACAGGTTTAAATTCTCTAATTCGCAGCGCATATGGTACTTTAGGACTAATTACATATTTTACTTCTGGCCCAAAAGAAAGCCGTGCTTGGACAATTCGTAAAGGTGACAGCGCCCCAAAAGCTGCCGGAGTGATTCATACTGATTTTGAAAAAGGTTTTATTAAAGCGGAAGTAGTAAACTGGGATCACCTGGTTAATTCTGGAAGCCATGCAGAAGCTCAAAAAAAAGGGCAATTACGTCTAGAGGGTAAGGATTACATTGTACAGGATGGAGATGTGATGGTTTTTAAGTTCTCCTCTTAATTTGTACCCTTACTAAAGCTCATAAAATTACGCGTTAGATATGCGTATATTAGTGCTACTTCAACAAGTACAGTGAACCAACTTAATTGTAGTTCAAAATAAAACATTTCCATAAATAGCACTGTCATCGCTAGTGAAGGGATGCTAAAGATTATTAGCCAAAGTCTTTTCTTGTTTCTAATAATTGGGAAGTATTTTCGTACCAATGTCGTAAGATAGAAAATTGAAAGAAATAATAGAAGTAAAGTAGAATTTAAAATCCATTCCGAGATAATTCGATTTTCCAAGAAAAAATCACTCTTCAGGAAATAGGATGTTGCAAGCGGGTGTAGTATCCATATTGTTGCCGTAATAAAACTTAACCCCCAAATAGTCATCAATGCTCTATTGGATATTCTATAAACATGATTAATTCCTTGAATTTGTTCTAGTTCGCTAAAAAGCCTAGCAACCTTAGAAACATCACTTAATGAAACCTTAATAGTAAAATATGCCTCTTTTTGTTTACGAGATGTCCAAGCCTTTAAAAAAGTAATGTCACTAACATGTTCATATAAAACAGCATAGACATCTTTCAAAAGCCCAAATCTATTATCCGCCACTATTTTTAATGTCACTTTAATATTTTCATCATATTTCAAACTGTGTTGCACTGCCTTCACTATATCTATAGATCTAAAATGTCCTTCACCAATTAACATCAAAACTTCCTCTAAGTTATTAACATTCTCTCCAATATATTCTTTCATCGCTTTCTTGAGCTTCTTAAAACTAATTTTTTCCACCAACCCTAATCCAGAAATATCAAATTCTTTTTGTAAGGCTTTGTAACCTAATGTTATTTTCTTCTGTTTTGAAATTTTCTTTAAATGTTTTTTTATTTTATTCTTAGCAAAATTAGTTTTAACAAAACTCAGCCACCAAAGTTCAGGCGATACCTCTTTAGAAGTTATAAGTTTTACCACATCTCCACTTTTAAGAGTTGCTGTAATAGGTACGCTATTTGTATTAATTTCCGCTTTTTTTAGTTCATCCCCACTTTTTCCGCCTATAGCATAAGCAAAATCAATCACACTAGCTCCAGCCGGTAAATCCACTGTAGTTCCTTTGGCATCAAAAACTATAATTCTATCTTCAAAAATATCTAATTTTAGGTCATCTAAAAAATCCTTATCATCAAATTCACTTTTATCAATTTCAATTATTTTGCTTACCCAAGAAGATCTTTTATCGTTTAAAATTTTATCTTTCTCATTGTAAAAGAAGTGAGCTGCAATACCATACTCAGCCTCTAGTTGCATTTTTCTCGATCGAATTTGTAGCTCCGTTAAAAAACCCTCTGGCCCAAATACAGCAGTATGAACACTTTGATACCCATTAGGCTTTGGGCTAGCAATATAATCCCTAAACCTGTTGTGTTTTGGAGTATATAAATCATGCATTTTGCCCAATGCGGTATAGCAGTCTGAATCCTCGTTTACAATAATTCTAAGAGCTATTCTATCTTCTAAATCATCAATACTTTTTCCACTTTCAGATATTTTTTTATATATACTATATAGATTTTTCTTTCTTTCTTGCACTTCTACATTCAATCCGTCTTTTTTACATTTACTCTCAATTTCGCTAATCATTTTATCTACAACCCGTTTATGCCTCTTATTAAAACCATTAACTTTCACAGTTAATTTTTGATATTCTTCTGGGAATAGATAAGTAAAACACAAATCTTCCAAAGCGGTTTTTATGGCCTGTATGCCGAGTAGATTTGCGATTGGAACATATATACTTAAAGTCTCTCTTGCTATACGCAGCTGCTTATCATCTCTTACATACTTTAATGTACGCATATTATGAAGCCTATCTGCTAATTTAATCAAAATTACACGCGGGTCCTTTGTGCTATGCAAAAACATTTTTTTCAGCGATTCCACTTCTCTGGCTGGCATATTATCTTGATAATAAACCTTCGATAGTTTTGTTATGCCATCAACTAAAAATGCGACATTATTTCCAAATCGCTTAGCTACATCATCTGTTGTATATTCAGTATCTTCAGGTACATCATGCAGTAAACCGGCAATGAGTACGTCTTCATCAGCATGCATCTGAGCCAAGATCTGTACTACCATTACAGGATGTACAACATAGGGGGTTTTTCCATCTTTTCTTAGTTGCCCATCATGAGCAGAAGCCGCAAATTCAAAAGCCTCAATAAATTTTGATTCGTTGAATTTTGGCATATATTCGTGAATTTGTTTCACGATAGTCGAAATGTCAAAAAAATCCTTATAAGAAAGCTTTTTCATACACCAAATTATCACACTCATTCATATGCAAGTCAAATTGAAAAAAATATCAATTTAGTGTATAATAATGAGATAAATTTAATTTTACATGACACAAAATCACGATCACTTCAAATTACATATTCAACACGCTCCTTCTCATCATGAAGAGGTGACTCATCACCATAGGGAAGTAAGTAGCCACAAAACAGAATCAGCTAAGCCTATTGAATCAAAGGTTAAAAGCATATTACATGGTGCTTTTAGGCAAGTGTTAGCCTTTTTTGTGTTTTTCATGATTGGACTTGTGCTGTTAAATTGGTCAGCCTACTCAACAATTATTAGTTACAAAATTCAAAATTATCTTCACCCAGGAGAAACACCTATGAGTGAATTACTTGATAACAAACAAACAATTAGTAAAACTGTTTTAAAAACTAGTGATGATCCAGAAGTACAAAAAAAACAAATTCCTGCATTAAATCTTGAGATTGCGCCTTCAGATAATCGTATAATAATACCAAGAATCAATCAAAATATTCCAATTGTAAGGGTAAGTTCAAAAAGTTTAATACAAAGAGATTGGAATGCTTTAGAAAAAGAAATGCAGTCTGCACTTAAAGATGGGGTGGTGCACTATCCTGGTACAAGTTTACCGGGACAATCAGGGAACGTTGCTATTACGGGACACAGTTCATATTTTCCATGGGATCCAGGTCGCTTTAAAGATGTTTTTGCCCTACTGCACGAAGTTGTAGAAGGTGATAAAATTATTGTTTATTGGGATCAAAAGAAATTTGTGTACCAAGTACAGGGTATTAAAGTTGTATTACCTAAGGATATAGAGGTATTAAAACAAACAGATTCAGAGCAATTAACATTGGTAACTTGTACTCCAGTTGGTACTAATGCAAAGAGGCTTATAGTAACCGCAGTCCCTGTGGAAGATGATACTGGTAAAGTATCTCGTTAACTTTTATAGAGTTTCCAGTTCTTTAAGGAGTTTTTCTTCTTCAAGCTTTTCAGCGGCTTCACTCGAAACTTCTTGATCTTTAATAACCTTTAATTTTTTCTTCATTTCTTCTTCATCTAGTTCTGAATTTTGTTTTTTGTTGATAGCCGCCATATCGGTTGCATATTTTTGATCCAATGCAGCTAATTGATCCTTCTCTGTTACCAAAATTTCTCTAAACTTAACTATTTGGTCTTCAGACATAATTGGCATTATTTGTAGCCAATACTCTCTCTCTTCTTTGTCCATAGACTCAGTTTCATAGATCAGTTTAATTAAATCAGAGAATTTCTCTCTAATTAGGGGAGGTACAATATATTTATCTTCAACATCTAAAATATACTGCTCAGCAGTTTTATTTTTATCTACTACAACATCATTTACTATACTAGACTGTTGACCACCTTGAGCTTGAGAATTTTCGTCAGACATAATTACTTTTTAGTTGTTTTTGTAGTACTTTTAGCTGGAGTTGCTGCCGGTGTTGCTGCCGGTGTTGCCGCCGGTGTTGCCGCCGGTGTTGCCGTTACTACAGGCTCATTCGGTATAAACGCAGCCTTTAACATGAAATCATTTTTAACTATATCAGAAAGCTTTGCAGTTTTCACTTCAAGATTTCCGCTTTTATTTTTGTCCACATACTCATAAAGCCCCTCATTATTAGCAATTGCCACAGTAACTTCTGAGCTTGTTATCTCATCAACAAAAAATACAATAGTACCAGGAGTTGGATTTGCTTTTGCTCTTAAAGCGTTTAACCTTACATCTTTGTATGCTTTTTGATCTGGAGAATGATTTAAATGAGAAATTCTTGCTGCTAGGGATTTTGCAGTGAGTATTTCATCTACTCCCAATTTTGAACATACATAACTAACAGATGCAGCTTCTTTTCCATATTTTTTCAAACTTTCCAAGTCTACCGGTCTAGGTTTTTTTTCTAGTATTAACTTTGCCTCACTTGCAGAAAACGAGTCATCTTTGTAAGGACTATCCACAGCGGTAATTGCTGCCATAAAACTACCAGGTTTAAAGTTCTCAAAAATTCCGCCGTACTTCGCCATAACAGCAAACAAAGATAGTAAAGTGTTTTTAAGATCTCCTTCTGGCAAATTAGTATCTTCGGCCAGAGAAACATATAAATCTTTCATCTTGCTTGGTGGCAAAGAATCAGCAAGAGCATTGCGTTTTTCTGGGTTTTTTATATCTCTTTGAATTTGTTCGAATCCTAATTTTTGACGCTCAAATCTAGCTTTCAACGAAACATCTTCCTTCTTTTGATCTCTTTTTTCCGCTGCGGATTCAGCTGTTTGTGGAGATACTTCAGTATTACTCGCAGCTGGAGAATCTACTTTTGGTGCTTCAACTGTTGGTTCTGGCTGTCTGGTTTCTATTTTATCGTTTGCTCCCATGTAATTAAATTAAGAATAAATCACCACTAGCATCTTCAATACGCTCTTTTGTAAGACGCACTCTATGTACCAAATTTTGCATTTGATAGCTCTCGTCAAACCCCCCCTCATGCAAATCGCTAATTTCTCTAATTGCTGTTGTTAGGTTTACTGCTTCAAAATCAATTTTGCCTTTCATTTCCTCGTCCAATTTATCGTAGACATTAAAATTTATAAGACTGTCAGGCTTATAAAAATCAATTTTACCACTTTTAAGTAGTTCCAAAATTAGGCTCAAAAGTGCCTTATCCTCTGCATCAAATCCGCTTGGATCCACTAGGGGAGTATTTAGTTCTTGTTGTACTTTATCGTCCATTAAATTTGTTTTTTGTTTTGTATCTGTATTCATCGTATAATTATAGCAAAAATACCGCTAAAAATCAATAAATGAATCTAGAGGAAGCCGAAAAACGCATAAAAAAACTACGGGAAAAAATTAATGAACTTAATTATAAATATTTTGTTTTAGATGAGTCTGAGGTGGAGGAATCTGTTAGAGATTCTCTAAAACGCGAATTAATAGATTTAGAAGCCATTTTTCCCGAATTAATTACCTCAGATTCTCCTACTCAGAGGGTTGGAAGTGTTCTTTCTGGGCGCTTTGAAAAAATTAAGCATAAAACACCAAAAAAATCGCTTTCTGATGTATTTTCTGCCGAAGAAATAATGGAATGGTATGAAAGAATTTCTAAGTTAACATCAGAGAAAATTGAATTTCTTTGTGAGCTTAAGATTGATGGTTTAAATATTACTTTGCAATATGAAAAAGGTCAGCTCAAAAAGGCTATAACTAGAGGGGATGGAGTAGAAGGAGAAGATGTAACACATACAGTTAAAACAATAAAAAGTGTGCCACTAAGCCTTCCAGAACCTTTGGATTTAGAAGTTTCCGGGGAGGTATACATTCCAAAAAAAGAGTTTGAAAGAATAAACAAGGAACAATCTGAAAGAGATGAAAAACTTTTTGCCAATGCCAGAAATGCTGCTGCAGGCAGTGTAAGGCAATTAGATCCGCAAGTTGCAGCTTCGCGTAATCTTGCGATGATATGTTATCACATTGATAATAGTTACGCAGATAGCCAAGAAGATGCACTAAAATTTTTAGACTCACTTGGTTTTAAAATATGTAAACACTACAAAAAATTTCAATCCATTGATGAAGTAATAGAATTCTGTAATTCATGGCAAGAAAAGAGAAAAAATCTTGAATATGACAACGATGGTATCGTGATCAAAGTTAACAGTTTTTTACAGCAGCAAGAAATGGGTTTTACCGCTAAAGCACCTCGTTATGCTGTTGCTTATAAATTCCCTGCAGAGCAAGTTTCAACTCAAATAATAGATGTGCACTTTCAAATTGGGCGTACAGGAGCGGTTACCCCTGTTGCTATTATGAATCCAGTTTTAATTGCAGGATCAACTGTTTCCAGAGCCACTCTTCATAACGAGGATGAAATTGCCAAAAAAGATATTAGGATAGGAGATACGGTTATTATCCAAAAGGCCGGAGATATAATTCCAGAGGTTGTAGAAGTGCTTAAAGATTTACGAACAGGCGATGAAAGAATTATTGAATTTCCAGATGAATTACATGGGGTTAAGGTTGAAAGAAAGGAAGGTGAATCTGCTCATAGGCTTACTAATACCAACATTCAGGCGGTACTTAAAGAACAGATTGCTCATGCAGTATCCAGAAAAGGATTCAATATTGATGGGCTTGGCACAAAAGTTGTAAATCAGCTTGTGGATGAATGCTTAATTGACGATGCTGCCGACATTTTCAATCTCACAGAATCAGACCTTCTAACCCTCGATCTATTCAAAGAAAAACGTGTAAATAATCTCATTGATAGTATTGAGAAAGCTAAAAATATTGATATAGATAAATTTATCTATTCGCTAGGTATAAGGTTTGTAGGAGAACAAAGTAGTTTAGATTTAGCAAAGTTTGTTTTTGACCACGCTAAAAAATCCACAAAAAAAATAGAAAAAGTTTCGACTCCTAAAATGCAAAACACCCTCTTTGGCGAGACATCAGAAAACACAGAATCAGATTTTACAATTCTAGATCTCATAGAAACTGTATGCAGTTTTTCTCTTGAAGAAATAGTAAATATAGACGGCGTCGGCGACAAAGTTGGTGCCACCATCCACAGCTATTTCGCCGACGCCACAAACCAAGCACTTCTAGAAAAATTCTACAAACTCGGGGTGAACTTAATAACAAGCGATCTCAAAAACGAAGGTAAGTTTTCCGGTAAAAGTTTTGTTCTCACCGGAACCCTCTTAAACCTTACCCGCGACCAAGCCAAAGAGTTAATAAAAAAACAGGGAGGCAAAGTTCAATCTAGTTTAACAAAAGAAACCACTTATTTAGTAGTAGGAGAATCTCCAGGTTCTAAGCTGAAAAAAGCCCAAGATCTTGGAGTAAAGATTTTAACAGAAGATGAGTTTTCTGCTCTTTAGCTAACGATCTCCCCTCCAAAAATACCTAGTGCTGCATCTACTGTCGGGTCTTTTACTGGTGCCTCATTGAGTTCTTCTGCAGGGGCAGGTGCTTGATAATAATCTTCCTCAATTACAGGCTTAATTTCAACTTTTTTAAGTGATGCCATAACTTTAAGTCCAGTCCCAAAATATTCTTTTAAGATTGTTTCAACTTCCACTCTATGATCAGGTTCCATTACTTTTTCTTTGTGAAATTCAGTGCCAAATTCTAAAGTTAAATCATGAGCTTCAAGTTTCATTGGCTTAGCACTCTTTATAGACATTCTAAGCGACGGAGATTTAATTCTCTCAGTAATTCTTGGCCAATCAGTTTTTAGCTTATCAAAGCTTAAATCTACTACTTCGTGAGCTACTTTCTCAACAGGCTTAGCAGGCTCTATATCCACCTTTGGTGCCTCCAAAACAACCTCTGCAGGTGTAGCACTATGAACAACTTTTTGTTCAACAGGAGCCACAGGTTTTTGCTCCACGTCAACTACAGGTGCAACTTCAGCAACCTTTGACATAGAAGGCCCAGCAAATCTAATAACCGCTATTTCAAGTGGCAATTGTGGTATAGAAGAATTAGTTATTTTATCTTGAGCCTCCTGGAAAATTTCAATCATTTTCATAAATCCTTGTGATTCTTCCATCTTCCCGGCATAAACTGCTTTCAACATTTTTTCTCTCAACATATCTACAAATTCATGTGTAAATTGTTTCATATCGCTTCCTTGATCATGAAGCTCGTGGATAATTTTAATTCCTTCAGATACATTTTTTTCACTCAATGCTACAAGTAGTCTTTCCAAAAGTCCGTTTTCGCTAGTACCCAAAACAGCATGAACTTGTTCAAATTTAATTTCTCCATTTACTATCATTTGCTCAAAGATTCCAATGGCATCTCTAAGCCCTCCATCAACATAATGACTAATCACTTCCAATGCCTTTTCATCAGCTTTAATTCCCTCAATTTGTGCAATGTAATTTAAGCGAGTTAGTATGATTTTTTCATGTAGTCTCTTAAAATCAAATCTCTGACATCTTGAAATAATTGTTTCAGGAATTTTATGAACTTCAGTAGTCGCTAAAATAAAAAATGCATGTTCTGGAGGTTCTTCTAGAGTTTTCAAAAGAGCATTAAAGGCCTCTTTTGTCATCATATGTACTTCATCTATAATATAAACTTTGCATTTAGCACGTGATGGTGAGAATTTAATTTTTTCATTTAAATCTCTTACTTCATCAATACCTCTATTAGAAGCAGCATCAATTTCTATTAAATCTATTAAACGACCATCATTGATATCCTTACAAAAATCACACTTATCACATGGCTCGTAACCATCTTTTAAATCTATACAATTCATAGCTTTAGCCAGAAGCCTTGCTGTCGATGTTTTTCCGGTCCCACGAGGTCCAGTAAATAAATATGCATGCGCAATACGACCAGATTTTAAAGCATTCATTAAAGTGCTATGAACATGGTCTTGACCAACTAAGTTTTCAAAATTATGTGGCCTGTATTTTCTATAGAGTGCAACGTTGCTCATTTATGAAGATGTTATTGGGCATGCATCATAACATGTTTAACGGTTCGTTTCATCTTTTTCTCAAACTCTTCTCTTGAAAATTGAGTAGCATGGCGTCTAATACTATGTGCCTTATAAAACTTTTCATTATACATAAGCCTAGCCAGTCCATCTTCCATCGATTCAACAGTAGGTTCATAAAAAAATTCACCAGTTTCTCCTGCAATTACAGTTTCACAAAGTCCACCTTTAAAATAGCCCAACACAGGCTTTCCACAAGCCATAGCTTCCACGGGTGCAATTCCAAAATCTTCTTCTCCTGGGAAGATAAAAGCCCGGCAGTTTTCCATATATTCTTTCACAACATCATCATCTTTGTATCCCAAAAATTCAATGTTATCGCCAGCAATACTTTCAAGAAATTTTCTCTCAGGGCCATCACCAATAATAATAAGCTTTCTACCAATTTTGTTAAATAGTTGCACAGCTAATCCAATTTTTTTATATGGAGTTAAGGTTGAAACTATCAAAAAGTATCCTTGATTATCTTCCTTAGCCTTAAATCTATTCGTATCTACTGGTGGATAAACAACCTCACTTGGTTGCCTAAAATACTTTTTTATTCTCCCCTGAACATTAACAGAATTAGCCAAATATACATCTGGTCTATCTGCTGCCAAAGTATCCCATTCTCTCAAGTATTTCATCAACGGTGCATAAAGTAACTTTTTAAAACCCTTAATTTCATTTTCTTTCACATACTCATTAGACCAATCCCAACCATATCTCATAGGGGAGTGACAATAACAAATATGTTTTGTGTTAAGTCCAGTTAATACCCCATGACTTAGCGCAGTATTAGAGCTAATTACCAAATCATAATTTTCAAGATTTAAACTCTCGATTGCAGATGGGAATTTATGAGTTAGAAACTTATATTTATTTCTTATAATTTTTGGCAAACCCTGCATCCAAGAAGTTTTTACCCTTTCCTTAGGGAACATGGCCCCAACTTTAGATTCATCATAAAACAGAGTAAAAATATCTGCATCTGGATACATCTCACTTAAAACTTTTACAACTCTCTCTGCTCCTCCAAGTTTGACCAAAAAATCATGCACAATCGCTACTTTCATAAAAAAAGAGGGTGAATTATCACCCTCTACTTTACTTAAGTTAAAGCGAACTGTCTACTGTTCAGTAGTTTCTGCAGCTGGTTCTTCAGTAGCAGCTTCCTCAGTAGTTTCAGCAGATTCTTCTCCTAGATTCCCAAGAGAGTCTTGTAACCCTTTTAGAGTATCACCAGCACAACTTTCAAGTGCAGCTGCGATAGCATCTTGAACATCTTGATCGTCTTGGTATTTTGTAGTTAACACTTCCATTGCACTGTCATCATCAGCGTCAAACCCGTGTTTTTTATAAACAGCTTTTGCTTCAGTTTCTAGAGAAGGGTCAAAAATATCTTCCGCTTGGAAAATTAAACATGTCGCTTCAACAGTAGCATCGATAAAAGCTTGTTTCTCGTCGCCACCAAACCATGAACATCCTGTTAAAACAAGAGAGAGAGCCACCGCACCAGTAAGTATTTTCTTCATAATGAAAAATTAATAAATTAGGAATAAGTATTTTAAGTGCATTATACCTTGCTAAAACTAACTGTCAAACCTGGTAATTGTTTGAAGCGTTTTTTTTGCCGCTTTTTTCCATGAAAAATTCTTTAACCTTTCTCTACCAAGTTTAATCAGCTTTTGAGAATAAGATTTCTTTTCAACCAGCATTTTTATACCTTTGGCAATTTCTTCGACCTTTAATGGATTTACTAAAAGTGCAGCATCTTCAGCAACCTCAACAATGGAAGATGTGTTTGAAGATATAACAGGTTTTCCATAATAGAATGCTTCTAAAATAGGCAAACCAAAACCTTCATATAAAGACGGAAATGCAAAAATTTTACAGTACTTCATCAGCGCAGCTTTTTCTTCTTCATTAACATATCCAGGCATAATTACTTTGTCTGCAATCTTTAACCTCATCACTTCATCCAGAATTTCTTGGAAACCAACACCTCTACCACCAGCCAGAATCAGTTTATAATCTTTATATTTTCTAGAAAAAATTTCAAATGCTTGCACAAGTCTCTTTAGATTTTTTTTACTTTCAAGTCTACCTACAAAAAGTACATATTTTGTTCTTTTGTTAATTTCAAAATACTTAAAAATTTCAGATGTATTAAATGCAATATTTGTATCAATCTTCGGAGGCTCAAAACCATGGGGGATAACTACAATTTTATCTTTATTACAATTATAAAATTCTATTAAATCTTCTTTTGTTGCCTCACTCGGAACAATAATTTTCGTGGCGTTTTTTACTGCGTATTTTGTACTCCAATCAAGGTATCTATATTGAAAAATTGAATATGATTTTTTAATTCTCTTAAACGCAACATCATGAATCGTGATCACGCTTTTTTTTGGTAACCACAGTGGCAGAACATGTGACGGTACAAAAAGAGCATCAAGTTTTTCATTTTTCAAGGACTTACTAAAATGTCTCAAAGTCCAAAACCTATTACCTTTTATTACTTTATTACTAGCACCTTCAATTTTAATTTTATCCTTTGAATACAAAACAATTTTATCTTTCTTATCAGCAATTTTAACCAGTCCATCAATAATATGCTTACTGTACCACTCAACGCCAGTAGCTTGATCATGACCATACCTAGATGCATCTATACCAATTTTCATACATCAATATTACATTTAAGCTCGTGCCAACACAACGCAACAAATATTTTTTGCTCCCGCCTCTTTTAAAATTCTACTACATTCATTTAAAGTACTGCAGGTGGTTGCAACATCATCTATTAGTATAATATTTTTTCCATTTACATTTCCGTTTATCTCAATGCTACCTTCCAAATTATTTAGCCTCAAGGATCTTCGCAAAAGTGATTGTTTGGGCCTATCAAACTTTCTCACAAGATAGTCGCAAAATTTAAGTCCGCTATTAAATGTGCAAAAACATAAAGCCAAAAGTTTCGCCTGATTAAAACCTCTTTCACAAAGTCTCTTCCTTGAAATTGGCACAGGAATAACAATTGAGTTCTTTTTAAATCCATAAATTTCTTTTAAATAATTACCAAAAAATACTGATAATTTTTCACACCTTTTATATTTAAAGTGAATAATTAATTTCTTGAAAATTGCATTGTATTTAAGGCACCACCTAAGGTCATCAAAATAGAATCCTTTCCCTTTTTCATAGCCATTAATGAATTCTAATTTGGCCACGCACTTCATGCATAGAATTTTGTCTTTAACACCACATCCTAAACAAAATTCAGGAAAAATTAAGCTCTCCACAATATGTACAAAACGACTCCAATTCATGAAGCTATACTAAAACATGGACTTAAACAAAATATTAAAAATTTCTAATAACAATGAAATTTCTCAGCTACATATTCTTCTTCGGCAGAGGAAAATCCAGTCAGCGGGCTAGAAATAGAATAATCACCAAAACCCATAATACTGCGCCCACCATAGTTATTCATATCACCACTACATGTGTACGGATTGCCAGGATCTCCACCCAAATCCGTCCTGCCACAATATTCAATAAGCCATTGGTCATCAGGAACTTTACATGAAGCACTATCAAAATTAACAATGTTTGGATTCTTATCAGTAGGGAAGTAACAGTATTGATCATACAGACCAGCCTCATGCCCCATCTCATGAGTGAAAGGACTATAAGTACTAATCATATTCAACCAACCAGAATATTCTCCTTCAGAACCAAGTCCCTGTTCACAATTTTTTAACTCATCACCTTGTTGCCCAATCATAAAAAACTGTATTGGACCACCAATTCTCTTAAAGACTTCTTTTCCAACATCACTATCATTTGGCAAACACATATTATAATCACGGTAAACTCTTACTTTGTTTGGACACGCACTAAGACCACTCAAAGCCACAAATCCACCAACAGTATTGTCTACCCACGCATCCATTTTTCCACCAGCATCATCAAAGGCAACCATGGCTACACTTACAGCCGCTTTTTCACATTTAGAATTTATGTAAACTTCATCATAAGCACAGTTTTTGGCAGAAGCATCTCCATTACTAGGGAGCAAAGCATTTTTTTCTATACAAGTATTTCGCACACATATACTACTACCGCCACATATATTTGGATTATCAAAACACCCATCGTTACTAGTAAAAACAAGTTTTCTTTCTCCTGCCTCAAGCATTTTTTCATAACTAACATGTGCATCATCTTTAAGATAAGCCGCTAAAGTTCCATCTTTTTCTTTTAAAATTCTCGTAATCATTTCCGCCATTTGCCCTCTACTAAAATTCTGGTCAAAATATTTAACACTTAGAGGAATCAAATTTCTATTTCCACCTTGAATAACCATGTCTTTATACCAAGGGTCATAAAGAGCATCATATTGAATACCAAAAGTGCTTAATGATATTTTTAAAGCCTCCACAAAGTTTATTTTCTGATCTGGCTTAAAAGTGCCATCACTGTAACCTTTTACAATGTTCTTAGCCTTAGCAAAACACACATATTTTGAAAACCATTCACCTGCTGGAACATCTTTAAAACAACTTTCTCCTACATGATTTGCAAATTCATTGTCATATTCCGCTTCAACAACAATTTTCAAAAGCTCAGCTCTATTTAAAGTTCTATTTGGTTGATAGGTTCCATCTGGATAACCCTGCACAATTCCCTTACTAGTAATAAAATCAATAGCTTCAGAATATAGTTTACCACTATTAACATCGCCATAACTATGAGCAGCAAATACAACGCCAATAGTTAGTAGAACTCCAAGAATAGCTAATAAGTATTTCATGTTCAAAGGATATCAAATAAGCCACTCTTTTAACAGTTATTAAGTCAAACAGCGCTTACTCTATTACAAATCTTCTTGATGTAAGGTCTAAAGAAGGCTAGAATTCAAGGAGTTAAAACTAACAATTAAAACATGCCAGACGAAGATAATACAAATATGGGTATGGGAGCAGGGGACAGTTCAGCACAACCAACTCCACCTACACCCCCAACACCTCCGACTCCACCAGTTCCACCAACAGATGATTCTTCTAATTTTACAGACGCACAACAAAGTACTGCTGCTCCAGCAGCTCCAATTGAGCAGCCAGCAGTAGAACCTGTACCAACACCAACATCCGCGCCATCTGAGCCAACAATGCCTGCTAGCGGCGAACCACAACAAACATTTACTCCACCAGTTGAACAGCCACCACAAGGATACATGCCTCCACAGCCAGGACAATACGCTCCACAGCCACCATATCCACAACAAGGATACCCTCAATATCAACAACCGCCGCAAGGGGGATATATGCCACCACAACCAGGGGCATATCCTGCATATCCACCTCAAGGTGCAGGGATGATGGGAGATCCAGGAGCGATGGGTGCTAGCGGTATGATGCCACCAGAAGATACAACTCCAGCAAATTTCCAACTTGGAACAAAATTGCCAGTAGAGTTAAAAGTTAAGGCTCCTGCAAGTGAATTACAATATGATGCGCCTAAATTTATTAGATTATTAGCTGGTTCAATTTCACTTTCAAAAGATGAAAAAAAGAGAATTGTAGATTCTATACCAAAATTAAAACAGTCGCAGATTGATGAGCTAGTAAGAATTTTTGAAGAGGAAAAAGAGAAATTTGCAGCTCTTTCACAAAAACATGTTCCACAACTTGAGCAACTAGCTCAACAGCACTATTTAGAGTGGATGGAACTAGAAGGAGAGTATGAATCACAAGGAAAAAAGGCAGAAGACGATCAAAAAGCCGCAGAAATTAGAAAGAATTTGGGACTTTAAATTGATTAAAAAAAAATTGCTTGGCCGCCATTACATGGCGGCCTTTTTGTTGCCACCTTGCAAAATGAACTACCTTAAGTTAATTTTAATACATACAAAAACTCCTCACCCAAAAACTATGAAAAAAATAATTGTATTATCATTCATCTCAACAATTGCACTTACAGCTTGTCTAGGAAGAAATTCTCAGCCTGCAGAAAAGCCTATAAATAGTGAGCCTCAAGCTGTTGAGCAAGTGACACAAGTTGAAATAGATGCGCAACTTAAGAGTGTAGATAAGATAATAAATTCAGGGAAAATAGCAGATTGTGACTCAGTAGAAGATCCAAACTTTGCAGATCAATGTAGAACGAATATTATTTTAAACAGCGCAAAAGAATCTAACGATCCAACAGTATGTGATCAATTAGATTCTGAGCTTGTGCCTTACTGTAAAGCACAAATAGTTAATAACAAGTAGTTAATAACAAATCGCTGTTACAGTAGCCGAAACTGCTGTAGCGCTATTTTGATAGTAACTTCCAAGACAATTTCCGCCGATTGGTAAAGACCCACCTGAAACAAATTGTGGCTTATCAAAATAAAGAGAACAAGACATTAAGTGAGGTGTTGCAGTTGGGCAGTTTGCAATTAGTGCATAATCACCAATTACACTTTTACTTTGAGTCTGTTTGATTGCTTTTGTAAATTCTCCGGTAACTTTGAAATCACCATCAACAGTAAGATTAGCCTTTTTACCGCCATTAGAAGCTCCACCAATATTTACATTTTTACCAGAATCCCAGTTTAACCAAAGATCATCTCCTTTACTCATAATTTCATTTGAATCTATCCCAATCCCTTTCCCTGTCGTAGTATTGTGAACATAAAATGGTACATTATCCAAAGCAGGTGTAGCATCTAAAGATGAATTAATCTCTACATTCCCATCTTGTCCATCGAAACCAAAAACCGTTGATCCTTTTACAGATAATTCGCCATAATTCCACATACTACCTTTTGCTTCAATTGCATTTGTTGCAGTAAGGTTCTGTGTAAACATATTTTTATTAGCAGTTACATCTCCTAGCCCAAGAAAATTGCCAAATACTCTAACTTCTCCAGTTTTTGAATTATATATATTTCCCTTTACATCGATATTACCAGTATCATTTAGTTGTAAATCACCAAAAACCTTCACTGGAGGTATAGATACTGTCATGGTTTGCAAAGTGCCTTTCTGTGCGTTTGGAGACTTAATACTGCCAGTGAGAATGAAATCTTTAATTACACTAGCGTCTCCAGTTACATCTAATCCTGTAAAAGTAGGGCTAACTCCATTTCCAGGAGGGGCAACGCTAGGTGCGCCAATGGCAACTTGTACACCAAGTAGTAGTACACCGGAAATAACGGCAAGAGATACAGTTAAAAGAGCATGTTTGAAGGTAATATGTTTCATAGAGAGGTGAGTTTAGTTCTTCTTCACCAATATTAACATAGCCGCTTACTGAACTTCAATAGCTGGCCTTACCTCAAATTCAATATTGTCTGGAATGTTCGGAATAGTAGGAGACCATGCCGGCCAACTATCGATCTCAACTTTATTTACCTCAGGAAGATTTTGAATATAAGATTTGGCATCTTCAATGTCTTTTCCAACAATATGATCTCTAATTTTTTGCAAAAGCCTTGCACCATTCTCTTGATTTTCATCAATCTCAAACTGTTCTATTCCTTTGATATTTGCAGTCAATTTTATTTTGCCTCTAGCCTCATCCCATTCAAATATTCTATATGAAGTAGAATCTTCGTTTATGCGTAATAATTCTTTTTGTGGACTCTTCTTCATAGCTAGCTCTGCCTTTAACATTTCAAGCATTTCATTTCTATCGTAGTAAACTCCTGTCACATAAACCTGACCTGTAACCTGAAATTCTTTTAGTTCCTTACCTTCTAGTTGTGACGGTATTTGTGCTTTAACTTCCCCAACTTTTACAGCTCCATCTCCTTCTAATAAAACAAATTTATCAGGGTCTTCTCCAACAAGTTCAGCCTGTTTTTTTACAGCCGCCCTCAAATCTTCAATGGCACCTTTAATTATTTCGTCATTAATGCGTTTTTTTGCAGCCTCTAAATCCTCTGGAGTTATAAAGCTGATAAAGTCAGTTACTCCTCCTGTCATAGGGGCTGCATTCTCAGCATAAATTTTTGATCTACTATCTTCCCTTAAGCCTGGAAGGAAAAATTTAGATGGGCCAATATTGCCCCTTTCACCAACAATTCCGCCATATGAATCGGTTATGTCTGCTACAACAAGAGCTTCAATTTTTCCCGGACCATTTGCTCCGGAGGCCGGTACAGTAGTCCCTGCTTGCAATCTAAACACTAACCCTTCTTCTGTTTGAAATCTTGTTTGAGCAACAAGTGGCCACGCAGTTGGAGTGTTATTTGTTATTGTAATAACTCCACTAGCATTTGCACCTCTCTCGGAGAATTTTTTACCTGTCGCATAGTGAGTGATTGTTTTTGTAATATTTGTATCAATTGGAAAACTAGCAATTACATTTCTTGGCCTTGTAGATAACTCCGATTTATTTTTAACACTGTCCGCCAAAGTTATATTCATAGATTTCTCTAGTACACTTGCTGCTGGGGTAATAAAAACTGTTACACCTGGCAGAGCTACATAAACTATAACTAGAAAGATAAAAATGCTCACTACACTGAGGCCAATAAGAGCGTGTCTATTGGGACTTACAATTACAAACCTTGGACGCTCTGGCTTTTTAATTTCCTCTTTTTTACTTTTCTCTTTTTCGATTTGAGATATAGTCATCGGCTTTTTGCCTTTCATTTTTGTGAGTATCTCGCTAATAGAAAGCTTACGCTCTTTAAGACGTGTTGGCGTTTTTTCATCAACAGAATTCACAGTTGCCCTTAGGGGTGTAATTCTTAATTCATCGTCATCTTCATCGGTTGAAAAAAGTACATTTTTTCCTGTATCAGATTTGTTGTAAACCTCTATCCCAATTTTTTGAGCAAGGTATACTCCGTTTTTATCATTCGTAATTAAAGAAATAGTTTTACCTACATCTTCTGCTTTTCTCTTAAGTATTTTTAAATTAACCCCACTTTGAAAAAGTATCGCTCTTTTTGGCACAACAAAATATATTTTTTTATCCTTTAGGTGCTTAAGCTTATCAAAAATAACGGTTACTTCTTCATCAATTTCGCAATAAAGTACGCGTTTTTTAGGAACCAGCTTCGATACGGCTTCTTCCGAAACCTCACCTTCCTGCTTTGTCTGTTTATTGTTATTCATATTAGATTTGCATCAGGCGAACAACTTTTTTCAAAACTTTTGAAAGCAGTTGCTCCTCTGCCAAAAACTCTAGCCCGAGGTTGGCGAGAGCCATAGGGACGATATCACTTTGATCCTTAAGTAATTTTGTTTCATCTGCCAAATTTGAAACCATCTTAGGATTCATTAAACTAATCTGAGGCTTCTTTGCAAATGGTAGAGATTGAAACCATTCTCTACTTTCTAAAGCCTCTTTAACTTCTGGCAAATGTGCTCCACCACCAGACAGTAAAATTTTTGAAGGCAGCACATCAACATTCTGAAATTCTTCTAAAGTTAAAATTACACCAGAAAGCCAAACATCTGCATCAGTTTTCATAGCTTCACGCACTATGCGGTGTGATTGTCTTTCAAGCTTATCTTCTATATATGCCAATTTAATATCTTCAGCTTCCTTAAATGAGATATTTAAACTTTGTGAAAGTCTCTTGGTAAAAGTGTGACCACCAAGCGTAAACATTCTCGTACCATCCAACGAGCCATTTCTTACAATAGCTATATCTGTAGTTCCAGCACCAACATCAATAAAAATCGCACCAAACTGACCTCCATCTTCATACCCCATACATCTTGTGAGCGCGTATGGCTCAGCAGCAATCGCAAGTAACTCTCTATCGATTTCCGCAGCAATAGTTTGCAATGCTCCATAATGAACCAAAGGAGCAAAGGCATTAAAAATGCCTAAAGTAACTTCCTTTCCTTGAAACCCAATAGGGTTTGTAACTTTGTATCCATCTATACGCACATCAACAATCGCCGCATTTACAAGTTTTACATCAATTTCGCTATAACCGGTTTCATGAGCAAGTTGACTCCTCACAATATCAAAAGATTTCCATTGCATCTTATGCACAATGTTCTTTAATTCAGAAAGATCAATTTTACTGCTTGGATCTTTCCTTACATAAGTTGTAGTGCTAGTTGCTCCTTTTACTAATTCGCCGGCAATACCTAAAATCATTTTCTTTGTTGAGACCCCAGCCATATTTTCAGCATCCCTAATTGCAGACATGCAATTAGAAATAACAGCTGCTATATCAGTAACAACTCCACTTTGCATATCACCAAGTTTTTGTTTTCTTGAACCAACTCCAAGCACTCTACCTTTTTTACCCTCAGCTTCAACAACAAGCGCTTTTACATAGTCAGTTCCAATATCCAAAGCCAAAAAATGCGCTTCTGATGACCTCTTTTTAATTCGACGAAAAATTCTCATAGCTAGAAAAATATACGAAAACTAAAGAAATAAAGCAAGACTATCATCTTAAACAAACCAATCTGATCCACTATTGAAATTTACTCTATTTTTCTTCCTATCCTCATACCTCTCAAATGCTAATTCAATGAGCCTTTCAATTAGAGAATGGTAACTCATTCCATAGGCCTCCATCATTTTAGGATACATACTGATAGATGTAAAACCAGGTAGGGTATTGATCTCATTAAGGAATATATCACCAGTATCTTTATCTATAAAACTGTCTACTCTAGAAAGGCCAGAACAGTTTAAAAGTCTGTAAGCTTTGATAGACATTTCTTTTATTCTTTTACTCAAATCATCACTAATCTCCGCTGGAATTTGGCTTCTTGAAACTCCATTAACATATTTATCATTAAAGTCATAAAATTCTCCTCCAACAATTATTTCTCCAAGAGGGGAGGCAACCAGATCATCATTTCCTAAAATTGCACATTCAATTTCTCTTACATTTAAGCCATTTTCTATCAGAATTCTATTATCGTAGTTTGCTGCTTCATTTATTGCCGCCTTTAAATCATTCCACTCTTTTACCTTTGTAATTCCCACAGAGGATCCCATATTAGCTGGCTTCACAAAAAGCGGGAGTTTGAGTTTTTCTTTAACTTCTCTTAAAACCAATTCGCTATCTTTTTCCCAGGCAGATCTCCCAAGTCCAATATATGGAACCACAGGTAATCCAGCTGCTTCCCATATTGCCTTGCATTGTAGTTTATCCATTGCGGTAGACGAAGCCAAAACTCCGCAACCAACATAGGGAACATTCATCATTTCAAACAATCCCTGAATTGTTCCATCCTCCCCAAATGGGCCATGAAGTACTGGAAAACAAACATCCACAGCAATAAAGCCTCCATTTTCAGGAATAAAGCCAATTCTCTCCGGATCTGTTGAAATAAAAATTTCCGTAAGGCCTTCCAGATTTTTGCTTTTAAATTTATCCAAACAGTTTTCGCCCGTATACCATCTCCCAGATTCCGTAATTCCAATTTGAATTACCTCAAAACTTCTTTCATTTATAACCTTTACGATTGATGAAGCAGAAACCAAAGAAACTTCATGTTCACCACTTTTGCCGCCAAATATAATTGCTATTTTTTTCATAACTCGATGCTACCATATATTGCTTCACTTTCTCCAGTCATATGTGCCCACATTTGATCACCAAAACTAAAGTGCCACCATTCCTCTTCATAATTAACAAAACCTACGCTTTCCATGGTTTCCTTAAGTAACATTCGGTTTTTAAAAACCTCGCCATCAGAAAAATGATTCGTATATGCTCTTTCGGTAAATTCATCAAACGGTGTGCCCATATTTAGTTCCATACCATTTGAATCTACAATAGTTAAATCCACAGCCCCTCCTGTGTTGTGTGGTGCTGGCTTTAATTTGTCATGACTTGGAAAAGAAACGAAAATTTCCACAGCTTTCTTTATTTCCTCATCGTTCCACTCTGGATGCAAACTTTTTAATCGATTCCTATAATCTTCATATAAAATCCCCTGAGTTTCTATAGTTCTAAAACCATCCCAAATTTTAAATTTCATTCCGTTTAAAGCTTTCTGTGCCTCTATAAGTTTTTCCATAACTCCACTTCTCAACTTGATCTCTGGAACTTTTGAAAAACCCCATTGAAAATAAAGTGGATCAATTACAAATATCTTATCATCTAAAACAACCATTTCTTCACCGCAATCCCTTATTTTAATGTCCCTAACTCCACCATCAAGTATTCCCATATTTAATTGTAAATTCTTTTAATCCTGTCATTTACACGAGTAGTAACCTCATAATTTATTGTGCCAGCAAAATTTCCAAAATCCTCTGCACTAATAAATTCTTCTCCGTCGCGGCCGATTAAAACCACCTCATCCTCTAATTCAACACCATCTATATCGCTCACATCAACCATAATAATATTCATACAAACTCGGCCGCGCACATAGGCGCGTTTGCCCCTAATCAATACATATGCCCCATGTACACAACGATCATAGCCATCATAGTAACCAATAGGCAAAATCGCCAAACGCGCCTCACTCCCTGTTTTATAAGTACATCCATATCCAATATATTCACCAGCTGCCACAGTTTTAATTTGAGCAATTCTTGTTTTCCAAGTAAACGCTGGCATCAGTTTAAACCCTTCGCCACCATCTTTTAGGTATGATATGTAAGTTTCCTTAGATGGCCACATTCCATAGGCGGCAATACCAGGCCTTACCATATTAAAATGTGTTTCCCGGAAAAGGATAGTTGCAGCGGAATTTGCGCAATGCTTAAGTTTAATCTTAAATCCAGCATCTTCAAGTCTTTCAATTGCCGTATTAAATTTCTCCAATTGCTTTTCTGCATAGCTATGGTCGGTTGTATCCTCCACATTTGCAAAGTGGGTAGCTACTCCCTCTATCTCAATATTGCTAAATTCAGAAACAAATCCCGCAAAATCCAAAAGATCATCCATTAAAATACCTTGTCTATTATTACCAGTCTCAATTTTAAGATGTATTTTTACAGGTTTTCCTATTTTGCCTAATTCCTCGACAGTTTCCTTGTCGTAAACAACAATTCTCAAATCCAATTCACACACCATAGCTAAATCTGCCAATGGAACATACCCCAACACATAAATGGGGGAGCTTACTTTAGCCTCCCTCAAAGATACAGCTTCATACAAAGAATTTACAGCCAGCCAATCCGCACCACTCTCCAAAAAAACTTTCCCAGTTTCAATTAGTCCATGTCCGTAAGCATTTGCCTTTACACATGGACACAAAATCACATCCTTTCCAACGATTTTTCTAAACTCTCCAATGTTGTGCCTTAAAGCCTCTTTCGAGACTTCTACCCATGTTAATTCTTTCACCTACTAACAATATCAAATCTAAACACCAATATCCAGTTGACCAAATCACACCTTAATCGTACTATTTTATTACTAATAGTAACCAAAAAACAATGCACGACATTTCATCATTTTCAAAATCAGGACTTAAGCCTACATTTATGGGGAAGGTTATGACACTTTTCGCCCTAGCAATTGCAACTACAACAGCTGGAGTTTTTGTTTCATTCGCATACTTATTTGAATTTTTTCTCGCAACACCAGCCCTTATGTGGGTTGTATACATTGTAGAAATTGCAATTATTTTTACATCAGGTATGTGGAGTCAAAAAAGACCTCTAAATTATTTGTTATTCGCCACATTTGCACTTCTATCAGGGATTACTATCGCACCATTAATTGGAATTGTTGCTCAAATGCCAAATGGGGTTGCTATGATCGGAAAGGCGCTTGCCTCAACTGCAGCTATGTTTATTGCAACAGGAATTTTTGGATGGACAACAAAAATGGATCTTTCAGGACTAAGAGGTTTCCTAATGACAGCTCTTATTGGAATAATTATCGTTTCAATAATTGGCATCTTCTTACCATGGAGTAATAACTTTGAGATGTTTTTCTCAGGATTTGGAGTGATTTTATTCAGCGGATTTATTATGTACGATTTTCAAAGAATCAAACACTACCCAGAAAATCGCACAATAGAAGCCGCTCTTGCACTTTACTTGGACATTTTCAACTTATTCATATACATTCTCAGACTAATGCTCTCACTAAGTAGCAGAGACTAATAACAAACATGACAAACGACAAACTTACTTTCTCAGTTAGCACTCTGATGGAAAAGCCTATGGCCACATCAGAATCATATACTTTCGATGCGGAAGCAGAATTTGAAGATATTAAAGCAATTTCAAATGTTACCGGTAAAGTGAGCGTAATGAAGATAGATAAAGGATTTAATGTAATTACTTCAAATGTTGACATCAAGGTTGCCTTTGAATGTGAGCGATGCTTGAGAGATTTTACAAAAGAAATTCATGTGCCGGCCGCAGAAAGGCAATTTTACTTTACCGCTCCAGAAAATATCGAAGATCCTGCCGACATTTTCCTCATTGATAAAAAACGCCAAAAAATCGACCTCACAGACATGTTAAGACAGGAAATAGCCTTGCATTTTCCTGTAATTCAAGTATGCTCTGATGGCTGTAAAGGTATTTGTCACATATGTGGCAATAACAGGAATGAAAAAAGCTGTAATTGTGAAGACGAACACAGCTCAGACCATAAACCATTTGCAGGACTAAAAGATCTATTAAAGTAATATCATGGCAAAACATCCAGTACCTAAGAAGAAAACCAATAAATCAGATACCAAGCGTCGTTACGGTAGCTTTAAGACAAAAGTACTTAAAAAGCTAACTAACCTTCTAAACTTGGCTAGCTGCCCTGATTGCGGGTCAAAAATCCCAGCACACAGAGCTTGCCCTGATTGTGGTAAATATAAAGGTAGACAAGTAATCGACAAACAAAAGAAAGTCGACAAAATCACCAAGATAAAAGCTTAACATCATGGCTAGTTACCGGCACTTAGCACGAACTTGTGTCATGCAAACACTGTTTGCTGTTGAGTTTCGTGGTGGAAATGCCAATGAAATACTTTCAAATCTCTTAGAGGAATTCGCTCCTAAGTTAACAGAAGTCGAATTTGCTAAAGAAACTCTTACTGGAGTTTTAGAACACAAAGAGGAAATAACTAAAACAATTCAAACATACGCCCCAGACTGGCCTATTGAAAAGATAGCCAAGATCGATAGGGCTATTTTGGATATTGGCATCTATGAGGTATTATATTCAAAAGATGTACCGCCAGTGGTTGCTATCAACGAAGCTGTTGAAATTGCAAAACACTATGGTGATAAAAATAGTCCAAAATTCATTAATGGCGTTTTAAGTAGCGTCATGAAAGCTAACACTAATGAAAATGCCTGATTATTCAGCACTACTAAAAACAATTGGAGTACAATTTAAAGATGAAAGTCTTCTTTCACATGCTTTTACTCATAGGTCTTACATTAATGAGCATAGAGATGAAGGGCTTTCAGATAACGAAAGATTAGAATTTTTAGGTGATGCCGTTCTTGAGCTTGTTGCAACAAAGCATCTCTTTCACGCTTGCCCAGACAAAACAGAAGGGGAAATGACATCATTTCGTTCAGCGCTTGTTAAAGGTAAACATTTGGCTGAAATAGCTACTACTCTTAATTTAGGGGATTATTTGTTTCTCAGTAATGGGGAAGAAAAGTCTGGTGGACGACAAAAAAACTACATCCTAGCAAACACTCTTGAGGCACTTATTGGCGCAATTTATTTGGATCAGGGGCATGCAGCCGCAGAAGCATTCATTGAAAGATTTATTATGAACAAACTGGATGACATTATTAAATTAGGTCTTCATGTAGATGCAAAATCTGCCTTTCAGGAAAATGCTCAGGAAAAAGAAGACGCAACTCCACACTATGAAACAATCAATGAAGAGGGGCCTGATCACGATAAAACATTTACAATGGGGGCATATATAGGAACAGAGTTAATTGCTACAGGTACTGGTTCCAGTAAGCAAAAAGCTGAAAATAATGCTGCAGAAAATGCACTTAAAATAAAAGGATGGAATTAAATTATGATGAAAAATCTTGTGGTGTTGTAACATTCCGTGAATTAGAGGGGGAGAGACTTTACTTGATATTAAAATATCCAGGTGGGCATTTTGATTTAGTAAAAGGACATGTAGAAAATGGTGAAACAGAACACGAAACAGCAACACGCGAATTAATTGAAGAAACTGGAATTGCAGATATTCAGTATGTTGATGGATTTCGTTATGAAGTTTTTTATACTTACATGAGGCAAGGTCAAAAGTCTGATAAACTTGTGGTTTTCTTTCTTGGAAAAACAGAAATGGAAGATGTTAGAATTTCCCATGAACATCACGATTTTTACTGGCTAAATTTTGAAGCTGCACTAGAAAAACTTACTTTTGACAACGCTAAAAACCTCCTAAAAGCAGCAGAAAACTTTTTAGCTTAGTTTTTTTTTGCTATATTTTCTTTATGAAAATAAAACTTAAAAATTCTATATCAAAAACTTCAGACCTCTTAATTGTTCCAGTTTTTAAGGAAGATTTGAAGAAAACAAATATTTTTCCAAAAGTATTAGCCAACTTTCTTGATAAGCGTCAGAAAAATAAAGATTTTACAGGATCTTATTTAGAAACTCTCAGTACATATGATCTTGATGAAATGCCGCGTCAGGTTTTGTTTGTTGGACTTGGTTCAAAAAAGGACTTAAACGCAAAAGTTGCCATGAATGCCTTTGGAAAATCTGGCAAATTTGCCAACGCCCACAAAAGAGAAAATATAGAAGTTATCCTTACCAAAGAATTAGAACCTATTTTACAAGAAATTTTAGAGTCTATTTCCTCCTCTGTTTATGATTTAGGAAAATTAAAAAAGAAAAGAAAATCTCACTCAAGTATTAAATCGCTAGGAATTATTACAAATGCTAAAAATCTTTCTGAAAGCATAAAGAGAGCTGAAATTGTTTCATCTGCATCTGAGCTTGTGAAAGATCTTGTAAACCAGCCGGCAAACATTATTACATCAACAGTGCTCGCAAATACAGCTAAAAAAGTAGCAAAAGATAATGGATATAAAGTAACAATTTTAAGTGATAAAGAATTAAAAAAAGGTGGTTGGGGAGGAGTACTTTCGGTTAATCAAGGATCAAAAAATCCAGCTTATTGTGCAATTATAGAATATAATGGTGGTAAAAAAGGAGATGCTCCAATTGTTCTTATTGGAAAAGGAATGGTTTTTGATGCTGGAGGATATAGTATCAAAACTCGTAGTATGGAAGTTATGCAGCAGGATATGGCTGGTGCCGCTACAGTTATTGGAACCATGTCTGCTATCAAGAAACTTGGAGTTAAAAAGAATGTTATAGGTATTACTCCAATAGCGGAGAATATGATTAATGAAAATGCTTACAGACCTTCGGATATCATTACAATGCTTTCGGGAGATACGGTGGAAGTTACAAACACAGATGCGGAAGGAAGACTAATTCTTGCCGATGCCATACATCATTCTCTTAAATTTAAACCTAAGTCTATAGTTACTATTGCCACTCTTACAGGTGCGGTTGGTGCTGCACTAGGTCCACTTTATTGCGGAATAATGGGGAACGACGACGCAACCCGCGACAAAATTCAAAAATCCGGCGAAGAGACAGATGATCTAGCATGGCCACTCCCAGTACCAAAGGAATACTGTGATAAAATGAAGAGCAGGTACGCAGACATTAAAAATCATGATCTAGGTAGTGCTATGTATGCCGGCACACCAAAGGCCGCTGGATTCCTTCAGCACTTTGTTGGTGATAATAAGTGGTGTCACATTGATATCGGGGGCACAGCCTTTACAGAAGATCCTAAGCACTATCAAACGCCAGGAGCAACTGCTCATGGATTAAGGCTTCTAATTAAGTATGTGGAAAAGCATGCTTAAGCTGAGTATTCTTGGCTTGTAACCAAGTGATACGCAAAGTAAGAAGCAGTAACAGCCTCAGCAGATCCAGTAATGGCTTGTTTAAATTCGGTGTCACAACAATCTCCTGCAGCAAATACTCCAGGGATGTTTGTTTCAGTTTTTCTGTTGATAATAATTTCACTTTTATTATTTAACTCAACACCTAAATTTTTCGCCAATTCCGTTTGTGCATCATGTCCAATTGCTACAAATACACCAGAAAGTTCAAGTTCCTTTCCATCTTTAAATCTAACTTTTTCAACTTTATCATTTCCAACTATTTCCTCAATTTGAGTATTATATAAAACTTCAATTTTAGGGTTTTGCTCAACACGCTTTGCATTAATTGGCTCAGCTCTCAATATATCTTTCCTCACAACTATATAAACTTTTTCAGCATGTTCAGCTAAAAATAGAGATTCTTTTGCAGCACTGTCTCCACCACCAACTATACAAACCACTTTGTTTTTAAAAAATGCGCCATCACAAAGTGCACAGTATGAAACACCACGATTTTCCAATTCTCTTTCTCCAGGTACATTTAATCTTTTATGTTTAGTTCCTGTAGCTATTAAAAGAGTTTTGGCATCATATTCACCAGAGGCTGTTTTTACCTTAAATTTTGTGCATTTATCATCACTCAAATTTTCTATACTTAAAGCTCTTTCGTTTTTCATTTCCGCACCTGTGGCTTGAGCATGAGTTAGTAGGGCAGAAGCTAGATCAGGGCCAGAAGTGCTAACAATTCCAGGCCAGTTTTCAACTAAATGAGTTGTAGTAATAAGTCCACCAGGCAGCTCCGCTAAGGTTAATGTTTTAAGACCAAGTCTTGTTCCATACATTGCAGCAGAAAGGCCACTACATCCACCACCAATAATCAAAAAATCGTACATATTTTATTTTGTTAAATTATTCCCATCTAATAGATTGAACTGGACAAGATTTTATAGCCTGTTCAATGTTTTCAGATGTATCTCCGTTTTGGTCAACAACATGAGATTTACCATCAACCATTTTAAAAACATTCGGGCAGATATTTACACAAAGCTCGCATCCAATACATGAATCTTGATCGATAACTAATTTCTGTGACATATCATATTGGTTAACAATAACGGCCTACAGTATAACAAATTGACTTAAGAAAACACAAAAGAAAAAGCCACCGCTTGCGCAGTGACTTTTTCCCCTCATTCCTATGAAAAATTGTCTAATCGTATATAATTTTATTCCCTTCCTAAAGTTTAGAAGCCGAAGCTTGCTTTACGGTAAAGTAGAAGGGCCACTTCACCTCTTGTTACTTTCGCTTCTGGCATGAAAGAGAAACCATTGTAGTTGCTCTTACTGTTTAGAAGTGAAAGATTAAAATTAACATCTGCATATTGTTTAAACCATGCGTTGGCTGGAACATCTTTGTATGTTTGACCATAAGATCCTGCATAAGATGCTAAGTTTCCATAACCAAGCGTAGAATCAGTTTCAACAACAATCTTCATTAATTCTGCTCTGTTAATTGTATTTGTAAGTCTTGCAGTTTTATCTGGATATCCATCAAAGATTCCGTAGAATTTTGCTGTGATAACGTAAGGCATATACCATTCGTATGGGCTTACATCTTTGAATCCAGCGTTTGAACCGTCGAATCCAAATGTTTGTAATCCGTATGAATCAAGTAGCACTTTTAGGAACTCTGCACGGTTGATTGTTGCATTTGCTCCAAAGTTTCCATTTGAGTATCCACTAAACACTCCATTCTCTGTTACCCAAGTTATTGCTTGGCACATTTCTGTATCATATTTTGCAATTGATGCTGTGTCATAGTAGTAGTCTGAACAGTCGTAAGTGTAGTCGTAATCATCATCATCATTATCATTATCGTTTGAATTGCTATCACCAGCAGTTCCAACAACGAACACACCTTCTTCAGTATCTTTGCTGCTACCGTTTTTGCTTATTACTTTATATGAGTACACTCCTTTACTAAGGGTTTTACCCTTGTCGTCTTCACCATTCCACTCAACTTTATGACATCCGCTAGATTGTGAAACATAATCAAGTAGTTCCGCTTCAGGTTTTCCACTCGCGTTTTTACCTTCATAAACAGCTAGGTAAACATCTGCTTCATCATCTAGACAATATCCAAAAGTTACACTCTTAGTTGTTTTCTCATATACAACAGGAGACATATAGTCGTTAGTAACATTTACAGTTTTACTACTTGAAACAGTATCTTCCTTTACTTCAAAGCTTACAGATTTAGTATCAAGAACCTTATCCGCAACTGTGTTTTGTGAGTAAATTTTGAATGACCAGTCTTTACCTTCGTTTACTGTATCACCTTCATCATCAGTACCATCCCATTCAACTACGTACCATTTATTTTTAGATGTTGAAACTTCATCCCAAAGTCTTTCTTCACGCTTAGTACCATTGTAAACTTCAATTGTTACAAGTGATGTAGTATCAACTTTGAACACAAGGCTCATTTTTTCATTTTCTTCTGGATCAAATGAGTTTTTTGTTACGAATGCCTCTGTGATTGACGGTTTTTCGTATTGTACATTGATAGTTTTAGAAATTTTGTCTCCATCTGCACGTACAATGATTTCCCAAACTCCAGGTTTGATGTAATCACCATCATCATCAGTACCATCCCAACTTTCTTCATAGCTATCCTCGTCAGCATATTCGTCATCAATAATTTCTACATGTTTGCTTCCAGAAACAGCCTCTACATATAGATAATTAACATCTTTGTTCAACTCAAATTCGATATCTAATAGATCATCTGTTGGGTCCCAACTTCCGCTTGGATTAATTGTGAAATCTTCAATAGCACCTAGGCTTACTGCACCAGGTCCTGAAGTTTGAATACTGTTTGTAACTGGATTTGAATTGTTTGTGCCACCAGTTGTGCTATTTGCAGATCCGCTAGTACTGCCTCCAACATACTTTGATTCAATCGTTACAGATTCGTTATCAATTGTTTCGCTTGTACCGCTTTTTGCAATTATAAACATCTTATATGTTGCATTTTCTACAACAGTTCCATAATCATCAGTACCATCCCATACTAATGTTTGTGTAGTATTTTTAAGGTAGTAATCATTACCGTTGAATGATGAGAAAGACTTTACAGTTTGTCCTAAGTAATTTCTTACTTGCACAATTACAAATGCATCTTTATCAACACTAAACTGTAGGATTGTACTTTCTCCAGCTAGGGGATTTAAAGTTTCTTTAGTTAGATTTGCGCTCACAACATGAGGAGCATTTGGATCAAAAGCAGCGTTCGCAACAGTAGTTGTTGCCATCACCATTACAATTGCCATCAATGATATAAATTTCTTCAGCATGAGCTTAGATTTATAAGTTAAGATGTAATTGTACTTATAAAACGAATTTTGTCAAGACTTATTTTACAAAGTCTCTTAATTCATACAAAAGCTCAGCAACTTCGCCTCTAGTTATTAGTGATTCTGGCTGTAGAATGCTCGTATTATATAATTGGTAAGTTTTAGCAGAGCAGGCATATTTGTTATACCAAGCTCCAGCTGCCACATCATTATATGATTGAGAACAGTTATTTAACTGCATGCCTTTTTTAACTCTTAGAGTTTCAAATATAAGTTTCAGGGCTTCAATACGACTCACAGTGTCAGATGGTCTAGCTGTCTTGGCATTACCATCTCCGTTAAAAATTCCAAGATTCTTAGCAGTATTAATGTAATTTACATACCATTGACCAAGTTTAATATCCTTAAAGCCATTAGGATTTTCATTATTACTTCCGTATGAACTTAGCCCCACAGCCTCAATAATAACTTTAAGAGCCTCAACTCTATTAATTGTTTGATATGGTCTAAATGTATTATCACTATATCCTTTAAATATGCCGTTATCAGTCACCCAAGTAATATAATCACAGCTATTATCTGTTTCATTTATGTCTGCGTATCCACCGCACTTATCCTCAGAAACAGTATTTCTATCTATTTTTTGACCATCCACAATAACATTTGAATTAACCTTTCCATCATTCTTCTTCACGTTTTTCGTACTTGATGTCGTAGTTTTATCAGCCTCTCCAACTTTGCCAACTACAAAGATTCCGTACTCTGTATCTGTACCTTTATATTTTGATTCAATTTTGTATGTGTAAAAACCGTTCGCTAATTTATTACCGCTCCCATCACGACCATTCCATACAATTGAATGTGAGCCTTCGCTTTGAGATTTTCCATCCATCAATTGAACAATCTTAGAACCAGAACTTCTGTCACCTTTTAAAATAGTTACAGAAACATCAGCATCTTGATCTATTGTGTAGAAAATAGTCATATCTTCATATCCATCAGTTGCTCCTGGGCTAATATAATCGTTAGTAACATTTGAACGATTACTAGAGGTTGAATCCTCTCTCAAATTAACATTAATAGTTTTAGTGTTAAAAACATCTTCATTTACAAGATTTGCAGCTTTAAGTCTCAAATCTATATCATCTCCAGGGTCGTACCCGTTTCCATCCCATTCAAATGCGTACCATTTTCCTCTTTCTACATCCCATTCTTCAACAATAGTATCTTCAACTTTACCATTTTCAATGATTTCAATTGTAACAGTTGCATTATCATCCAAAACAAAAAGAACTGTATTAACTTCATCAAGATCAGTATCAAATTCATTTTTTGATAGTAAGAACTCGTCAATGCTTGGTTTATCATATTCTATTTCAACAGTTTTGCTTGCAGTAAGTGATACCGTACCTTTTTTACTTTTGAATTCAATTGTCCATGTTCCAGGTAATGCATATCCATCGTCAATTTCTCCATTCCACATTTCAGTTACATTATTTTCTTTATCAATAGATCCATAATTTTGAATTTCATAAACAACAGATCCTCTTTTTGCATTTATTACTAGCTCGTCTAAGTCTGTTACTACATCAAATTCAATCTCAATTTCCTCATCATTTTCAGGCTTAAAGGTTCCACTTGGCTTAATTGTTATGCCAGAAATATGAGTGTTACTTGTAGTTACAACACCTCCAGAATTATCAACAGTTACTTGAGACACTAACTTTGAAGAACCATAATCATTTCTTCCAACTACAGTAATTAGATATTTACCTTCTTCAGCTTTGTGACCATCATTTTTGCGGCCATCCCAAACAATTTCTCTATCACCAGTTCCAAAACCTTGTCCGCTAAATTGTGAAAAGGTTTTTGCAACATCTCCATTTTCACGACGAACTTCCGCAACCAGATTTGCACTATTATTATTCCTAAACTTAATTGTTAAATCTTCGGTGTCTGGATCAAAAGAATTTTTTGATACCAAAAAATTAGAAAAATCAGGCTTACTTGAATCTTGATACCTCACTTCAAAATTAATAGATTTCGTAATTTCAGTAGATGAAGAATTTTCTCTCATCAAAAGCTCAGCTGTATAGATACCCGGTTCTAAAATTTGTGAATCATTAATTGGATTCCAGATATAGTTAATTTCAGATTTACCATCAAAGCTTAAAGTTTGAAGCAGACGACTCTTATCATTTTTGATATTAACTCTCAAAATTCCAGCGCTTTTATCAAGTAGCACTTTGATCAACAAATCCTCATTTTTCCCTTTTGGAGATGGGTCAATAATTGTTGACGCAGTATCTAAGCTCGAAACAGCTTTAAACTCCTTTACTTCAAAAGGATCAGCTGCAAAAGATACATTCGCAACTGAAGTCATTATTACGGCTACTAGAGCCAACTTAGCCAAAAATTTCTTAAACATATAAAAGTAGGTTACCTTTAAATTAGACTTTATTTAACCAATAAAAAATAAATAAGTCAACTAAAGTGTTTTTCCAGCAAATAAATTGTACCCTCAGTGTGTTTCAGGGCCTTGCCATTTTCATCCAAAACCGGCTTTGGAAAATCAAGACCATTTGGTATTTCTCCAACACAGTAGGGGGTTCCAAGTCTTCCATTTAAGAAAAAGTGATCATTTCCACCTTTTTGAGGCTGATCGCCAATCACAAGTATTTCCCGCGCATCATCAGAAAAACTTAAACCTTTTGTAGCCAAGTATTTCGCAAATTCTTCAACTCCACGATCTTTATCGCCATTTGCTGGACCAATAACAACTCCAATACCGGAATTACCAATATGTAAAAATTCCTCATAATTAGGATCAAAAGAATGTAAAACAGATTTAGCAATTTCATATATTTCATCAGAAAGTCCATTTATAAGCCTAATATCTCCAGATGTGTGGCCATTAGTACGCATAACCACAACAATTTTATGCTTTTTATAATAAACAACGCCATACTCTTTAATTGCTTCATTAAGTGTATCCATCAAAACTTTTCTCTCTATAAAATGGCTTGGCCAACTCACACTATAATATTCTTCAAACCTATCAAGTTCAGTATTAAAGAAGTAGCCAACAGCACCATTTTCTGCAACTAGATAAAGATTTTCCAAAAACCCCTCCAATTCATGCTGTGGAATTTCTTCTATTAAAGCTTTTAGAGCATGCTCCTCAAATGATTCAAGTTGTCTTCCTGTACAGCAAGATATCGGTACTTTTTTAGCTACACTAACCAAAACATCAACCATATTTTGTGGTGGTGCATAATTTCCGGGAGAAGTTATAGTCCCGTCAAAATCAAACATTACCGCTTTAAATTCCATATTATTTTTCTGCTCTTAATTTTGATGCCTTTTCTAGCATCAGTCTTTTGCCCTCTATTAGATCATATACTTCTTCCTGAGGCAAATAACTCACCAGCTCGTCTGCTACTTCTGCAGCATATTCAACATTCTTTGTATAAGCAGTATAGTGAACATTTTGATCAACCATTTTGTAATAATCCAAGATCAGAAGTTTAGTTTTGTTAATTATCGCCCAATCTTCTTTACTTAGGTTGGATTTATCCATTCTCCACAAATATTCTCGGTAATAAAGAAATTGATTCATTGGGTCAATCTCTAAAGCTTTTTCATATTCGCCATTTAATATGTGAGCTCTTGCATCTAGAGGATTCATAGATAGATGTTTTTCTAAATCATGCGTTAAGTAATAATCCCTTGGATAGAAGGAAAAGCTTAATGCCTCATCATTTTTTAATGCTGTGCTGGCAAAAAGAAGACCACCTTCATATATTGCAAGTAACCCCACAAAAACAGCAATGAATATTGAAAACAAAGCCTTTTTCTCTTTATACATTCTTGGCATGCTAAGAGATTTTATAAATGCCAATAACAAAAACCAAAGCATCAAATTAGCAACAAAATTGAAATTGTAATCGATAAAACTGTGAGCCAATCCTCCCAAAATAGAAATTCCTAAAATAATTATCTGTTTTCTCTTAATAGCAGTTAATTCTTTCCATCTACTTTCAACATCAATCACAAAAGTTGCTAGAAATGCTAAAAATGTTAATAGAGCAATCACGCCATTTTCGGCTGCAATCTTTAGAAAGAAATTATGAGGGTGATCGCTAGTTGCCAAAAAGTGTTTTTGAATCGGCGCATATGCTTGCCTAAAACTAAATGGCCCCCACCCAAGAGCAGGTTTTTCACTAGCCAACTTTATTGCCCCCAGCCAAAAATCCACTCTTTCCTGCCCTGAAGTTATAGCAGTTCCCTCGAAAGCAGCTCTCTTTCCAACATCCAAAACTTCATGACCAAAACTTCTCACAAAATTTGCTCCAAAGAAAAGCACCACAGCAAAGAGCGCAGCCAAAATTCCCATCAAAAATTGCTTAAACTTAATGTTCTTTAAAAAGAAAATCAAAATCAAAACAGTTTGACCAATCAAGGCAATAAAAGCACCTCTCGAAAATGTTAACAGTATTCCAGAAAGCAAAACCCCCACAAGTAGGGCACTAACCATTTCTTTTTTCTTCTCCACAAAGAAAAGTACAAGAGGCCACGCCATTAAAAGAAATAGCGCGAAAGCATTTGGCCATTCGTTGGCGTGGTACAAAATATTAAAGAAAGGGCCATACATCCTATCTTCAACTTCGAAAAAGTACATAAAATATCCAATCACTACACTCAAAACCGCAGCACTAACCACAACCTTTAAAAACTTCTCCATCCAATCAATTTTGCTATACGCATAAAGCTGATAAAGCCCTATCACGCTAAAAGTTGCCACCACTTCACTAAGTCCAACATTTTTTGCACTCGAAAAAACAAATGATAAACCTACAAAAACTAAATAAACACCCAAAAAAATTGTTTCATGTAAGTGAAATTCTCTCTTCTTTTTAAAGTCATAAAACGAAGCAAACATTAGAGCTACAGCCAAAAGCATAACTACAGGCCAACCAGCACCATAATCAAACTTCTTAAAAACCGGATTAAAAAGGCCAAACAAAAAAACAAAGCTCAGGAGAGAAAAAGAGAAATGATTTTTAAAATTTTGGAATAAGGCTCTCATGTAACAAATTATACAGAAAAAAAACATACCTACAACCTTTACATAAAGGCAATTTTTATGTTATAATACACAAAAATAAAAGCAAAATATGCCACAACAAAGAAATCAACCAAATCTACAACCGGAAGCTCAGTCAAAAAGTGTTGAACAACAAGAGAATTATATTAAAGAGAGAGATCGTATTTTGAGAAGCAGTAAGATAAAGTGGTTTGAAATTGGAGAGGCAACGGCTGAGTCTATTTCGAATCCAAAACAGGAAAACGAAACAGAAAAAAATGAAAAACAACGCAAACAAAATAAGATTTCAGAAAGAGCCAGAGAAACGGTAGAGAAAGATATTTTACCAGTAATCAAAGATAAATATCCTGAACTTTCAGACAAGCAAATCCTAGAACATCCAATGATTGCAGGTGAAATTGTTCCTGTGATTATTTCAGGTTATGAGGTGAAAAAGCCATATATTTTATACAAAAATGAAACAGGCTTCATACTAAAAAGTGAGCCAATGAAATATGGCGAAAAGCCACTACCAGAATACAGATTTACTTATAGCGATTTTGAAGACAGTCTTAAAAGACCTGCTGAAAAAATAGTAGAAGAAGATTCTGCTCTTGAAAAAGCAAAGATGAAAGAATATGAGTGGGAAGGTGACCAAAAAATAGAAGAAGCCTATAAAAGAAATTTTCCAAATTTACGTGAAGAAAATATTGACATGGCAAATTTATTTCAGAAAGGAGTGTTTTCATCGGAAGAGTTTGAAGAAATTACCAAATTAAAACTGGATGAGGTTGCAGCAAAAAATTATGAATTAACTCAAGTTAATGAGGGAATTAAGGATCTTGTTGGTGAAATTATGGAAATGCATAGGAATGGTGAAACTAAGTCAAATATTGGCGAAATTGTTCGAAAAAATCCAGCTTTAGCTAAGTACCATCAATACAGAGAAGTTGCCGAGAAAAAAAAAGATTATGAAACTGTCGCTGCTATAGATGCATATGGTAATACTATTGAAACTCTTTTAGAATCACACGGAATAGAGGAATAGAAAACCTTCCCTTTTTAATCATTTGCTCCTATCATGCGAGCAATGAACCAAAACAACAAAAAACTCAAAGCAGTACTGGTAGATGTAATAGATCCAAAAACAACCAAAGAAGAAGCCCAAAAGCGCCTAGAAGAGCTGGAAAGTCTAGTTCAAACCTTTGGTGGGATTGTGGTTCTTAAAACAATCCAGCAAAGAGTAGTGCCAGACTATGAAACCTATGTTGGTAAAGGTAAACTTACAGAAATTAAAGAATATGTAGAGGAATTTGGTGCCGATGTTGTTGTATTGAATAACATTATCAAGCCCCGCCAAATTTATGCGCTTAACGAAGCATTCCAAAAAATGGAGGTTAAAGTTTGGGACAGAGTGGATATGATTCTCAAAATTTTCTCCAAACACGCCAAATCAACTGAGGCCAAGCTTCAAATTGAGCTTGCATCTATTAGACACATGGGGCCGCGCATTTTTGGAATGGGTATTGAACTTTCCAGGCAGGCAGGTGCTATGGGTGTTCGTGCTGGACAGGGAGAAAGTAATACTGAGCTTATGAAACGCCATTTGAGCCAGCAAGAATTAAATATTGTAAAAAAGCTCGAGCATTATGACACTATAAATAAAGGTCATCGCCAACGAAGAAAGCGTCAAAACTACAAAACAGCCGCACTCGTAGGCTACACCAATGCTGGCAAAAGCTCGCTTCTTAATTCACTCACAGGGAAAAAGGTTTATATTGCCGACGAACTTTTCGCCACCCTCTCAACCAGAGTTGGAAAACTATACATTCCATCACCAGACTTTGATCACGCAAAAAGCCAAGAAATCCTTATTGCCGACACCATCGGTTTTATCCGCGACCTACCCCCAGGCCTTATTAAAGCCTTCAAATCAACCCTTGCCGAAACCGTTGATGCCGACCTCCTCCTCCATGTAATAGACATAACCGACCCAGACATCCACCAAAAAATAGACATAGTAGAGGAAGTGCTAGAGCAGCTTGGGCTTTCTGATAAGCCAAAAATCTACATTTTCAACAAAACTGATCTAATCAGCCCATACCACTTTGAACCCCGCGAAGAAGATTTAGATGAAGAACACAAAGCCTATTTAGAAAGACCAGGAGGGATTTTACCCGCAGGAGAAAAAGCCGCAAAAATGCTTGGCTGGCACAATTCAGACATAGAAAACCGCAAATTCATGTCAATCAAAGACCACCCAAAAAAACTTTCCAAAAAATACAAAAAGTTCAACCCCGTATTCCTATCCGCCCACAAAAAGGAGCGAATTGAAGATTTAATTGAGATTTTGAAGGAGATATAAGAGGATTTTGGAAAAGGCCGGTGTCGTCGTGACGACACCGGCCGGGTTTTGAGCACATCTTTCAATGGCTCAGTTACGTTCCCTCGAGCCTACCGGATTGAACCGGAAGCACGAGAAGCAGCGAGGAAACGGACTTTTGGATGACTCGGTATGTTGAGTCGGACAGAGCTGTCGTCGCCCAATTGCGACTAGAGCAGGAATTTCACTCCCAGCCAGCCAACCACGCTGAGCACGACCGTATAGGGAAGCGCGAGCTTCACCATTTGGCCGTAACCCAGTTTGATCAGTGGCGCCAGGCCGCTCGTCAGAAGGAACAGAAACGCGGCCTGTCCATTGGGAGTTGCCACCGAGGGAATGTTCGTCCCCACATTGATGGCAACTGCGATCTTCTCGAATTGATCGCGAGTGATGAGCCCCTCATCGAACGCCTTCTTCGCCTCGGAGATGTACGTCCCCGCGACAAAGACATTGTCCGAAATGGCAGACAAGCTACCATTTGCCCAGTAGAAGGCCTCGAGTTGGCCTTTACCCTCAAAACCCAGCACCAAGTGAATGATGGGGGCGAAGAGGTGCTGATCGTGAATCACACCAATGACGGTGAAAAACACGCACAGCAGAGCAGTGAAGGGGAGTGCTTCCTCGAAGGCGTGGCCGATTTGCCCCTCCTTGATCACGCCATTGACGGCAGTGAGGATGACCAAAAGCCCCAGCCCGATGAGGCCGACTTCCGCGACATGGAATGCCAGAGCACAGATGAGCAGGATTGCTCCAATGCCCTGAACGACCAGCCGAGAGTAGACGGTAGGGGTTCGCGATTTGCCCTGAAAGCGTTCGGCACGCTCCAGAACTTCACGCACGGACTCCGGCATTTTCACACCGTAGCCCATAACCCCCTTCCACTCGACGAACAGGCAAGTGGCGAGCCCACAGACGAACACTGGCGCCGTCACCGGCAGCATTCGCATGAAGAACTCACCGAAGTGCCAGCCCATGGTTTCACCGACGATGAGGTTTTGAGGCTCACCGACCAGTGTCATGACACCGCCCAGTGCGGTGCCAACGGAGGTATGCATCATGAGGTTCCGGAGAAAACCCCTGAAGTTGTTGAGATCCAAGGCGGCCTTCTCCGAAAGGCTACCATCTTCCTCGTGATCGTGATCAGTGTTGTCATGACTAAGGCCGTTGGCCACACGATGGAAGATCGCGTAGAAACCAGTAGCCACAGTGATGACAACAGCCGTCACGGTGAGAGCGTCAAGGAACGCCGAGAGAACAGCGCCCATGAAGCAGAAGGTGAGTGAAAGGCGCCCTTTGTGCTTGATTTTCACCATGATCTTGGTGAAGGCAAACATCAAGAACTCCCGCTCAAAGTGGATCGCGGCAACCATGAACATGAGGAGCATGATCACCGGAAAGTTGGAGTGCACCTCGTGGTACACGGTGTTGGGGTTGGTGAGACCGAGCAGCACAGCCTCAAAGGCGATGAGGCCACCGCTCTGGAGCGGATAGCACTTCAGCGCCATCGCGAGGCATGCGATGAACTCGACGATGATCGCCCAGCCAGCCACGAACGGGCCAGCCTGCGCGAGCAGGATGGGGTTGATGATGAGACAGGCAATGACTGCCCCAGTGAACCACTGGGGGGCGTCCCCCAAGAAGTTCGTCAGGAACGCATCGACTGCGGTAGCGAATACAGGTTTCGGCTGCGAAGCCTCAACCTTCTCTTCGTCACGGGCCATCACTTCATGAGCATCAGCTTCGCCCGTCACCAGGCTGGCGACGGTCTTGCTGAACTCTGCCTTCTTCTTCCGTGCAGGACGACCCCCTGCACCGGGTTCCTGACTTTGGGCGTCAGGCTGCCATTCGTCTTGCGACATGTGGCACTCTCCATTATGCGACTTCCGCCGCACATGGTAGAAGGAAATAATCCTCCTACTCTGTCCAAAGCCGCCCCCCTTACGGAAGGCGGGCGAATTGGGATAGAGTAGGTAGAATCAAGGAAATCACGACTTTCGTGAGCTCCACAAATCCTACCTACTCAAAGAATTAAAATTTTTAAAATCCGTTTCCTAACTGTTAAAGATCATCTCTTTTCAGCATATCGGTGAAAGAAAAACCTTTCCCTAAAGCCAGAAAAGAGAGGAAACTATTAACATAGATAGAGAAAAAAATCAAGGGTGCCCAAATTTGTTAAAAATATCACTTTACTCAAAATCCTCATCCCTCAACACTCTTCTGCCGCTCACTGTGTCATATAGGTTCGACACAATGCCATAAAAACTCCTTGAACTCGTTTGAAAAGCTCTTTTAGCTCGCTTAAATCCACTTTCCCCAGGAGTCTGAAGAGGTCTAACTTTTACGAAGGGG
>PFDP01000012.1:11792-46299 GCA_002772535.1 Candidatus Peregrinibacteria bacterium CG10_big_fil_rev_8_21_14_0_10_36_19 | reverse complement strand
AGCAGCAAGTTTAAGCTCCTTCAAGCTAGCCTCAAATCCACGCTCATCCGGCTTCCCATGCGGCGTCATAATAACTTTGATGTCATAACCAAACTCTCTACTTGCTCTCTCAATCACGGCATTGTATCTGTCACTGGCTTTCATATTAGAAAAAATCACCAACTTAACACCATCGGCAATCATCGCCATAATAGCGTCTACATTTTCAGGCAAAATCTCACCATGATGCGGCGCCACACACTCATCAATATCTAAAATAATCCCTCTAAAATTAGTCCCCAAAAGCTCATTAATCTTTGCGACATTAATATTCCTAAACACATTGACCTTTACAATCGCATGATTCAGACTCGGCACAAACAGCCGCCCCAACTGACGCACCTTTGCCATCGAAAGCCCCTCTCTACTCACATCATGCTGCACAATTTCATTCATACCAAAAAAAATTAATGGAGCTTACCATATAATAGATTTAGTATTTTTGAAAGTCTTTGGTGGGCCTTTTGCCTTAGGCTCGAACAGTCGAAACTAATTTTTATCACTTTTATAAGCGCCAGAGAGGGAATACATTGCTCAAAGCAAAGAGGAGGAAGCCTCTTAGTTAGAGAGTGGGTGATCCGAGTTTATAACATCTGAAATATCTTCTTTAATTCCATATTTGCCCTGAAACTTTGTCAATACATCATCGCCAAAAACAGGATTAATAACATCTTTAAACAGCCAAGTATCCATTTCATCACTGCTCAATTTATTTGATGGTATTTGTAATTTACTGGCGAAATTAAAAAACTCTTTAAATTTTTGTGCTCCATAAATATCCTTCAAATCCCTCAATAAACATGAACCACCAGTATATGAAGCTGGCCCAAAAGGGTAGTGTTTAATAAATTCCCCTGGATAATTATTCCAATAGAAAACATCCTCAAAACATACATGCTGTAAAGTTCCGTAATTAGCTATATCGCCTAGGTACTGTGCAATAGGCTCAGACAAAAATCCAAGCAATTGATCAAAAGTTAGTATGCTATATTGGTGTCCAATCTCATGAGATTGAACTCCCATAGGATCTTCATCTACGCATTCACCAGCATCTACTTTTGATTTTAGGTTATTGTATTTCTCATTTTTATAAATGTCCTTATTATCATATCCACCGGCAAAAATTCGGCAAACAACTTTCCCATCATAATCCCCATACGTGCAAAAAGCATCATTAATATTTCCGTACTTAGGATTATACAATATTAGTTCATAGTAGTAGATTGGAATTTTTGTTGGCACTTCCATCCCAGTTTCACTGGACTCCTTCTCATAACAATTCTCAGCGTTTTGCGCCATAACCTTACCCCAGGTCGAGTGTGAACCATCGATGACCAACGCAATATGTGGTTTTTCTATAACCTCAACATGAGTGTTAAGTTTTGGAATATCCCTGTAGAAGCAAGAATATTCACAATTATATCCACCATTATCCTGGCAATATTTATAAATTTCATCACAGTCATTATAAAAACTTACTGTTGCATATTCATTACTATAATCCTTTACCAAAAAGTTGCTTCCATATCTGGTACTGTATGGGCCCAGCTCATTATTTTTGCTTCCATGAGGTAACTGCGCACTATCTGTAATCTCCCAAAATTTCTTTTTTTTGCCGCTACACAAAAAATACCTATTCTTCGTTCCACCTTTAAAATTCATCGTCAAATAGTAACACATGTAGTTTGTTCCAACACTGGTAACCTCCATAACATACTGATTTTGATTCCAAATTGCCTTATCACATGGCCTAAGTTGATACGTTCCAGCTTCGTGATAAGTTGCACAGTTTCCATCATCAACTAAAGTTTCCTCATAGGGCTTAATGTAAAAGTTTGATGGAAAAAAACTGTTAGCATTACTTGGTAAAAAATCAGTTCCATTTTTAGGCAAAAAAGCCTCACTAAACGCATCTGGGAAAGCTCTTAAATCAAATTTTTGACCATCCAGTTCAATAATTGGTTTTTCTGATATCACTCTGTCCTGTGAACGTGGGATAGATCGTTGTTCTAGCGTAGGCTCAGTACGAAATCTATAACTCATCCCTTTAAAAAGGTCACCACTTGAATTCATAAAATATCCTACCACAACCAAAAACGCCAACAATCCTGCCACAAAAACAATCCTGAATTTAAACATTATAACATGGTTATAGTGGTGGGGCAAGACGACTAAATCTTGAACACCTCGCTGCCTCATTTATAGAATACCAGAACCTCTACACAAAACTAGCCGATTTTGTGAATTTAAGCACAAGTTGTAGGCAAGTACCCGAGGAGTTTTCCGAAGGGGTTAAATACTAACTTTAGCACTGTTTCATCTTGTAAACTTATAATTCCTGTATAACCAGACAAGAATTCAGTAAAAGTATCACTTGTATATTTGACATGAAATGATAGCATTGTTTTAAACAATTAAAAAACTGTCATGGAAAATGAAGATGCTATTTTAGAGGAAATAAAAGATGATTTTGAAAATCTAAAAAGTGAGTATGAAAGGGCTAAGGTTATTTTGGAATCAATCAATAGCTATGAAGAGGAGTTTAAAATGCTAAAAAGAACTCTTGATACTGAAATTATTGAATCAGAAAAGAATATTGAATCATCAAGAGTTACAAAGTCTGAAATAGACACATACAAAGCACAAGCGCAAACACAATTAGAATCCCTTGAAAATGATTTGATAAGGATAAAGGATCATATTGAAAACATGGATGCTGCGTTTAGTAAGTTTTCTGAGATTAAAGGCAATGTATTTGCAAAAGGTGAAGAAGTAGAAGGTGTAATGGTTAGTATAAGAGGGTTGAATGATGACATTATAACAATAAAAAACGATGCACAGACTACACTTCAACAAATTAAGGATTCACTGATCAGTGTACAAGAAAAAATTGAGGAAATGCAGACTTCTCATATAGCCTTCCTGGAAATTAAAGCGAAACTTGATGATGAAAAAACAGGTTTAGCTGCTGTATTTAAGCTAGTAAGCGGAATATATGAGAAATCTAAAACTCTTCATGCTGAAATTCAGTCATTTAGAGATGATTCCCAAGACTTAATGAAGGAAATTAAAACTGCAAAAAAGGAGTCTGATGAATTGAAAAATAAAATTTCTGAAAATCTAGCATACACAAACGAAAGGAAGGCAGAAATCATTGAAGCCACTGGTTTGATTATTGATACTTCATTTTCTGAAACATTTGAAAGAAGAAGGTTGCAGATCCTTGGCGATATAAAGTTTTGGCGTAATTGGTTCATAGGTAGCACTATCGCACTTGCTGTTGTGGTAATTATTCTTCAAACAACTTTAGTAGACATTGATAAGAGTAATGTAATTACGGCTTTTTTGCAGAGACTTTTACTTACATCTCCCTTGGTTGGTTTTGTTATTTTTTCTGGACTTCAGTATACAAACGATAGAAGTTTGATAGAGAAATATGCGTTTAAAGCTTCATCGGCTGCGGCAATAAGAAGCCATATTGAATTTCTAACTAGAACATTCTCAGTTTCTAACGAGAAAATTATAGAGTTTTCTAAAAATACATTTTCAACAATATATAAGGAACCATACTCATCTGACGGGTCCTTGGATAAAAGAGTTGAAAATATCGAAAAATCTTTCAAAAATCAAAAAAAATCAAAAAAAACGAAAGGCAATTTGAGCACTCATGATATTGTAAAAATAATAAAAGATCTAAAATCAATTATTCCAGATGAGTCATTGTTTGAAAAAGTTTTAAATGTTTTTGAAAAAATAAAATAACATTGCATCATTTTATCCAAAAGCGCACATTCTGAAATTTTTCAGAAGATTTTTATCTAATTTTACGTTGAACTGGCAGAGGAAAAGAGTATTTTACTTTGGCAGAATATAATTCAATCAGTATGAGCGATGACCCCATAACAGCTATAGCAAACTGCACAGGTGAATGTGCAAAGGTAGCACAACAGCTTTTAAGGTTGGTAAATGATTATGTTCAGCCGTCCTTGCTAAAAAGAAAGGCTCATGCAGAGGCAGAATATTCACAAATAATACTTAATGCTGAATTATCTGGGATCGAGCAAAGATCTCTAAGTAGGGTTTTGAAGGAATCCGTCACTCAACAAAGCAACATAGATAATATAGTAACCAACTCAATACCAGAACTAAAACCAAATGGACGGCCAGAACAGATTGAAGATGATTGGATAGCTAGCTTTTTTAACAGAGCAAAACACGTTTCAGATACAGATATGCAGATGCTTTGGTCAAAAATTCTAGCAGGTGAATCTAATCAACCAGGTAGTTTCTCTAAAAGGACTATTGATTTTCTTGGAGCATTAGAGAAACATGAAGCAGAGCTGTTTAGAGATTTATGCACATATAATTGGATGATAGATAAGGATACAAAAGAGTATAGGCCTTTTATTCATAATCATCTAAATGAGATTTACTCAAAGAGGAACCTTACGTTTAGTGAATTACAGCACTTAGATAAAATAGGGTTGATTCATTTTCAGGAAAATCCTTTAGCTCACTATACTATTAAAAATGTAAATAAGAATTGTAAAATTTGGTACCAAAACAGTATGTATAGCTTAGTTTTTCCAAAGGACGAAAATATGTTAAATACAGGCCAAGTAATATTAACATATATGGGGCATGAGCTATCTAAAATTTTCACACCTCAATTTGATCAAGTGTTTGTTGATTTTATGATAGATGACATATGGAAAAGGGCAGGAATAGTTGCACAAAAGATTTAAAAGTTTCTATCAAAACCGAACACGTTTAGGTCCAAAACCGCACAAAACCGCACAAAACCGCACAGTCCTTAGGCACAAAAAAGAACAAAAAAGTACACACCCTAATAAGTAAAAATGAATATAGATAAACTTACAAAATCAGTAGACCAAGCTTTCGAAAAAATCAGTAAAAAATACGGGAGAAAAAAGGATGGATATTCTGATTTAGCTAGCCTTGAGCAAGAAGTTGAAAACTCAGACAATAACCACCCTTCAAACGCAACTCATATGACCGATGGAAATGGTAATGTTATTACCTACGATTTTGAAGGCAAGCATAAATAATCTTTAGGTAGTTTTAATTTGAAAATAAACATCTTTGGTGTAATATCGCCATGTCGCTCTTACATTTAGAACACTCACGTCATTTTGCAATTCAGGCATTTATGGGGCAACTTATGCTTGCCTTCTGAATTGTCTCTACGTGAGCCATGATGTAAGGGCGACCAAGTATTAGGTTGTCCCATTTTTGTAATAAATAACCCCGCAAAATATGACAAAAACGGCAAAAATAAAGGCATTCATAAAGAAGCACCCAATTATTACTACATTTGTAGTGTTATTTTTTATCATCAATTTACCTTCTATGCTTCTGAGTGAGGATCAAATGAACGAAGCAAAGAAAAATATAGAGCTAAAAAAGCAGCAAGAGGCTCTTGAGAAACAGCCAGAACCTAAAGAAGTAGTAGAGGTAAAGAAAGACTTTTCAGCACTTGCTAGAGAGAGGTTTGATACGGTTGCCGCTGCATTTACTGATGGGTCTTTAGATAGCATTACATGCTTTGATGATAGGTGTGATTCAGTAGTGTATTTTAATTTTAATACGCTAATTCCTGATCTGGAATTAGTGATTCGTAGCAACACTGCAATTTTTTCAAACTTCAAGATTAAAAACACTGGAACGAGCCACGTTACCATTTTTGCTACTCTAAACGGTTCAACAATCCTTACATGTAATGGTAGTAAGGGGCGTGTAGATAAATGTGAATAGGGCATAAGTTGACAATGCCCGCCAAAACATCAATAATTAAACATAACTTAAAAACAATATATGCAAATCTTAAACGAATATTTAATTACTTTTGGTTGGGCATTTACTGGTGCTATCTCTATGGCAGTTGCCTTAGGAATTGGTTTGAAACTGTATAATTGGCTTACACCAATAAATGAGTGGGAAGAAATTAAAAAAGGTAACATCGGAGTAGCAATAATTGTTGCATCAGTGGTTCTGTCTTTTGGATTTGTAATTGGATTAACAATAAACTAATGAAAAGGCTTCTCTCTATTGCAATGCTCTCTATGATGATTTTTCCAGGAACGGCATTTGCTCATCCTGGCAAAACAGATTCCAACGGTGGCCACACCTGCAAAACCAATTGTGCAAAATGGGGTCTAGAACTAGGTGAGTATCACATACATGGCGAAAAGGCTAAGACAGCTCCTAAGGCAAAAACAGAGGCTAAGAAAACAGCAAAAAGAGAATCAAGGCAAGTAACTGTCGAAATCATTTCAACACCTTTGGTTTGTAGTAGCAATGTTTACAACTGCGATGATTTTAGCACTCACAATGAAGCTCAATCTGTTTTTGAATATTGCAAAGCCGAAGTCGGAACAGACATCCATGATTTAGATAGGGATGGTGATGGATTGGCTTGCGAAAACTTATAGAGTTTGAAATTTAAAGAATTTCACGTATAACATCAAATATTTTTTGAAACTGTTTAAAATCCAAATTATCAAATGGATGTATTTTATTTTTAACATTTTCAGCAAACCTTGCCTTTGATATGCACACTGAATTACCTTCATCATCAATAACTAATTCTGCACTTTCAGAATAAACTTTCTTATTTTTATCGAGACTAACAAAAGGCTTTATTGTACGATATTTTGTTGTATTATCTGGCAAAATTTCTTTTCTTAACTCATTATGAAAATGTAGTCTTTTCCCATTTTCATCTGTAGTCATTAGATCTTCATCTGTATAATAGTGTTCGATAGAAATTTTATCATAATCTGTGCGATGATCTGGTAAAGGTATAACCAAGGAGTATACATTGTTTCCCCAAATTTGATATTGTTTTCCAACCTCAGTTCGTATTTCTAGTTTTTTTAATATACTGGGATTGTCACTGTCAAATATAAAAATAAACGTTTGCGCTTGCTCCACAGCAGCAAGTGCCCTACATAATTGAAATATAGACTCATCACCATCATCGTAATTAGCTTCAATAAATTCTAGATTTAGATCATGTATGCCTAAATTATCTTGAGCAGCTTTTAAATGGTCAATGTCAGTTTTTCCTTCTGTTATAATAAGTGTATTCCCTTTACTACTTTTATTTAACTTTTCTTGTACTGCAGAAGCCAAGGTTCTCATATGTAGCTGTTCTACAAGCGATGCAATGGTTTCTTTATAAGAATTATCATGATGACCTTGTTGTTGAGCACTTGCGTCAAAAAATAAAAGAAATTGAAGATTGATTCTTTCAAAATAAATGATGGTATCAGTATCTAAAATATCAATACCAGGAAAGGATACCTCATTTATTTTCAATATATCATCCGTATCAAGCGCATCACCTTTTTCTTTATCATTTTTAACTGTTAATTTTACAGTTACCTCAAAATCATTGATATATATTTCTGCATTAGAGTCATTATGAATAAGCACTAGATACTTTGAAATATTAGAAGAATTTATTTCAGTTTTTGAAATGATCAAATCATAAATTTGTCTAGCATAGTGTTCAAATTTTGGATTCTGTGATGTAATAGCTAATTTTGTTTGTACACTAACTTTCTCACCAGCCTTAGCATTACTAACGGCAAATCCAGAGATAGGACGATGTAACTTTATCTTTAAGTGCATTAAAGTTTGATTTTAAAAAAAAATGATGAAAAACTAATAAACACAAGAAACATTACCGTTATCATATTAAGTAGTCAAAAAAAATGACCAAACCACTCGCCACCAAATATGTAATCTATGCTCGACGCTCAACTGATGCTGATGAAAAGCAACAGAGATCATTAGGCGATCAAATTTCTGAATGTAAAAAGCTTGCTCAAAGGCTAAAACTAAAGGTGATTGGTGCTCCCATAGTAGAAAAACTTTCAGCTCAAAAGCCAGGCGCAAGGCCTGAATTTGAAAGAATGATGAAGATGATTGATAAATGTGAGATAAATGGAATTATCTCTTGGCATCCCGATAGGCTTTCAAGAAATATGATTGATGGGGGGCGTGTTATCCATATGGTAGATGATGGAAAATTGCTAGACATGCAATTTTGTTCTTATACATTTATCAATGATGCTAGTGGAAAAATGCTATTGGGAATAACATTTGCTCTTTCGAAGCATTATAGCGACAAACTATCTCAGGACGTAAAAAGGGGAATGGTAGAAAGCTTAGCAGAAGGTAAATCTTCAGGTCAGTATAAGCCAGGATATAGAAGGGACGATGATACTGGTCTTTACTTCCCAGATAATAAAAACTTTAAACTCATTCAGAGAGCTTGGAAAATGAAGCTTGATAAAGAAACCGACAGTAAAATAGTCGAAATGCTGAATAATTCAGGATATAAAAGAGTCCTAAAGAAAAAAACTCCACGAACTAACAAGGAGCAATATATGAGCGAATCAAAAATTAGCAAAATGTTTGGCGACAGCTTTTACTATGGTTTATTAAAACAGAAAGATCTAGAAATCGATTTATTTACCATCTATGACTTCAAATCTATTGTTACCGAAGAGGAATTCATATCAATACAAAAAAGGCGTAAAAACTATCTTAAAGAGGCGGTGAAGCACGACTTCCCATTTAGAGGCTTAGTGATTTGCAATAAATGTGATCATCCAAGGGTTGCAGGTGCTTCAAAAGGTAAGAATAACACCTTTTTATATTATCGGTGTGACAATGAAGATTGTGAGGAAAAAGGTAAAAGCATAAGAGCAAAGGAAATTATCAATGCCATTACATCAATTCTAGATGAGGGTTTTTCTTTAAATGGAGCTAATAAAGAGAAAATTGAGATTGGCCTTAAGAAGGCATTAGAGGAATCATGGGTACAAGCAAAGTTTCAGTATAAATCATTATCAGAGCAGCTTAAATTTAAAAACAGGGAGCTTTTCGAGCTAACAGATAGCTTTCTTAGTTATGGCTCAGAGTATGATAAACAAGAAAAACAGCACTATAAAAACAAAAAGGAACTTCTATTAAATCGTATTAAAACTTTAAAAACTCAACTTAAAAAGCAGCAAAATAACCTTGAAGACACAAAAGTGGATTTGGAGAGAACCTTGAACACTCTAAAAAAGGCTAGAGAAAGCTTTGAATTCGGTGATGCCTCCAAAAAGGACAAAATCGCAAAATTGATATTCTTGAACATCTATGTTGAAGCTGGAAAAGTGGCATCTATAAAAGCAAAAGAGCCCTTTGATGAGCTCTTAAATTCCACTTTTCTATCTTCTGGTGGGCCTGGAAGGACTTGAACCTTCGACCAATCGGTTATGAGCCGACTGCTCTAACCACTGAGCTACAGGCCCATTTTTCAAAGAACTGCAAGGATTCTAATATAAAATTAGCCACAATGGAAGTATAAGTTCTTAAGGTAACAAAAAAGCCCTCAACCCGCCTTGGGCGGGGGAGGGCTTTTCTTAAAAGTTCTTTTAATTACTCAGCTGCTTCAGCTTTCTTTTCTGTTTTCTTTCCAGCCATTTCCAAAGCGTTTATAGCCTTAGAAATTCTAGATTTCTTTCTTGAAGCGTTGTTTTTTTCAATGATTTTCTTTTTTGCAGCCATGTCGATGATAGAGAATACTTTTGGAAGGAATTTTTTAGCCTCCTCAAGTGAACCATCTTTAATTAGTTGTAGTTCGTTTTTAAGAACAGATTTTAATTCATTTCTTACAGGAAAATTTCTTGCCCTTCTAACGGCATTTTGTTTCATTTGCTTTTTTGCAGACTTGATTACTGGCATTTCATTACAGTTTTATGATATAAGCGATGCAGATTCTAAGGTATAAATATGGCTAAGTCAACAGATAAACAAATAGTTCTCGCATCTCAGAGCCCAAGGCGGCAAGAACTGCTCACTCAGATGGGCCTTGCCTTTACTACTCATCCAAGTGATTTTGAAGAAATAGACACCCACCTCACACCAGAGGAATTGGCTTTGCATAACGCAATAGGCAAGGCCCAGGAAGTCGCGCGTCACTACCGTGACGCGCTCATAATCAGTGCCGATACGGTGGTTGCAGTGGGGCAGCATTATCTAGGAAAACCAAAAGATATAGAAGACGCAAAACGCATTTTAAGACTCCTAAGCAACACAACTCACAAAGTTATTACAGCAATTTGCGTGTTTGATACCTCAAAAAATATCAACTTGTCAGCAGTGGAAACAACACTGGTAACAATAGATCGTCTGGATGAAGCAACTATAGAAGCATACATAAACTCTGGCGAAGGTTGGGATAAGGCAGCAGGCTACGCAATACAGGGGCTTGGCTCACTATTTATCAAAAAAATTGAGGGAGATTACTTTAATGTTGTTGGCCTACCGATTTACCGCCTCAGAAAGCTTCTCCAAAAAGTAGGTATTGACATAATGTGAAAAGAGTGTTATGGTTTGTAGCTCTAAGCATTTATAACAACAAATACTCATGCATAAATTGCTAAAAAAATGGCTTTCTGTAGCTACAATAGTAAGCGCCTTGCTACCTAATGTTCTTACGGCAAACGCATTTACAATCGTTGAAGGTCTACAAAGTAAACCTCTGGAAATTACTGAAAACAGTTATAAAGACGGATGGATTAATTTTTGTCTAAATGGTGATGCCAAAGTAACTCTTGGTGTTTACAAGGCAACTACGGCTACAAAATCAGATACTCTTGAAATGCTTGCAAATAACAAGGTTTATCCTAAAGGTTGTTATAAGGAAAAATGGCTAGGAACAGCACAATCTAACTATTTTTATGGTATTTCAGCAGAAGCTACAACATTTTGGTACACAGGTACTCCTTATGTATCAGAATGGCTAATGGCATCAGAAACTGCAAATACGCTAAAAATTTGGGATGCCTATGTTGATAACGCAACTTTTTCACCATGGGACGAAGAAAAAGCTAAAATTAACTTTAATACAAGCCAAAAGTCAGACGTTACTGTTGAAATTTACAATCAAAACAATAAAAGACAAGTTACTCTAAAAAGTGCATACACATATCAATCTGGTGACCACACAGTTTACTGGGATGGTAAAAATCAATATGGGAACATTGTAGAAGAAGGGGAATACACTTATGAAATTTCTGCCTCAAACTCAAACGGTAATGCTTACAAATCAGGCAAAATCTATGTAAAAGACGATCTTTCAGCAGATACTTCTACAGAAGATCCTCGCTTAAAATATGTATTTGCCAGCAAAGAAACTTTTGATCCGGGTAGAAAAGAAAAAACTTACATCACATTCAATCTAACAGCAGATGCAGATGTAACTGTAACAATCTACAAGAAAAACGGTACAAAGTTTGATGAAATCTTCAACGAAAATGATTTAAATGAAGGCACATACTCAGTTGCTTGGGATGGTTATGGCACAGATATGAGCGAATCTTACTATACTTACAAAGTTCATGCCTCAAACTCAAAAGGCGAATCTACAGAATCTGGAAAAATCTATGTAAAACAAGATGACGCAGCCAACAAAAGACCAAATGTCTTTAAAGACTCTGTAAGTAAAATTCCTTTCTATCCAAAAAACGGAAGTCTAGATTTTACATTCACAGTAGATCGTGATTCAAAAGTAACCCTAGAAATTAAAGACGGAAGTTACACTGAAGCCACAGTTCTTGAAGACTATTCAGTACAAGAGGGAACTCACAGCTTCTCTTGGAACGGAGTAAACAGATACGGTGAATATTCTACAGACGGAGTTTACGGCTACAAAATAACTGCCGAAAACAGCAAAGGTAAAGATGTTGAAGAAGGTAAATTCTACATTGCAGACTCTACAAAAGCTCAAAACATTTATGGTTCATGCAGCACATTCACAGATGTAGATAAATCAAATAAATACTGTGACGCAATCAAATGGGCAAAATCTGCCAATATTTTCTCAGGGTACTCAGATGGTTCATTCAAGCCAAATCAGTCAATCCAAAGAGTTGAAGCCCTAAAAGTAATCCTTGAAACTTTCAACATCAAATCATCAGACACATACGGTAGCAACTACTTCAAAGACACAGATGGTTACCAATGGTACGCGCCATATCTAAAAACAGCAGTAAACCTAGGAATCGTAAATGGTTATTCAGACGGAACATTCCGTCCAGCAAATTCAGTAAACCGCATCGAAGCCCTAGTTATGATCTTAAACACTGGAAAAACTAAAGGACTAATTGTTCCTTCAAACGCCAACTCTTACCCTTACTACGATGTACCAGGCAACTCAGATTCTAAATGGTATCTAAATTATGCTTGGCTTGCAAAAACATACGAGTTAACAGACAATCAAAACTATTTCTATCCCGGTCAAAGCATTACTCGTGCTGAAATGGCCGACATGCTTTACAGATATTATAAGGCCGGTTTAGAAAGGTAACCATCCTAAATGGAATACTTGGAGAAGGAAGAAAGCCCTATTGCAGGGCTTTTTTCTTGCCACAAAAGCCTTATATCTATACTATTATAATCAGATTCAATAACCTCATTCATATATGTTCAAAGGATTAAAATCCCTCCTTACAGGTATTCTTGCTGGAACAGCAGTAGGAATTTTGTTTTCGCCAAAGAGCGGAAAAGATCTTCGTAAAAAACTAAAATCAGAAGTTGATAGTGGCGGCACAGGCCTTGATACTTTAAAAGAAACTTTATCAACAATGGGTAAAGAAATTGGTGATACTGCAAAAGAGTGTTACGACGAAGTTACAGCATCAGAAGAATTTCAAGAAGGAAAGAAAAAGCTAAAAAAATCAGCAATAAAAGCCAAAGCAGAACTTAAAGCAGCTTATAAGAAAAATGTTACTCCAAAAACTAAAGCAAAAGTTAAAAAAGCAGTTAAAAATGCTAAAAAATCAGTTAAGAAAACTGTAAAAAAAGCAGTGAAAAAACTTAAATAATGTCCACACCAGTAATTGGAATTATAGGTGGGAACGGAAAGATGGGTAAACTATTTGCCCATTTTTTCAAAAAGAACGGAATTAAAATTCTTATTTCCGATAGGGATACAAAACTCACAAACACAGAATTAGCCCAAAGATCAGATATTATAATTCTCAGTGTCCCAATAGATAAAACCGAGCAAATAATCACAGAAATCAAACCCCATATTCGTCCTACTTCGGCTCTAATGGATTTAACTTCAATCAAGTCTGCCCCAATTAAAGCCATGCTTAAGGCAAAATGCGAAGTGTTAGGAATGCACCCTATGTTTGGTAATTCAAACCCAATATCTGGCCAAACAATTATCCTTTGCCCAACAAAGAAATCTAGCACCCACAGTAAATGGATAGAAAAGCTATTTGAAAAAAACGGAGTAAAAATAATCAAAATGACACCAAAGCAGCACGATAAATTTATGAGTATCGCTCAAAACCTAGTTCACTTCTCAGAAATAGTTTTTGCAGATTCCCTTCGTCAGCAGAAAATGCCATTAAAGCAGGTTATGGAGTGTGCTAGCAATTCATCACAACAAAAAATCAACTCAGCACTTACCCTAATTACCAAAGATCCAAATCTTTACGCCAACATGATTATAGAAAATCCCAATGCCTTGAGTGCACTAAAAGCACACCAAAAATCCGTAAACGAACTACTAAAAATTGTTGAAAACAAAGATAAAAAAGCCTTCGAGAAATATTTCAACAAAAATAAAAAACACTTCAGTTAGCCTCTAAGACCTTTCATCATTTTGATACGCTTCTCAATAAGCTCTAATTTTCCAATATCTGTTCTATAAAAAACAGGACCACTTACACATTCAACTCCAGCCGACGCCAACCTTTCGGCTTCTACTAAACTGTCGGCAATGCCCACAAAAGCCACAGCCCTCGAACCACCAAGATAAAGACCATCTTCTCGCTCATCAACAGAAGCAAAATAAACTCTTACCCCCTCAGGTACATCTCCAAGCTCAATTTTTTCACCTTTAATAGGGGAGTCTGGATACCCTTCAGGCACAACATACTTACAAACAGTAGACTTTTTCTCAAATTCAACACTTAATTTATCAAGCTCGCCAGAAATAATAGCCTCACATAAATCTACAAAATCGGTTTTCAAAAGTGGCAATACATTCATTGCTTCAGGATCACCAAACCTCGCATTGTACTCAATCAAACGCACTCCCTTCGAAGTTGCAATAAAACCTCCATACATAACTCCTTTAAAGTAAGTCCCAGTCTCTTCAAACAAAGCCTTCGCAACCTCAGCAGTAATTCTACTGGCCTCCTCAATATCGCTATCTTTCAAAAACGGCAAACTATGACCTGCATCAGAATATGTTCCCATACCACCAGTATTTGGACCTTTATCGCCGTCATATGCACGCTTATGATCCTGCACAGCTGGCATTTCAACCGTATGCTTTCCATCACAAAAACTCATCAAACTAAATTCCTGACCAACCAATTTCTCTTCAACAACAACTCTTCCACAATCTTCCAAACACTCCAAAGCATAAGCCATACCTTCCTCAATACCATTCAAGTGATCACCACTCACCATAACTCCTTTACCACCTTTTAAACCATCAGCCTTCACAACATAATCTTCCCCCAAATGCTCAAAAAACTCTCTCAAACCTTCAGAATTATGAAAAACCCTAAAATCAGGATTTCCTTTAATACCAAATTTAGCTAACAAATTTCTAGTAAAACCTTTAGAAGACTCAAGTCTTCCAACAGTCTGCAGTGGGGAAGCGCAGTGCACATCTATTCCCAAAAGCATATCCACCACTCCAGCTTCAATTGGAGCCTCAGGGCCAACAATTGCAAAATCAGGCTCAATTTCTAATGCAAAATTTCTAATAGCTAGCTTATCACACACATTTCCTATCAAATACCCACTTGCCATTTTTGATATTGCGGGATTTTTAGCACTTCCAACCACAAACAATTCCACTTCATGCTTGCTTCTCATTAAAGCCTCAGTAATTGCATGTTCTCTTGCCCCATTACCAACTAAAAGTACTTTCTTCATCCAACCATTGTTAAGTTATCATCCTCTCCCATATCACATTCAGCCTCTTCACAACCTTTCTCCGAAGTACGAGAAGCTGAGTGAGCTGCTAACACCTTTTTATCTATATCTCCAGTTTTATAAACGCCATCAAAACAAGACATATCCATATCTTTAACCTTAGGATTTCCCTCCACACAGGCTTCGAAGGTATCTTTTATATCACCGTAAAACAAATGATCAGCCTTAATCAATTTACAAATCTGATCTTCGGTATTACCAACAGCAATTAACTCTTCCATAGTAGGAATATCAATACCATACAAATTTGGACTAATAATTGGTGGAGCATAAGAGGCAAAATAAATCTTTTTAGCTCCAGCATCTCTAACCATCTCTACAATCTTTCTTGATGTATTACCACGCACAATACTGTCATCTATAAGCAAAATCTTTTTGTCCTTAATTTCAAGAGGCATAGGATTTAATTTATACCTAATAGATTTTTTGCGAACATTTTGACCAGGCATAATAAATGTTCTTCCAATATATCTATTTTTTACAAGTCCCTCTCTATATGTAATACCAAGTTCATCCGCTACAGCAAATGCTGCAGTTCTGGCACTATCTGGCACAGGCATCACCACATCTATATCTAAGTCTGGCATTTCTCTCTTAATTTTTTGTGCCAGTTTCTTCCCCATGCGCATTCTTGATTTGTATACTGATATGCCATTTAAAATAGAATCAGGTCTAGCAAAGTAGACATATTCAAACAAACAAGGTGTATGAGTCTTTTTCACAATTTTCTTTCTATGCACTTCTCGAGTTTTTTCATCAATAAAAATCGCTTCACCAGCTTGTACATCATCTACAAACTCAAATCCCAAAATGTCTAAAGTCACAGATTCTGATGCGAAAATATAATCCGTTTTTGTGCCATTTGTGCGCTTACCAAAAAGTAATGGACGAATACCATGTGGATCCCTAAAACCAACCATACCTTGCTGAGCAATGTATGCAACAACGCTATATGCACCCTTAGATCTATCATAAACACTACTAACAGCTTTCCAAATGTGCTCAGCCTTTAGTTTATCAGCATTTTGCTTTGTTAGAGCTTTCGTAAACATATTGAGTAGCACTTCACCATCACTTTCAGAATTAACTAACCGGTGATCTTTCTCAAAAATTTCTTTTTTCAGTTCATGCGAATTAAACAAATTCCCATTATGAGCCAAAATTACACCAAATGGCGCAGGCCCTAAAAATGGTTGTACTTCGGAAACATCGCCAGTTCCAATAGTTGCATATCTAGTATGACCAATACCCACATATCCAGTAAGCATTCTCATGTGTCTAGTATGAAAAACATCTTTTACCAATCCAAAATCCTTTCTTACATGAAATTTATTATCATAAGTCGCAATACCAGCAGCATCCTGACCTCTGTGCTGCAAAGTAACTAGTCCATCATAGACGTCCTGAGCTACATAATTATGTCCGAAAATACCAACAAGACCGCACATATTTTTAAGGATTAAGTAATGTTATTTAAACGTTTAGCCGCTCGTACAGTATTCTCCATTAAACAAGTTACTGTCATAGGACCAGCACCTCCAGGAACAGGAGTTATATACGAAGCCTTTTTTGAAACACCTTCAAAGTCTGTATCTCCAACCAAATTACCATTCTCAAGTCTGTTTATTCCAATATCCACCACAACCACACCATCTTTCACCATATCTTCGGTAATTAAATTCACTTTTCCAACCGCCACACACAAAATATCAGCTCTCTTTGTATGACTAGCCAAATCTTTAGTATGAACATGACAAACCGTAACCGTAGCATCACGATTCAAAAGCATGGCAGCAAGCGGCTTACCAACAATATTACTATGACCAACCACCACAACCTCTTTTCCTTTCACATCAATATTATATCTTTCAAGAAGTCTAATTACCCCAAGCGGTGTACAAGAAGCCAAGTCTTCAAAATCTTTACTTAAAAACATTTTCCCAAGATTATAGGCGGTAAAACCGTCCACATCTTTTTTAGGATCAATTGCTCTAATCACATCAGGTGTATAAACATGAGCAGGAAGAGGCAACTGAACCAAAATTCCATGTACTGAATCATCATCATTTAATTGTTCTACTCTCTTAATTAGTTCTTCTGTAGTAACATCTTCACCATAATCAAACTGCTCCCACTGTACCCCAATTGCATTACAAGATTTCTGTTTTTGCCTAATGTAAGACAAAGAAGCTGGATTATTTCCAACCAATATTACTGCCAATTTAGGTTCTATTCCATTTTGAACAAGCAAATCCACTTCACCCGCAAGTTCTAGCAAAATTTCCTTTGAGACCTTACGACCATCGAGAATTTCCATGGGCAATAGAGAAAAAATAAATATCCCTTCGATATCGAAGGGCACTTAAATACTACACAGTTACGCACAAACCGTCAACGATTTAAAAACTTTTCTACCTCAGCCCACATTAATTTTGCCGTATCAGTTTTTTCCCTTTGCAAATCTACTCTTCTCCAGCCATAACTATCCGCAAGTTCATTGTGAGTTTTAATACATTTTTCAACCAATTCATCGTTCCTCTCATGTACATGTACATTTTCTCGCGCACTTAAAGTTCTTCTTCCTTGCATCATAATTGCAAAATCTTCTTTCACCAAATACTTGTTCATTTCCTCAAGCCACTCTCTTTCAAGACCTTTTGACATACCCCAAGCAATCCCAGTCCCAATATAATCCTCAGCAACAACAATATACCCCTCACTCAATAATCTCTTTAATTCCGGCTGCCATTGGTATCTATTCATTACAAACCACATTTGAAGCTCATCCTCAGAGATTTTTTGTCCGCCTTCACCTCTCAAAACTTCATTCAAAAAAACACCAGTAGGTTCCATATTATAAACAGGATACTTAACATAAAAAGCCTTATAACCATTTTGCTTAAGTCTCTCTACAATAAGCTTTGCATGAGTAGATTTCCCAATATTATTTATTCCGTAAATTGTAATTAATTTTCCCATTTTTATTAGTTATATCCACCGGTTGATCCAAACCCGCCTCTATTTTTTCCCTCAACTTCTTCAACTTCACTCCACTCAAACTTATCTATTCTCACAAACACTCCCTGTGCAATTTTTTCTCCTCTTTCAATTATTACTTCATTGTCCGTAAAATTGTAAACCATAACTTTAATTTCATCTTCCGGGCCACAATAGTCGTGATCAATAATTCCAAAACCATGTGGGGGAGTAAGCCCCTTCTTTTTTGGTGTACTACTTCTAGAAGCTACTACAAGCATATATTTTTCAGGCACTTCAACCACTAGGTTAGACGGCACCATACCAATTTCTTTTGGGGGTATTACACTACTTTCTCTAGCCAATATATCAAATCCTACCGCTCCAGAGCTTTCATAAACAGGCAACGGTAAGTCCTTATCTATACGTTTTATTTTTACTTTCATCGCATTATAAGATAGATTATTAAACGCCTTCTAACAACAAAAAATGCTTATTAAAAAAATAAACTTCATAGTTCTAAATTGGATGTTAAGCCTCGCTTCACAAGATGAAAAAATTGATTTTGCCGTAGGAGGGCAAGCCGTAATAGAAGGTGTAATGATGCGTTCACCAAGCGCAATTACGATTGCTGTTAGAAAACCAAACGGGCATATAAAAATTAAAAGAGAGAAATATAAAACAGTAATTCAACGCCTCAAATTTTTAAACATTCCTATAGTTAGGGGAGTAATTAATCTTTTTGAGATGATGGTTATAGGAACTAAGGCTATTAATTTTTCAGCAAATGAGTCATTAGATGAAGCGCCACCATCAGAAGAAGAAATTAATAAGTCCGGAATAAGAAAGTTTTTTGAGGGAATTATGTTTGTTTTTTCACTAATAATTGCACTAGCGGTGAGTCTATCTTTGTTCAAAGCCTTACCATTATTCCTTACAACATACCTCGATTCAAAATTTGAAATAATTCACAACAACTTTGCACTATTCAATTTAGTAGATGGTGCAATCAAAGCCAGTATTTTTTTGACATACATCTTCTTACTTTCCCTAATACCTAGTTTTAGACGTATTTTTGAATACCACGGCTCAGAGCATAAAGCTATTTTTACATATGAAAATAAATTAGATTTAACAGTAGAGAATGCCAAAATACAAAGTCGCTTTCATCCTCGCTGCGGAACAAGTTTTATTATCATAGTTTTTATTATTAGCGTTTTTGTTTACACTTTAGTGCCAAAACAACCGGATTTTATTCACAACCTTGCCCTAAGAATCACAGTATTACCATTAGTTGCAGGCATCTCTTATGAGCTTCTAAAGCTTAGCGCAAAGCACACAGAAAAGAAGTTTGTTAAATTCTTAATTGCGCCAGGTTTAGCCTTCCAACGACTAACAACAAAAGAGCCCGACGCTCCACAATTGGAAGTCGGACTCAAGTCTTTAGAAGCTGCTCTCGCTATGGAGAACTAAGAATCTAAAATTATTTACATTCTGCGATAGCTGCGTTTGCATCCAACGGGATCCCAGGACCCATAGTTGTTGTAAGTGTTAAACTTCTAACATAAGTACCTTTAGAACTTGAAGGTTTAACTTCTAGTACTGTCTTAATGATAGATTTAAGATTTTCTTTTAGTTTAGATTCATCAAAAGAAACTTTTCCAAACAAGTTGTGTAGATTTCCGAATTTATCAACACGTAGCTCAATCTTACCTTTTTTAAGTTCTCCAATTACTTTTACAAACTCAGGAGTAACTGTACCAGCCTTAGGACTCGGCATCAGTCTTTTTTGACCAAGAGTTTTAGCAACTTTTGCTAAATCCTTCATTTGATCAGGTGAGGCAATAGCAACATCAAAATCTAACCAACCACCTTCAATTTTTTTCACTAATTCAGCCGTTCCTGCAACAGCAGCACCAGCCTCCAAAGCTTCTTTAACATTTTCTTCACCAACGAAGGCAACAACAGTAACGTCCTTACCAGTTCCGTGTGGAAGAGCAGCAGTAGTACGGATATTTTGATCCGCTTGTTTTGGATCAACACCTAATCTGAAATGTACTTCACAACTAGAATCAAATTTAGTTGTAGATGTTTTTTTTAGGAGCTCAATCGCTTCATCGATTATGTAAGCTTCTTTAGTGATCAAAGCCTTAGCTTCAGTATATTTTTTTCCTGACATAATGTAAGGGGTTAAGTGGTTCATGCGCCCGCCTGAAGGCGGGCTCCCACAAATAATTATTTTTTATCCTTCTACTTTTACACCCATGCTTCTAGCTGTACCGGCAATAACTTTTACCGCTGCATCTATATCATTGGCGCTCAAGTCTTCCATTTTTACTTTAGCAATTTCTTCAAGTTGAGCTCTCGTGATTGTTCCAACTTTATCTTTATGTGGAGTACCAGAACCTTTGGCTAAATTAATAGCTTTCTTGATTAAAACCGCTGCAGGAGGACTCTTCATGATGAACGTAAATGTTCTGTCATCATAAACAGTAATCTCACATGGAATAATTGTGTCACCTAGATCTTTTGTTGCATTATTGAACTGAGTACAGAAATCCTGAATGTTCAATCCATGCGGACCTAGTGCAGTACCAACTGGAGGTGCTGGATTAGCTTTTCCGGCTGGAACTTGCAGTTTAATGACTGTTTTAATTTCTTTCGCCATGTTTTTATTGGTTAAATGTTAAAAACATGAGTGCGTAACACATGCATTCTACGTAAATAAGGCTAAAAGTCAATAAAATGTAACTAAAATTCCATGTCCAAAAGCTTAACCAAATTGCCTATTTGAACATGGTATTCTTTAGGGTATGAAAAGGCGTAAATCAAATTGCTAATCTTTACAGTTAAAAATGCTACATTTTGCCTCCTAGAGTCATTAATATAGAAAGATTTTTCACCAAAGCTATTAGTTTCGTTTATCTCAACTTCAAGCCCCTCAGAACCTCTCACTTTTAGTATTTCATAAACATCGTTAGCAGAACTCATAGGTCCAATTTTAAATACATAAGCCTTGGCAAGTACACTAGAAGGTCCTTTTATGGAATTTTTTACCATTTCAACATCATACAAGTCATCTACATATACTGTTTTAAATAAAAATCCATTATCATCCTCTTTTTCTACTATTGCATCAATAAATCCAGCACTCTGTACTTGTTCATCTCTTAAATAAACATTTGCACTCAGGCTAGTGAAGGTTTCATCTTCAAAATCAGATATACCATTTGTTTCAATCGTTGGTGGGGTTGTGTTCGGAGTGCCCAAGCTCACATTTTCATATTGAATACCAGAACTAAAAGATTCTCCAACAGCTGCGTCAGGGGTTGGTACCTGCTGCTCCCCAGCTCCAAGTAAATTTGTTTGAACCGTTTTACTTAAATCTAATGTTGTAGGTAAATTAAAATCTCCACCTTTAACCTCATCAGAATTGTTAGATTTTGAATTTGGAAGGTAGTTTTCAGTTAATAGCTGAGCTACCACAACGGTTATCACAACCGTTAAAATAACAGTAAATATCGTAAACTTGCGCATATTAAGAATGAGGTTATCACCCTTAATATTAAATCAAGCCTAATTAAAACTCAACTATTTCTTTTTAACTTGAGTGAATTCAAGTTCCACAGGCGTTTCACGTCCGAAAATCGTAATAAGAACTTTAACTCTTCCTTTTTCTTCATCAATATTACTAATAACACCATCATAGTTTGCAAAAGGACCATCCAAAACCGTAACATTATCTCCCTCAGCAAATTCAATTTTGAATTTAGGCTCAGCTTGACCCATATGTTTTTTAATAACTTTCCATTCTTCTGGCGAAACAGGTACTGGAATAGTTCCAGAACCTACGAAACCAGTAACGTTTGGGGTATTTCTCACTACATACCAACTGTCATCTGTAACAATCATATCAACCAGTACATAACCAGGGAATATGCGTTTTTCTTCAGTTACAGGTTCACCTTTCTTGATTATGATTTGAGTTTCTTTTGGTACTGCTACATCATAAATTAAATCTTGCATTCCCAAAGATTCAATACGTTGCATTAATGCTTCACGTACAGCATCTTCGTATCCTGAGTAAGTATGGATTACATACCAGTGTCTACCGGTATCATGAGCTTGTCTTGCCATTATAAGTTGATTACAAGTTTAAATAATTCGTTGTAAGCAAGGTCTATAAGACCAAGAAATACACCGAAGAAAGCGCAAAAAGCCAATGTTATAACCGTAAGCTTAACAGCTTGGTTTTTTGTTGGCCAAGTAACTTTAGTGAGCTCTTCCAAGCTCGTCTTAACGTAATTTGTGAATGTGTTTTCTTTCATATTGTTCATATATATCTAAAAAGCCTTTTTTGGGCTCGAATGCATATTATCACACTTCTGTATTGAAAAAAAGCTAAAATTTTGTTATAATAATGAGAAAAAATAAATATGAATATAAAGAAATTTCTTAAAACTAGTTTGCAGTTAGTAATGGTTCTCGTGATCATTCACTTCGTGAACCATTTTGATATTGTAAATGCGGCAAATTTGCCAATTTTGGATGGTGCCAAGGAGGAGTTTAAAAAAGGTGATATTATTGTTCCTCCAGATGCGGAGGGTTTAACGATTGCTGAACAGCTTGTTTTTGGAGTTCTTGGCTATGTGAAAGCCCTTATGGTTGCGATTGGGATTCTCTTTATAACCATTACTGGTATGCAGTTAATAATGGCAAATGGTGATGAAGAAAGTATTTCAAAAAGTAGAAGGGCGATAATTTACACTATAATTGGGTTCGTTATAATTAGTATGTCCCAAGAGTTTGCTAGGGTGTTTGACATGAAAGATGGGACAATTATTTCTAGTCCCCAAGAGATTTTAAATCGTTATCGTCTTTTTGATAGGCAAGTGCAGGTTTTTGTAACTTTTGTTAAGTATGTAATTGGTGCATATGCTACTTTGTTTGCGGTAAGGTCTGGAATTGGTCTTGTAACATCTGGTACAAATGAAGAAGAGAGGGGTAAGTACAAGAAATCGCTTATGTATAGTGCTTCAGGTCTTTTTCTTCTTTATGTTGGTCAAATATTCGTTGAGAAAGTGTTCTATAAAATTGATAAAAATGTTTACTCTGGTATCACTGGAGTACACCCAAGTATTGATGCGAAGGCTGGTGTGGATCAGATAGCTGGTATTACCAATTTAATTGTTAGTTTTGTTGGTCCTGTGGCTGTGCTTATTTTTATCATTGGCGGTATTATGTATGCAACAGCTGCTGGTGAAGAGGAGAGGATGGAGCAGGCTAAAAGATTGTTGCTCTCAGCCGTTATCGGTATTGTTATTATTTATGGAGCATTTGCGGTTGTTAGTACTGTTTTAGCTAGCAAGTTAACAGATCTTGGCGCACTAATAGAATAAAATGAAAAAAATAATCAAACAATTAGCTGTAGCGTTTCTGTTTGTGAATTTGGCACTCACGATCAATAGTGCCTTTGCTGCCCCAATTGACGACTTAACCAATATAGGTAAGGACACAGGCCTCCCAAGTTTTTATGAGACAGGTCAACATCCGGATGCCTTGCCAGATTATGCCCAGTCTGGAGTAGGTACATTAACAAGTCCGATATTCTTTATTATAGATCTTTTTAGGTATGTTATAAGCACGGTTGCAGTACTTATGATTGTTATTAATGCAATTAAACTCACAACAATAACTAGTGATGAGGAAGCGGAAAAATCTAAAACTACACTTATTGTTGCTGTTGTTGGTCTTCTGTTGGTTCAGTTTGCAGATGTTGCAGTGAGAAAAATGTTTTTCGGCGACCAAGGTGAAGCCTTCCAAGATGTTGCAACGGTGCAAATTTATGCCCAAGAAAGTGTAAAACAATTTAGAGGTATTATAGGCTTCCTTGAGGCTCTTTTGGGAGCTGTAGCTGTTCTTGTTTTGGTTGTGAGAGGGTTCGCTCTTATTGCCGGTGGTGGTGATGAAGAAGGTTTGACAAAGGCAAAAGATCAAGTTTTATATGCCCTTATTGGGTTAGGGGTTGTGGCATTATCTGAGGTTGTAATTAGAGGGGTTATATTTCCAGAGGCTGGAGCGGTTCTCCCAGATACTGAAAAGGCAAACTTTGTAATAGTGACTCTAACAAATTACATTGCAGGCTTTGTTGCTACGTTATCTTTTGCAACCTTATTTTACGGTGGATACCTATATGTTACAGCTGCTGGCAACGAAGAACAGACTGCAAAAGTTAAAAAGATTTTTATATCAGCAACATTAGCTTTAGTGATATCTTTAGGTGCATTTGCTGTAGTAAATACGCTAATTCAATTTAAGCCAACACCTCAAGAGGAGTTGAGTGGTGGGGTACAGGTAATAAATGATAGTAAGTAAATTTGCTATTCTGTCATTAAATAAATATAATCACTAGGTGAAAAAGATACTCTCATTCCTTATCACCGCTTTACTAGTTTCCTCCCTTTTTACATTTGTTATAGGGGTGGAAGTAGCTAGTGCAGATGTCTTCGACAAAATCGGAGGTCTATTTCAAACTTCTTCTCAAAACAAAGGATTAACTTTTGAAGATTTTGCTAATTCAGACACGCTCGAATTGAGTGCAGAGGGTTATAATGCGGCGTTAACAAGTTCAACAGATCTTAAAGATTTTATTATAAAAATTGTTAATTTTGCTCTTGGATTTTTAGGAATGATAGCCGTGATAGTTGTTATATATGGAGGGTTTTTATATGTAACAGCAGGTGGGGAGGACGAAAAAACGCAAACTGGTAAAAAATCCATTACATACGCAACTATAGGTATACTTATTATTCTTGGTTCGTATGCTTTTGTTAATACAATTATTGGTGGAGCTGGTGGGGGAACCGATTCTCAAAATCGCCGCTACACAGTAGGAGATTCATTAGGGCCAAGCTTTAATGCATCTTCAATTCAAGTTAGAAATATTGCAGAAAATATTTATAAGGGGTTTGTAGATTTGGCAAATGCTGAGGAAGCAATAAAAAACATTATTAGTGAATCTCAAAAAGCGTCATTAATGTATGGAAATCCTAAAGATCTTGGGGTGGTTAGTTCTATTAAGGCTGTAAAAAATGTAGACCGCTCAGACGTGCTGTCGTATTTAAATTCAGCAAAAACACAACTTAGTAACTTGCGATCAGAGGTTCCACAATTCTCAAAAACATACTCTGCTATCAACGAGCTAATAAGGGTCTTTGAAAGAGATATAGATGAAATAAAAGGTTATCCACGAGTACTCGTTCAATATGAAACAGATATTAATTTTAGTGATCCGGGTTCTAAAACTTCTCCAAACCAAGACATGCTTGATGTTACAAGTGGTAAGATAGCTGACTGTAATTTTTACGTCGACATAATAACTTCTTGTGATCGCTATCCAAAGCAAATGTTCGAAAAATGGATTTCTATCCAGTCAGAGATTTCTGATTTAAGTGGTTCTAAAACTCGCAGCATTGCAAAGATATTCGAGCCTATGAAGGCAGATTTTATTGATAAAGTTAATGATGAGCTCGAAGGCTTTATTCAATTAAAACAATCATTAAGTACTCTTGAAGCGGTTCAAAAAGGAGATCTAGGTAAGATATATGAGGATGCTATGAGAGGATTTGGTCATAAAACTTCTTCTCTAAAATCAAGCGATTCTCTAATATCTCTTGTAGAAGGTTGGAAGATAGATCTTGATACAGATAATGCGAGCATAGTGGGAAATGCTCTCTTTGCGGCATTAGATAATCAAATAAAATTTTCAGAAGCCGTTGGAAAATTGCAACCGGTTATAGCAAGACTAAGAGCTAATGTTACAGCAGGAAATGCACCATTAGTTGTTACTTTTGATGTGCTAGATACGGAAGATCCGGCTGGTGGAAGTATTATAGATAAAAATATAGACTGGTCTAAAATTGGTGGTAATGCCACTTTCGACGGCAAGTTTGTAGACATTGGAAATGCCGTTAGTTGTAGCACGCCAATTGATGCTCCTCTAAATTCAAATAGTGATAAGGCAGATTATGGTCCAGCATTTAGACAATGTACATTCAAGTATCCAGGTACTTACATCGCGACTGTAAAAATTAAATCAAATGATCCTGCAAAATATGTTGAAGGGTTGAGCAGCTTGGTTGTAAAAGTAAATCCTCCAACTACAAAAATTAATCTTGATATCAATACAGGAACTCAAAAAATTCCAGTTATTTCATACTATGATAATGGCTTATTAAAATTAGATAAGGACTTTGTTCCAATTACCCTTGATGAAGCTAAATCAGGAGTAACATTTGATGCTTCTTCAACATTAAATGCCACAAGTTATAAGTGGGATTTTGGTAATAGCGATGAGGTAGTTGGTAGTGGTAGTGAGTTTACAAAGCAGAAAGTATCTTTCAAAAATGAGGGGCAGTATAAGATTACATTGGAGGTTATGAATGAGTTAGGTGAGATCGATAGGAAAATCTTCACGCTCGACGTGAGTAATGTTGCTGCACGTATTAGATTAAAACCGAATGGTCAAATCTCAATAGGAGTTCCGGTTATTATTGATGGAACATCTTCTTCGGCTTCCGCTGGAAAAATAAAATCATACAATTGGACACTTGCAAAAGTTCAACCAGATGGCTCAACTAAATCAATAGATCTTGGTGAAAATTCTAGTAAAAGTTCTTTCCCTCACCAGTTCTCTGAGCCTGGTAAATACATTGCAACCCTCACAATTGTTGGTGATCTCAAGAGCGCAACATCTGTGGAGGAAATTGTTGTTGCTTCAAAACCACCAATTGCTTTGTTTGAGCAAACAGTGCCATTAAAAAATCAGCCAGGTACCTTTAAATTTGATGCTAAAAAAAGCTACGATCCAGATGGTGAAAAAACAAGTTTAAATTATCTTTGGTCTATATCTCCTGAGTCTGAAGGTGGTAATAAATGGGAATTAGTCAATGATAGTTCATTAACAGACAGAACTCCTCTAATTAAATTCAAAGAACCAGGAGATTACGATGTAACTCTTAGGGTTTCGGATCCAGACACTCAAGGTGCGGGTATTACAGAAGAATTTGATGAAATAACAAAAACCATTACAGTAGAAAACACTCTCGATATTGCTTGGGAAGATGGTCAAGAAGCTACTGCCAATTTAGATAAAAATGGCAAAGTTGATGTTGATTTCAGAGTGTATAGCGAATACTCAGAAAAGTCAGACGCTAGTTATAAAATAGACTTCGGTGATAACGACACAAACACAGGAAATATTTCTGGCTCTCAATTAATCACTCATACATACACAAAAGGTGGAGAGTACAATGTTGTGTTTACAATATATGATGAGCAAGACAACGGAACATCAATAAAAAGAAGAATATTTATTGGGGGGGATGAGAATCCAATCGCACAAATAGCACTTTTCGTTAATGGTGCCGAAGTAACAGATTTTACTCAAGAAATCATAGTTAACAAAAGTGATGTGCTAACTTTTGACGGCAGCACGTCAAAAAATACAGATGGTACTGGCCGTGACCTTAAATATAGTTGGGATTTTGGTGACACAGATAAAAGCTCAAACAAAATTGCCACTCACACATACAAAGAATTAAGCCCAAAGAATCCAGGATATTTTACAGCTAAATTATTGGTCTTTGATCAAGACAATCCTAGCTTATCCGACGATGACATTATTAAGATAAAGGTTGTTTCAAAGCCACCAAGATTCTCTTCTCTACAAGCCGTACCAGACCCTTCAAGTAGTAGTTTGGTTACTCCGGTTACAGTAAATTTGAAAGCCTTTGGAGTAGAAGACGATGATGGAGAAGTAGTACAGTACAGATGGTGGTATTACGATCTTAAGAGTCCAGATGATCCTCGCGGAATTCAAATAACTCAATCTCCAAGTGCTAAAATGACTATTGGTACAAATGGAAAGAAAGGGGATAAGAAAACCTATGGATTTGGACTTGAAATACAGGATTCTGATAATCAAAAAGTATCAAGCAAGGATTTCTTAGAAAAAGGCCAACTCCCAACTCTTGAAGTAATCAATGGGGAAAATGCTATGCCTACAGCATCTTTCAAGGTGGATACAACAAAAGCTTTCATAGGTGATAAGGTTACTTTCTCAAGTTCTTCAAAAGATCCAGATGGTAAAATTGTGAAATATATTTGGGATTTTGAAGGAGATGGTTTCTTCAATAATTCTCCAACCACTAAATCAACAATTGAATATAAATATAATGCTAAAAATTTAGAAGGTGTGCAGGTAAGATTAAAAGTGATTGATGATAAGGGGGGTGAGGCTGTTTCAACTCCACTAACACTTTATATCGATTCAAAAACAGAACCTCCAAATGCAGCTTTCACATTTTCAATTATAAACAATCAAGTTGTTTTCAAAAATAATTCAACAGCAGATACTGTGGGTGGTTCTGAAATACAACAAAACATTTGGGACTTTGATACAGATGCGGCTTTTGCTGAAGCGGATTCCGATGGAGATGGTGACCCAAAAAATGACACAGATTCAACAGAAAAAGATCCTATCCATTCGTATAAAGAGCCAGGAAATTATTTTGTTAAACTAACAGTAATAGACACACATGGAGTAGAGGATAGTGTTACTCAAGAAGTTAAGTTTATCCCTGGTACAAACACTTCTACAGGTGGTGTGGTTAAAGATTTGGGTGCAGCACCAGGTCAAACTACATCAAGTTCAAAAAATCAATTATTAGCAATTTTAAAAACAAACCCACCGGCATCATCAGATGGAATTGTATATCTCACAGGAACAGAGGGCGCAGTAACATTTGATTTTAAAGATTCTCAAGGTTCAATTGCAGAATTTATTATCGATAAGAATATTTATTTTGATACTAATCAAAACGGCATCAATGATGACGAACAAGACTTTAAAACTATCCTTCCAGGAACTTGGAAAACTAATTTCCAAAAGTCATGGGGGAAGACCGTAGTAAAACTTACCATTAAAGATATTTATGGTAATAAGGCTTCGGTGCTGAAAGAAATTAAATTCAAAGATACACTAAATTAAAAACTATGGAACAAGAAAACAAACCAGAAATAAACAACTATAACCAACCAAATGAAGAGCCAAAACCTTCATTTCAACCTGTTGTTGATCCTACAAAAAAAACTATTGGCCAGATTAAAACCAACAATGTAAATCAGCAGCAAGTTGATCCAAATTTACGCAAACAGAAAATTAAAAAAATAGTTATTATCACGAGCATTATACTTATTGTATTAGCAATTACTTCAGTTGTATTAGCCTCACAAACTAGCCCAACCAAAGAAAGCGCTATTGCAAGTCTTTTTGGAATAAGCCAAATCAGCTTTGTTAATATACTCACAATTATAGTCCACATTGCTTTCCTTTATTTTTCAATAGGATTCTTTATCCTTACAATGGCAAAACTTGTTAGAGCACTTAAAACCCCAAAGGAGGATTTGCTGTTACGCAGAAAAAACATCAAATCAACAATTATCACAGCTATAGCACTTTTTGTGCTTTTTATTTCATGGGGTGCTACATATTTATACATGGATTCAAAACATGTAACACTAAAGCTTGAGTCAACTAATAGAATTATTACGGATCCTGAAGATACAATTGCACTCGAAGCTCCTGTAAAAGTTAAGTTCGATGCCTCAAAAATACTAATTGACCCTAATTATAGAGTAATAGCCTACGACTGGGATTTCGGTGATAGAAGTACAGATACAAGCCAAGTAATAACTCACACTTTTGAAAAGAAGGGTAGATATGATGTTGTCCTCACAATTACTAGAAGACACAAAAAAACTGGAGAAGAATTGCAAGATGCACATTCTGTAACTGTTATTGTGGATAAACAACTTCTTTCAGCTATATTTTCCGTTGATCAGCAGTCAGGAGAAGCGCCTTTAAAAGTTAATTTTGATGCCTCAGAATCTATCGACCCTGATGATAAAATTGAACTTTATGAATGGGATTTTGATGGCGACGGCAAATTTGAAGAGGATGGTAAAAAAGCCACTCACATATTTGAGAAAGATGGTAAATTTACAGCAACTCTAAGGGTAACAAATTCAAACGGAGAAACTGCAACTGCAGAAAAGGAAATTATAGTAAAAGAATCAGAGGGCCCAGTTGCGGTAATTAGTATTTTAGACGAACCAGAAGCACTGACTGTAGGACAAAATTATACATTTAAATCAGATGATTCTGTTTCACCAAATGGAAAAATAACCTCCTACGATTGGAGTATGGGGGACAACAGCGGGGTAAAAAGAAGTAAAACTATATCCCACAGCTACAATAAACCAGGTACATATGAAATAACTCTAAAAATAGTTGATGAAGAAGGAAAAGAAGGAGAAGTTAAGAAAGTAATAAAAGTTGGCAGCGTAAAAGGTACTCCAAAAGCGGTTATCAAGACATCTCCTACAATAGAAAAAAATGCAGTTACACTAAATGGTGAGGCTCCATTTAAAGTTAGCTTCGACGCAACAGGAAGCACAGATTCTGATGGAAATATTGTAGATTACAAATGGGATTTTGATTCAGACGGAAAAGATGATGCGTTTGGACCAAAAACAACCCACACCTTTTCAGCATCTGGCATCTATACAACAACACTTACTGTGGTAGATGCAGACAACCTTTCTTCTAGAGAATCTATCACCGTTAATGTTGCCGCACAGGGAATAACCGCAAAAATAAAGGCTAATATTATACAGGGTACAGTTCCATTAACAGTAAATTTTGATGCTAGTGGTTCTAGTTTTCAGGGTGGCACAATCACAAGTTATCAATGGGATTTTGGTGATGGCACAGCCCCAAAACTTGGAAGTGCACAGATAGGACACAAATATACTGAAATTGGAACATATACAGTAAAAGTAACAGCAATTGGTAGTAACAACTCTAAAGATACAGATGAAATATTAATTACAGTCCGAGAAGTTCCTTTAGCCGCTTGCTTCACTTCTGTATTTACAGAGGGGCAAGTTCCACTTACTACCACCTTTGACCCAAGCTGTTCCACAGGATCGGTAAAATCTTATTTCTGGGATTTTGGTGACGGTTCTAGTTCAGACCAAATTAAGCCTAGCCATACATTCCAAAGCACAGGCGAGTACAATGTAAGGCTTGAAATCACTGACTCAGAAAATACTGTCAGTACAAAAGATATCACTATAAAAGTAACTCCATAAAAATATGGCAAAATACAATAAAAATCTAATCACAATAGTGGCTGTAGTATCTATAGTTGCTCTTTTAGCAGGTATTATATTGCCACTAGCTGTTGCCATTACAAACTAGTATTGGAAAAAAATAGAAAATCTGGTATAATGTTATGATATTTAAAAATAAACATGAATACATCATATCCGGAAAATCAGTTTCAGCCTGCAGTTAGCAGCAAAAAGAAAACCTACTTAGCTGCAGTTTTGGCAATAGTATCCGCACTATTTGTAACAGCGGTATATTTCTTTAGTCCTTTAGGGCCTAGCGATACACCTCCAAAATTGCCAGAATTTACTGGATCTTTCCAAGGTAAACTAGATTCAAGAGGTATTCTAAAGAAGAGCAAAAGCGATAATAAAATTTTTTCTGGAGGTAAAACAGTTGATTCAGTAGGCTATGTGTATGGCTTTTTTGAAAATTCAAAAAATTATAGAGATCTTATTGATAATATAAATGTATCACAAGACGATACAAGTATTGTTTTTATGACATATTACCCAACTGAAGACAGATGGATAACTACTCCGCAAAACATTTATGTAGGAACAAAAAAACTTACAGAAGCTCAACTATCAACGGAACCTCTTAAAAACGCCGGGTTACTTTCTACAAGTTACAAAGCTGTAGTTAATAATTTCAATCAAGGAGAAACTCCAAATAAAGAATTTAAAACAATGGACCTTGAAAAAGGATGGCAATTAATGCTTGCTCCAAAAAATGAGAACAACGATTATAGTTTTTATGAAAATTTAGATCCACAACCTTCAAGCATTTGGGAATACTCTGAAAGTGCACCTAAAAAGTTTATTCAAGTACCAACAGCAAAATTAGATACAAAAATTAACAACTACATTCACTGGGTAAAATTTGATGCGAAACCAGTAGTAGTTCAAGCACAGCAAAAAGTCGATCCAATAAATACAAAACCAATAGCTGATCCAGCTCAACCAGCTGATCCAGAAAAAGACAAAACAATCCAAACTAATAGTGGACTTAGTATTAAAGCTACTATTACAGAAGTAATTACTGGAACTCTTAATCCAGATAAAACAAAAGATCCTGTAGTAGATAATGGCCCAGCGTTATCAATTGGAACATCAACAGCAAAAGCAATGAATGTTCAAGTTGGTACAAAAGATATAAAATTTTTAGACACAGTTCTAACAAACAATACTGATAAAGACATTCAACTCAAAAAAATACATGTAGTATTAAATGGACTACAAGCTATTAACATTGGCAGTACACTATCAACTCTTGAAAATATAAGAATCACAGATGGTACTGCAGATATTAGCAAACCATTTAAATTTGATGAAAAAAATTCAAAACTTATAACTGTTGATGTAAATAAAACAGTTAAGGCAAAAAGCAATACTACATTGAGTATTATTGCAGACATAAGAGAATCTGCCCCAGAAGGAGACTTTGCATTGCACATTGGAGCAATTGCTTACATGAATGGTAGCACGGAAGAAACAGCACCATTACAAGTTAAAGGTGAAGCTATGAGTGTGAAAGTTGCACCTGGACCTAAAGTTTCTCTAAAACTTTCAAATGTATCGGTAAAAAACTTAACCGTAAGCGCTGGAGACAAAAATAAACTATTATCAACATTCCAAATCAACACTGATCAAGAAATTACTTTAACAGAGTTTAGTGTTCAAGTTTATAACAGTGGTTTCTTTGGAGGTCCAAAAATCGAATTGATAGACCAAGTTGAAAACCCAAAATTAAATATGGCACTTTTTCAAACACTGGATAAATCTGAAAAAGCCAATTCTACAATTACATTTAAAACAAATAATACAATCCCAACAGACATAGATTATCCAGTTTCTTTCATTGCAGACATTAAAGACACAATTATAGAAGGATTAAACTTTAATATTTATGCTGTAAATGCAAAATATAAAGACAGCAAAGGTAAAGAGTATACAGTTGATCTATCAGCATCTCCAATAAAGAGTAATGACATTGCTGTAAAGGTAACGGAACCAGTGCAAACTACTCAAGTTACTAAAGAAGAATTTCCACAACTATCTACAGCTCAAATGGTTCTAAAAAATGAGGGACCTACATTTGCAGGAGAATATTATTACTGGATAGAAAATAGGGAAATATCTCTTTATATAAACAGAGTTAATTTTGCTCAATACAACTCAGCAAAAATTAGCACATACGCATGTCCAGATGACTTTGTTACATCATGTAACAGCTTATATTCATGTAATTTAAGATTCAGCTTTGCGGCTAAAGATAATAGATGTCAACTCAAGGAGTATGCTTTCGAGAACTATTCTGCCGATCTAAACTATTCTTTAGTTTGGCCAAATGAAAAGGGGACAATGTCTCCAGTACTTACACGCCAGTTAAGTAAAGTAGAGTTTTACAATAAGGATGATTCCACCATTGTTATAAGCCCAGCACAATTCATTTCTATATGGATCAATAAATTTAACATTCCTCAGGATTATTCTGAGATGAAAGTAATAAATAAATAAAAACAAAAATGAAAAACACAAATTTCTTAACACCGCAAACTCCAACAGCCTCAAAAAGAGGTTTGATAGCCGGTATAGTAGCTATAACTGCATTTATTGCAGTTGGAGTATTCTCTTACCTTTCGTTTGAAAATTCAAATGGATTACCGCCAGCACCTCCTGAAGTTGCATCACAATTTCAAGGTAAATTGGATAAAGACAATATGGGAATCCTTAAAAAATCAAAAGAAGATAATAAAGGAGAAAAAAATCACAAATCTGAAGGAGAAAAAGTCCTTAAAGCCGGAGGATTCCACTGGGGACACTTTGAAAATGCAAAGAACCTCAATGACGCTATGGAGCGTGCAGATGTTAAATTTGATGAAACCAAATTAGTATACCTAACATATGACTCAAATTTACAAACAGAAGGACAATGGGTAACTAGTCCGGAAAAAGTATATATTGGTACAAAGAGTATTGATATTAATCAACTAAGTTCATATACCCTACCAGGTGGAGGACTTATTAGTTCAACAAAAGATTTAACGGTTTATGGTTTCAACCAAGGTGAAACCCCAGCCAAGAACTTTAAATGTGAAAACTTACATAAAGGATGGCAAATCACCTTAGCGCCAAAAAATGCTAATAATGATTATTCTTTCTATGAAGATTGTGTGCCAAGTTCAATTTGGGAATACGATCCAAGCTC
>PFDP01000012.1:11458-11783 GCA_002772535.1 Candidatus Peregrinibacteria bacterium CG10_big_fil_rev_8_21_14_0_10_36_19 | reverse complement strand
CACAAAGCCACTAACATTCACAATCGATAACACAAAAACACCAGCAGCAACCTCAGTTGAGGCAGGTACAAACCAAATAAAAGTGGCAGAATTCACAATCAATATTGATGGAGGAGCAACAATTAACGATATAGATGTAACAATGAGTGGAACAGCTACAAATGCAGATTTCAATAACCTAAAAATGGTAATTGGAAAAATGACATTACCAAAACAAAAAATTCTAGCCTCAAAAACAGTAAGTTTCTTACCAGAAGCAAAAATTGATGCAGAATTAATCAAAGTTGAGCTATATACAGATGTATTAGACACAGCAACAGTAGGC
>PFDP01000012.1:0-11436 GCA_002772535.1 Candidatus Peregrinibacteria bacterium CG10_big_fil_rev_8_21_14_0_10_36_19 | reverse complement strand
TCAGATAAAGATGATAAGGAAGTTAATAAAGATCTAAAAGATGAACCAAAAGCAAAAGGTAACTTAATTACAATTGCAAAAGCTGCAACTTCTGTAAGTGAAGAAAGTCAGGCTGGTGATCAAAAACTGAGTCAAACAAAAGATGTAAAATTTGCTTTCACTGCTAGTAAAGATGAAGTCACTTATAGTACAGGTACACAAAAAGCTCTAATAGGTAAATTTGATTTCACAAACGATAAAACCGTAGATATTAACACTGTAGGAATTAAAATAAACAAAAAAGATTCTCTAAAATTAAATAACGTAGTACTAAGCATTGATGGCTCAGAGTTTAAAGCGGATTATAATATAGAGTTTGGAGGATATATTTATTTACCAAATAAAAGCGTTGATGCATCTAAGAGCCACTCGATTTCTGTTTTTGCTGATGTTCCTGACCAAACACTAACAGAGGCTCAAAGAACTGATGTGAAACTTCTTGCTTTTGAATACACTACACAAGGACAAAAATCAGAGCTGCTAATCAATGAAACATCATTTATTTCAAACTACGAAAACAAAAAAGTTACATACAAAGCGCCTCAAATTGAGTTTGTAAACAGAGGTAAGGATAGATCATATGCTGTAGAGACTATGGATGCTGTTATGGGGCAATTCACATTTCATACAGATTCTAAATTGAACCTTAGTAAGCTTGGAATTAAAATAGAAGCGCCAAATGGAGAGGTGTTTCTCGATAATGTTAGAATTAAATATTTAAACAAAGAAACTCCTGCTGTACTTCAAGATGATATCTATACATTTAATATGTCTTACAATACAGTGGCTGATTTTTCTAAAGACAACCAAATTCAAATTATTGCCAACATAAGGAAGTTTGATGCAAATGATAAAATGTATTCAGCTGTAAGAGTTGTATCAGCAGTGTATGAGAATTTAGACAATAACCAAGTATATACAAACAAAGAACTGAGCGCGCTTTCATTCAGGGTTAGTTATACAAATTTTGCTATGAATGTTAATCCTATCAAGGAAGCTCAGTATATTGATTTATCATTTAATACATCTCCAGCACCTGAGTACCCTTCTACAGCTGCTCTAGGAACAGAAAAGGTTAAGTTTTTCGATGGTACTTTAAAGAATTTACATGATAAAGAGCTGGTAATGTCAGAATTTGAAGTGTTAGACTCTCCTACATCAAGTTTTCCACTTGATATGAAAAATACAACTGTATATTTAGAAACAGTAAACGGTCTATATCCATTTACACATTCGTCAAACAACACATTTAAAGGAGGCAATGTGAGATTATCAGCAAGTGGAGCCACTGGTGACATTGCTAGAGTAATTATCCTAACAAATATTCCAGTAAATGGAGATGCTGGCAAAACAGCACAAATTACTATAAAAAAAGCATATTATACGATATTAAATGATTCCATGAATCCCTATGTAACAAGTATGGACAAAAACGGAAATCAAGTTCGTATTATTTCAAAATAAACAAACAAAATGAAAAATATTACAAAATTCAGTTCGGTTCTAGTTCTTACTTTAATTGCTAGTGCAAACCTAAGCTTGGTAGCCTTTGCTGCCGAACCACCAGCACCGCCAGAATCACCATTTGGGCAAGAGCCACCAGCTCCACCGCAAACAGTTTCTCAGCCAGCAACTACAACCCAAGAGCCACCAGCACCACCGCAAACAGTAACTCAGCCAACAACTACAACAGATACTAAAACAACAACATCAAACACAACCACCACTACGCCAAACACAACCACTCCTCCTAAACCACCAGTTTACCAGACAACTAAGAAATCTGGGATCACTGAGTCAGGACCAGAAGCACTCCTTCTAGCAGTACCTGCATTCCTAGGAAGTATGTTGGTAGGCCGTAAAGGTAGAGCTCGCAAAAAATAGGCAGCAACAAAAAAACAAAAATAAAAAATATGGATTCGCAAGATTTATATGAACAACTAAAAAGTAGTTTGCGCAATGGTAACATTATCATAATTGAAAGTGTTACTATTGTGCTTCTAATGATTATTCTCTACACAACATTTGATTTTGGAAGTCTTTTTCAAGGCTTCATTTTACTTGATAACAATCAACAAACAGTTGATGTTACCACTGTAGAAACCGCAACCACTCAAACTCCAACTTTAACTCCAATTCAAGCAGTTCAGGATAAATTGAATGTTAGCTTTAAGAGTGGCAAATCAAATAGTGAACTTGCAGAAACCAACGTTCTTGATTTGAGAAATCCATACGCGGAAGTTAGATTCTCAGTTGAAAACAAAGCAGATGAAGTGCCTGTTTACATGCAGAGTCTAAAAATCACTACACCAGAAAACGAAATTTTTTATGAAAGAAATTTACCAATCAAATCTACTAGCGCTGTTTTAGATTCTCAAACAATTAAAACGATTACTTCTATCATTCCAAAAACTGGCCAATATACTTATGAAATTGGCCTATATAATGAAGGATTTTTACCACAAATAATTGGTGGAAATTTTCAAGTAATTGTTGAAAGTATAGAGCCGGTTGTTGTAGAGGAACCGCCTCAAGCACCAGTTGCTATAGACATAGAAGATACCAATTACAACAGCACAAACTCACTAATTACACCCGTAATTATAAGTTCTGGCGTATTTCCAGTTGGCTTTAATCCACAGATCAATGAAACAAAAATTTCATATAACTTGAGCCAAGGAGCAAAAGTTGAAGTTACTATCGTTGATAGCGCCGGCAACAATGTTGTTACACTTACAGATCAAATATTACCAGGAGGAACTCACGAAGTTTGGTGGAATGGAACCAACTCTACAAGTAATACAGGAAATACCGTACAATCTGGTGAATATGCTTATAAAATTATAGTAAGAGATCCTTCTACAAACGCTATTACAGATACAGACACTGGCAAAATCAATGCCATATATTCAAACTCAAACCAAGACTTTGAATCACAAACTCCAAATTCAACTGCTCCTGTTACAACAGTTTCACCAACAAATAATCAAATATCAACGGAAACTGTAGAGGCATCTGTAGCACTTAACAGTGCCACAACAGGAAAAACTGCCGATACTGGACCATCTATGTTAATATATGGAGCGTTCCCACTAGTTGGCTATATTATCCGTCGTAAAAAATAAAACATGACAAAAATACCAGAACCACAAATAGACTTAACCGCCAAAGATCAAGGAAATTCACAAAAATACTCAATTAGCCCAGGAATGATAGCAGGCATAATAGTAGCAATTTTTGCTTTATATTTTGGATTTAGTTCATTTACAGGATCAGACACTGCTGAGCAATACAAAGGTTTTATAGGTGAAATCGAAAAAAGTACTCAAGAACTTAGTACTGATAATCAAGAAGTTGCAATTCCACAAGCTCCAGAAAGAACAAGATAAAGAATACAAAAAAAGCCCCGCTGCACACGCGGGGCTTTTAAAGTTTTTTTAGAGACTAGTCTCTGCTTTTTGGTGGACGAGCAACGTCAACGTTGATCGCTCTACCATCTAATTCGTGACCATTTAATGCGTCAAGCGCTGTATCAGCGTCTGAATCATTAGTGAAAGTAACGAAACCAATACCTTTAGATCTACCAGTAGCTCTATCAGTAATAACTACAGCGTCTTCAACTTCACCATATTGAGCGAATAGCTCTCTAAGGTCATCAGTTTTAACACTCCATGAAATATTTCCTACGAATAACTTTTTAGACATCTTCTTTACATTAAGGGATAACTGTCTACGAACCTGACAATTTCTCCCTCAAAATGTGCACTTTAAGCAGAGCTGTACCGGAACGTACAAGAACTATACCTGATAAATCAGAATTTGTCCACCTAAATTAGCAATTAAAGCTCTGTAAATAGGTCTTCGTTTGAGAATCTAAATTTAGGATGCGCAGGACCATCTTTCCTGTATCCAACAGCTAAAACAGCCATTGAACTTAGGTTAGAATCTAAACCTAAAATTGTATCAAAATCACCATTAGAAAAACCTTCCATAGGGCAAGAATCAATACCAAGTTCCGCACAAGCCGCCAAAGCAAATCCAAGAGCTATATAAGCTTGGCGCGCAGCCCAGCCCTTAGCATTTTCACCATTTAAACCCTCAGAAAAACCATGAAGCATAGCTGCAAATTCTTCACTAACACCACCCATTGTTTCTATCATCTGGTTAACCCTACCTTTAACATTTGAATTCGCGCAGAATACTAAAATATGAGAAGCGTCTTCAAATTGTGGTTGGTTAAACCCTGCTGCCCTCAATTCAGATTTCTTAGCAGCATCACTAACAACATAAATGTGATACGGTTGAAGGCCAAATGAACTTGGTGCCATGTGTATAGATTCCAAAATCTTATGCATATCTTCTTCGGAAACTTTCTTTGCCGAATCAAAGTGTTTTGTTGCAAATCTCCAATCTAATTTATCTAAAAACATATAAAAGTTAAGTTAGTAATACACATAAGATTTTAAACTAAAAAGTTAACAATACAAAGCGGTAAAAATAGTGTAAAATCCCTACACATTTAAATACAAAACATGCAAGATTTTACAAAAGGTCCAATATTAAAAGCACTTATCGGACTTTCAGTACCAATAGTTCTTACAAATTTATTACATAGCGCTTACCAACTCACAGATACTTTTTGGGTTGGAAGACTAGGTGCTGAAGCTGTTGCAGCTGTTTCACTTAGTTTTCCTTTGATATTTTTAATGATCACTTTGGGTGGTGGCTTTGCACTAGCAGGTACAATTTTGGTTTCTCAGTATAAAGGAAAAGGGGACGCAAAACAGGTTAATCATGTTGCGGTTCAAACAGTAATGCTTATGCTTATTATTTCAATAATCATATCTATACTCGGTTATTTTATTGCTGAGCCTGCGATGAAGTTAATGGGCGCAGCTCCGGATGTACTGCCACAGTCCGTTTCATACCTAAAAATTTCCTTCATAGGAATGATCTTCCTTTTTACATTTTTCGTTTTTCAGTCATTAATGAGAGGGGTTGGTGAAGTTAAAATGCCACTTTATATTGTTTTTACTACTGTTGTTTTAAATCTCTTCTTAGATCCATTATTCATAAATGGTTTTGGGCCAATAGAGGGGCAGGGGGTAACCGGTGCCGCAATCGCAACAATCTTTACACAAGGAATTGCGACCTTGATAGGTATGCTAATTCTTCTAAAAGGTAGCAAAGGAATAAAATTAGTTTTAAGAGGTTTTAGATTCGACAAACCGCTAATCAAAAAAATGTTTTTCCTAGGACTACCTTCCTCTATTGAACAATCTATGAAGGCCTTGGGGTTTGCAATTATGTCATTTTTGGTCGCAACTTTCGGCACAACAATTGTGGCAGCCTATGGAATTGGATTTAGAGTATTGAGCTTTGTAATCATTCCAGCATTTGGTCTTTCCATGGCAACATCTACTCTAGTAGGGCAAAACATGGGAGCAGGAAAACCAGAAAGAGCACAAGAGATCGGAAATAAAAGTTCACTCATTGCATTCTCATTATTACTCTTAGTGGGAGCGATATTTTACATCTTCGCACAACCTGTAAGCGCAGCCTTTATACCCGGTGATGAAGCGGTAATATTAGAAGCCACTATTTTTGTTAAGTTCCTTACGGCAGCTTTTGCCTTCATGGGCTTACAATTAACACTAAACGGAATTTTTTCTGGGTCTGGTAATACAAAAATTTCAATGATCTTTTCACTTGTATCACTTTGGATTTTTGAGTTTCCTTTATCATATATTCTTTCAAAACACACAGATCTAGGAGAAAGAGGTATTTGGATTGCAGTACCAATTGCAGCATTTCTTTCCGCCTCAGTTTCGCTTATTTATTACAGACTGGGCAAATGGAAAAATACTAGAATTATAGAATCTGAAGACAAAAAACTAAAAGACAAAGTCCTGGAAGAGGTTATGATTGAAGAAGGTGTGTAATTCATAGTATAGTAAAAAAAATTATCCCTCATAACCATGGCCACAAACTACACAAATCCAAGCGGTTTTCCTGAGCATATTCCATCAGTTTTACAGGAAGAACTAAGGATACGCGATATAATGAGAAGCGTGTATGAGTCTTATGGTTATGTGCCGATTGAAACTCCATCCGTAGAATATAAAGAGACCCTTGCCAGCAAAGGAGATATTAGCAAAGAAGTTTATACAATTGCCCGCGCTTTAGCCGAAGGGGACTCAAAAGAGGACGATAGAGCCCTAAGATTTGATCTCACAATTCCATTTGCCAGATATGTTGCACAACATTTTAACGATCTCACTTTTCCTTTTAAGAGGTGGCAAATTCAAAGAGTTTGGCGCGGTGAAAGGCCACAGGCAGGGCGTTTTAGAGAGTTTTATCAATCAGATATTGATGTGATAGGTAATGGTTCACTTCCTATTCACTTTGATGCAGAAGTAGTTGCCATGGTTCATGAAGTTTTAAATGAAATTGACTTTGGCGGATTCACAATCGGAATTAATCACAGAAAATTATTACAAGGAATTCTTAAGCAATTTGGCATCACAGATTTGGAAAACACTCTTAGAATAATCGATAAGTGCGACAAAATAGGGCTTGAAAAAACAATAAATGCACTTGAGGAAAGTGGCCTTAAGAAAGACGAAGCCGAAAAATTAATGAACCTTTTAGAAGTAAAAACTCCTATTGATGAAATTGATACTTTTATTTCACAGATTGAAGCAAATAATGATCTCATAAAAGATGGCGTTTCTGAACTCAAAGCTATCGCCTCTCTACTTAAAGGGAAATCAAACAAAAACGGCAAGATAGTATTTAATCCAAAAATCGCAAGGGGACTGGATTACTACACAGGTAGTGTTTACGAAACAACCATTGATGGCTACGAAAAATACGGCAGCATTTGTTCAGGTGGCAGATACGAAAACCTAGCTGGCAAATTCTCAAACAAGGAACTTCCGGGGGTAGGAATCTCTATCGGACTTTCACGCCTCATGTATATCCTTGAAAAAGAATCCTTATTGCCATTTGACAAAGCAGGTGTAACAGATATTTACATTTTGCTACTCAACGAATCTCAACGCTTTGAAGCAAACAAAGTTGCAGACCAATTAAGATCAGCAGGAATTAGAACACAAGTTTCTCATGACGGCGAACAAAAGCTAGGAAAACAATTCAATCACGCCGAAAAATCTGGCGCACAGTACGGCCTCATCATCAACGAAGGTGAAGACTCTGCCGGCACAATGACCCTCAAAAACCTTAATGAAAGATCAGAATCTATCGTTAAGTCTGTTGAGGAAGTAATTAAAATCCTTTAAAACTTATAAGCTCAAAATCCAAGAAGCCAGCATAAGGCTCGCCAATTGATTACCAACCATTACAAATATCTGTTTCAACCAGTACTTTCTTTTTGTATTTGCCCAAATCACACACGCAACTTGCGTTGGTACAATAAAACCAATCCACACCCAAAACGCCACATGATAAATACTAAACCCTCCCATATACGGAGCCAAATTTGCCAAAGATACCGTTAACAGTAGAGTTAACAAAAGCTGCACAAAATAAAACGGTGTCATTTCCTTTTGCATTTTTTTCATCTTCTCAGGCGAACAATCTGTGCATTCCATAATCTCCATCCACCACTTTCCAAACATCAAAGGCGAATACCAAAACGCCCCAAGCACAAACTGCGCCACCACCGCCGCAGCAACAAGACTATAATTAACTTCCATAGAAATTTGAGTTATTAAATAAGCTAAAGAATTTCCTTTAAATCCTTAGTAACTAAATTAAAGCTAAAATTTTTTACAAAATCATTGTCTCTCTCAATTTTAAATTCAATCAGGTTTTCTAAGGGAATGAAGTTTACAAATTCAAAAGCCAGCCTTTGGCCTCCACAAACGCCCTCTATACCATCCTCAGCTCCGCACATTAGTTTTAAGACCTCGTCAAATTGATAAACAACCTCATCATTAATAGTAATGGTATTTATATCAGAAAACTGCCCATCTCTACAGATTGAATTATAATAACATGGGTTCTCTATATTAGCTGAAACAATGTATTTCATATTATCATTACCTATGATTTCAATAGAATCTTGATCGCAGCCATTTATATCCTTTACTGTAACTGCTGTCAGCGTGTTTTTATTAATTAGAGTGTAGTTTTGACCAGAAAAACATAAATCCCCATAAGTTCCAGACTCGAGTACTACAAAACCATCTTCCTTAGTATTGTTAAAGGTATATCCGCCTCCATTAATATATCCCTCATCAACTCCAGCTAAGACAATTTTATTTACATTTTCTCCCACAAAAACTAGATCTATCTCAGGATTTTGCACAAAACCCAATACTCCATCTGCTAGATCATAAGTTGGCCAGTAATCACTAACAATCAATTCCTCAGCCTTAAACAAAACATTTTTTTGAGCACTACAGGCAGTCATCAAAAAAACAACACACAATAACACTGTAAATTTCTTCATATATTTTATTTCATTTTACTTGGCTGGCTACTTAAGGTCTAGTACCCTTATCGAACAGATTCAACACTTTTAACCCAATAAGAGGTATCAGATCTCCAAGGTACAGCGCCATATCGCTGCTCATATTTAACCTTAACCAAATTACCTTTTGTTAAAGCCTCAGTTAGTTCGCCTACAATTTCACTCTTATTAGGATCCTGAGAGTCGACTGAGAAATCCCAATACTCCGCGTAAGCTCCACTTTGAGTTAGCCCTATACTTCCTTCCCAGGTTTTCCAAAAAAGTCCCTTCTCACTAAGTTTAATAACCTGACCAACACGCTCACCATTACTATAATGAAAATTAAAACCAACCGTCCTCCAAGCAGAGCCTATTATAAAAACCGAAAAAAATAATGCTGCCAAAAATCCAATAGTAGCTAAAAACTGTTTATTATCCTTCATCATAAGTAACAATTAAAATATTTTGGCTGGGGCGGTAGGATTCGAACCCACGAATGCCAGGACCAAAACCTGGTGCCTTACCACTTGGCGACGCCCCATCAATTTTCACGAAGCAATTTATCACAAATTTGCCGAAGGGCAAAGCTTATTTAGTATACATTTTTTGCAGTTAGGTCGCCTAGCTATACACACCTTTCTGCCATGCTGTATCATCCAGTGAGAAAATGCTCCCCAGTCGGATTTTGGCACAATTTTTTTAAGTCGATTTTCTATCTCCACCGCCTTCTTTGCATCTGCCATTTTTTTAGGGACAAAACCAAGTTTTCCGCATATTCTTGCCACATGAGTGTCTACCACTATACCCTCTGACTTTTGAAATGCCGTATGTAAAATGACATTTGCAGTTTTTCTGGCAACACCTCCCAAAGTTAACAAATCCTCCATACTAGAAGGCACTTCACCCCCAAACTTTTCCATGATTTTTACAGCCGCAGCTCTAATGTTTCGAGCTTTTGCCCTATAGAAACCAGTAGAGTAGATTAGTTTTTCTAACTCCTCAACATCACATTCGGCAAAATCCTTTACTGTAGGAAATCGTGCAAACAGCGGGGGAGTAACCTTATTGACCCTTTCGTCAGTGCATTGTGCCGAAAGCGCCACGGCCACCAAAAGCTGCCAGTTATCGCCAAAATTCAACGCTATTACAGCATCTTTATATTCCTCTCTCAAAAGGTCCAAAATTTCCTTAGCATTTTTCTTCATGCAAAGAGCATACCACTAGCGAGTGATAGCCTCAACAGCGCTGCCGTAAACACTCTTCATCCATCCATCAAAGTACTTCGCCGGCAGCGCCTTAATCTGCGCCTCCGTTAAAGTTCCGAGCGGTAGGTAATCTAGTGGATCGGTGTGCGCACCACTTTTCAACATTTCAAAGTGTAGATGTGGCCCGGTTGTCATATATCCAGCACCTTTAGTACCAGGCATTCCGCCACTCAAACCAATAATATTACCTTGAGAAACCTTTTGCCCCTGCTTAACCTGAATACTACTGATATGCCCGTAAACTGTCATCATACCGTCTGCATGGGCAAGAATGATATAACTATAACCATAGCCATTATCCTTCGTAGAATACACAACACCGTCGGCCGCAGCACGCACAGGACTTGCTTGGTACGCAGGAATATCAACCGCATTATGATGTACCCCAAAAACTCCAAAGTACCCTGGATCCCTAAAGTAGGCACTAACCCCTCTATTTGGCGAAACAGGCCAGTCAAACTTCGCAGTAATGCCACGATTTGCCTTTCTAAACTCATATAAAGCCTTTGTGCGTACATCTAAAAGCTTTTCAAACTGACTAATATCAGCCTGATTTCCTTTATCTTCAATATAAGCTATTGCCGCATTAAGACTCTTAATATCGTTACGCATTTGTTCCTGTTCACTTATGGTCTGCTCAAGGAGTTGGTTATAAATTTCTTCCTGACCAAAAGTTAGGTCTAACAAATTTTGTTTAGCATTTTTCTGATAAATTAATTGCTGCTTTTCGTTCACAATATCTTGTTCCATAGCTACAAGCCTTTTTCTCTCAAAATCTAGAGAAGACTTTTGCTTCTCTAGTTCTTCGCTGAGTAAAGCCAATTTTTCGACAAGTTGAGTTCCAGCCTCACTAAGTAGGTCCAAATATTTTAACTCTCTTAATCCATCACCAACAGTTCCATCCGTTAAAAGCATTTTAAAGGCATCAACTTCACCATTTTCACTTATAGAAAGATAACTATTACTCTCTTTATAAAGAACATTAAGATAATCTCTCAGTAAGGATTTTTGCTCTGCCAAAGCGATTTCTTTGGCTTCAATTTCATTATAAATAGTAAAAATCTGATTCTGAGTTGCCACAACATCACTAGCAACATCGATAAGTTTCTTTTCCGTTAAAGATATTATTGTATCAAGATTTGAAATCTGCTCGGTTAAAGTGGTTTTTTCCTCTTGTAGAGCACTTAAACGCTCTTTTGTGTCTTCAACATGGCCTTCCATTTGTCTAAAATCCAACTTGCTTAAGTCTGCCTCCTGTTTGAGTTTTTTCAAGAAATCAGCTCCACTATCCGCAAAAGCTGTGTGAAAAAGCGTGAAATAAATCGCAAACATCGGAACCCAAAACTTTTTTATCTTCATTTTTATTTTTGTTTCTCCTAAGTTTAGCACAAATTAGGGAAATTTTCAAGGTTGGGGGAGTGTGAGTACGCATGAGTTGGGACTACCTTTGCCGCGCCCGCCTATACTTCAAATCAAAGCTATTTTTCGGAACGCCCAGTTTTATCCGCCACTTTTTTGGCTCATTTTCAACCACCACCCCATTATGCATAAATTCATGGTGGATTTTGCAGAGAGGGATCAAGTTTTTGTGGTTTCTCGTATGAGCAAAATAATCTTGATGATGTAGCTGCTCATATGGTTTTTTGCAGTTTGGAT
>PFDP01000001.1 GCA_002772535.1 Candidatus Peregrinibacteria bacterium CG10_big_fil_rev_8_21_14_0_10_36_19 | reverse complement strand
AAGACTGTCAAGGTTTGTAAACTGAATGGGTTGAGCTGAGTCATACCCCGGTATTCCGTTTGCCATAGTACTTTTTTTCTTTGGGGCAGAACTTATAATGTTACTATAAGATTAAACAAACGAATTATAATAAGGCAAATAGTATTTGTCAACAATAAATGTTGATTCGATGGACTAAAATACAAACTTCCAGATTAACTTATGCTAAAGATTGATTTTTTGGCTATAATAGAGCGAGGAATAAATTGATAATTGGGATAGAATCATGTATATAGGGTGGTTAGATAATGTTTTATGTTAAGAAATACAATTTATGTATAGAAATGAAGCAAAAACAAGAAAAGAAATAATCGATCTTCGTTTATTAAAGGCTGGTTGGGATGTAAACAATCCTTCGAAGGTTACTTCAGAGCTCGATATATGGGTGGGTTATCCAGAAGGCGTTAAGGATCAAGAATATGAACACCAAGGGTTTCAGTATGCAGATTATGTCCTATTAGGTGATGATGGGTATCCTCTTGCAGTAGTAGAAGCAAAAAAGACTTCAAGAGATGCTAGGGTCGGTCAAGAACAAGCTCGACAATATGCAGTAAATATTCAGAAAAATTCTGATAAAGGGATGCCCTTTGTTTTTTATACGAATGGTAATGATATCTATTTTTGGGATACAGAAAAATTTCCTCCAAGAAAAATTCATGGTTTTCCAACAAAAACTGATCTTGAAAGGATGCTTTTTCTAAGAAAAAATGAAAAACCTCTTTCTCAAGAACTAATTGATAGAAACATTTCAGGAAGACCTTATCAAATAGAGGCAATTCGTTCTGTTTTTGAAAATTTAGAAAGAGGTAAGCGCAAAGCTTTGTTAGTAATGGCCACAGGTACAGGCAAAACAAGAACTGCAGTTTCAATGATAGATGTGCTAATGAGGGCTAATAGAATTCAAAAAGTACTATTCCTTGTTGATCGAATAGCACTAAGGAACCAAGCGCTTGATGCCTTTAAAGAATATCTGCCGAATGCACCTATTTGGCCAAAGATTGGGGAAAAGGAAATTAAAACTGATAGACGAGTTTACTCTGCGACCTACCCAACTATGCTTAATATTATAGAGAACAAAGATTGTCCTTTGAGTCCTCACTTTTTTGATCTCATTGTTGCAGATGAAAGCCATAGGTCAATTTACAATGTATATAAAAATATCTTTGACTATTTTGATGCAGTCCAGCTTGGTCTAACTGCCACGCCAAAAGATGCTCTTGAACATAACACATTTGATCTGTTCGATTGTGAAGATGGACTACCTACATTTGCTTATTCTTATGAAGAAGCAATAAATAATGTTCCTCCATACCTTAGTGATTACGAAGTTCTCAAAATTAGAACAAAATTTCAAAAAGAAGGAATAAGAAAAGAAAATATATCCCTTAAAGAACAACAAAAATTATTAGCAGACGGTAAAGAGCCAGAAGAAATTAATTACGAGGGCACAGATATTGAAAAAAAGGTTACTAACAGAGGAACAAATGCTCTTATCGTTCAAGAGTTCATGGAGGAATCAATTAAAGATGAAAGCGGAACCTTGCCAGGCAAATCGATTTTTTTTGCCATGACCATGAAACATGCAAGAAGATTACAAGAAGTTTTTGACGATCTGTACCCAGAACATAAAGGTAATTTAGCCAAAGTCATAGTTTCTGATGATTCTAGAGTTTATGGTAAGGGTGGCTTACTTGATCAATTTGTTAACAATGACTTTCCAAGAATTGCGATAAGTGTGGACATGCTTGATACAGGAATAGATGTGAGAGAGCTTGTTAATTTGGTTTTTGCTAAGCCAGTATTTTCATATACAAAATTTTGGCAAATGATTGGTCGTGGCACACGCTTACTTGAAGCAAAAAAAATCAAACCTTGGTGCAAGAAAAAGGATAAGTTCTTAATCATGGACTGCTGGGAAAATTTTGAATACTTTCAGATGAACCCTACGGGAAAAATTGATCGACCAACAAAACCAATTACAGTAAGACTTTTTGAAACCAGATTAGAAAAACTTGAAATAGCAGAAAAAACTAATGCCTCGGAAATAATTACGGATACCATTAACAAGTTAAGGGAAGATATCTCAAAACTTCCCGAAAATAATGTGGTTATATTAGATTCTAGAAATACTCTTGATAAAGTTGATGATGCTTTTTGGCAAAGACTTACGGAAGACAAGAAGTTATTTTTACGCCAAGATATAGCACCTTTAATGAGAACAAGAACAGGTGAAGATTATAAGGCGATGAGTTTTGAAATTAGAGTTATCAAATATGCCATAGCAAAATTAAGTGACGATCCTGAAAATGATAAAAAAATGCAAGCGCTCGAAGATGTCCTTGTTGAGATGGTTTCTGACTTACCACTCACAGTGAATGTTGTAGCCAAGCAAGAAGATTTAATTGAATCAATATTAAACGGTGGATATTTGTCAAAGGCAGGTGAAAGTGAATTAAACATAGTAATTGAACAGCTTGCTCCCTTAATGAAGTACCGAGACGAGGGAATCAAGCCAAAGCAAGACTCTTTCAACCTAAAGGATATAACTTCAGAGAAAATGTATATAAAGTTTGGTCCAGCAAATGAAAGAGTCACCATTCAAAAATATAGAGAAAAAGTTGAGGCTCTTGTCAAAAAACTCGAAGAAGAAAATGAAACACTACAGAAAATTAAACAAGGGGAAAGTATAACTGCAGAAGAGATTGAAGATCTTGCAGAAGCACTATCTGAATATGATCCATATCCAACAGAAGAAAACTTACAAAAAGCGTATGATGCTAGAAAAGTTGGCTTTCTCGACCTTATCAAATACATTATGGGGATTGGTGAGCTTGTAACTTTTCCAGAAAAAGTTACAGAAGCTTTTGCGACATTTATTGCAACACACAATACCCTTACTGCAAAGCAAATTCAGTTTTTAACTACTTTGCAAACCTTTATTATCGAGAATGGAGCACTCAATAAAAAAGACCTTGTGCAAGAGCCGTTTACCAAAATTCATGAGAACGGATTTTTAGGATTATTTGACAAACATATGCAACGAGAAGTATTACAATTTACAGAACAAATATTTACTTATGCTTAATACAACAATCAAATCATCAATAGACAGGCTTTGGGATAAATTTTGGAGTGGCGGTATTTCAAATCCCCTTACTGCTATTGAGCAGATCTCATATCTTCTTTTCATGAAACGACTTGACCAGATGGATCTAAAAAAAACTCAGGACTCAGAATTTACCGGAGAGGCATATAAGTCGATTTTTGCAGGAGAAAATGAGGTTATGCGATGGAGTCATTTCAAACAAATGGAGGGATCTGAAATGCTTACCCATATTCAGATAAAAGTTTTTCCCTTTTTAAAGAATTTAAACTCTGATAACAGTAACTTTTCTAAACACATGGGAAATGCAGTCTTTATTATCTCTAAACCATCCCTTGTTGTTGAGGCTGTTAATATTATTGATGAAATTTTCGAAGATATCGCTAAGCAACAAGATGCTGGACAAGCATTTCAAGATACACAGGGAGATATATACGAACATTTACTAGCAGAGATAACAAGTGCTGGTAAGCTTGGGCAGTTTAGAACTCCAAGGCATATTATCCAACTTATTTGTGAGTTAGTTGATCCAAAGCTCGGAGATACCATTTGCGATCCAGCATGCGGAACTGGTGGGTTTTTGCTCGGGGCGTATCAACATATTCTTACTCAACACACAAGTAAAGAACATCAAAAAACAGACGAGAACGGACTTACTAGAGGTACGCTAGGTGACAAGCTAACAGATGAAAGACAGTGGAAACAGCTAAAGGAAAATACATTCTTTGGCTATGACATGGACGATAGCATGGTTCGCATTGGACTCATGAACCTCATGATGCACGGCATATCTTCACCAAATATTGAGCAAAAGGATACACTTTCAAAAAAGTATGATGAAGATAATTATTTCGATGTCATTATGGCCAATCCCCCATTCAAGGGAAGTATTGATAAAGGTGACATAAACGAGTCTCTTTCACTTCCAACTACAAAAACAGAGCTTTTATTTATCAACAGAATTATTAAATCCCTTAAAATTGGGGGAAGATCTGGAGTGATTGTTCCTGACGGTGTGCTGTTTGGCTCAAGCAATGCGCATGTAATGGCTCGAAAAATGCTTTTAAATGATTGTGAATTGCAAGGAGTGATTTCTCTACCAAGTGGAGTATTTAAACCATATGCAGGAGTAAGCACGGCAATTTTGATATTTGTAAAAGGTGGAGAAACTGAAAAGGTGTGGTTTTATGACATGCAGGCAGATGGATTTAGTTTGGATGATAAACGAGCAAAAATAAAGGATAACGATATTCCAGATATCGTAGAGAAATGGAAAACAAGAAAATCAATTACTGAGAATGATAGAAAAAGTAAGTTTTTTTATGTCCCTAAAAAAGAAATTGAAGATGCAAAATTTGATTTGAGTATAAACAGATACAAAGAGTCTAGTTATGAAGAAGTAAAGTACGAAGATCCAAAGGTGATTCTAGAGAAGATTGAGAAGTTGGAGCAAGAAATTGTTGCAGGTCTTAGTGATTTAAAAAACTTATAGCTTATGATCGTAAATCTATCAAAAGTTATTTCTGAACTAGAGTCTGGCTCCCGTCCAAAAGGTGGCGTAAAGGATGGAGTTGGAAGTATAGCAAGTCTCGGAGCAGAACATTTAGAATCAAACGGTGGATTTAATTTTAAAAAAGTAAAGTATGTGCCTGATGAATTTTTTAGAAGTCAGAGCAAGGGAATAATTAGATCAAACGATATTTTGATTGTTAAGGATGGTGCCACAACAGCTAAAGTCTCATTTGTAGATGACAACTTTCCATTCAAGGAAGCTTCTATTAATGAACATCTTTTTAGAATTAAAGTAAATACAGAACTAGCTATACCGAAATTTGTATTCTGGTATTTATTCAGTAATTATGGAAAAGATCAGGTATTGAGTGATTTTAGAGGCGCAACAGTTGGAGGGATATCAAGGGCTTTCGTAGATAAAACTCAGATTCCTCTCTATTCTTTAAATGAACAAAAAAGAATGGTTAAATTACTTGATCGAGCTGATGCCTTTCGTCAAAAACGCAAACAAGCTATAGATTTACTCGATGAATACCTGAAATCTGTTTTTTTGGAGATGTTTGGCAATATATCGTTCAACCCACATGGTTTTAATATTGGAAAAATAGCTGATTTGGTGAGCGAAGTTAAATATGGAACAAGTGCTCCTGCAATCGAAAAGGGTAAATATCCATACTTAAGAATGAATAATATTACATATTCGGGAGAGATGGATATTAGTAATCTAAAATACATTGATCTTGCTGAAAAAGACGAAGGAAAATATCTTGCTAGGGAGGGTGACTTGCTTTTTAATCGGACGAATAGCAAGGAGCTTGTTGGAAAAACCGCAGTTTATAACTTCACTATTCCTATGGCAATTGCTGGATATTTGATTAGAGTTAGAACTAATGAAAAAGCACTTCCAGAGTATATTTCTGGGTATTTAAATTCATTACATGGCAAACAAACATTGATGGCGATGTGCAAAAGTATTATTGGGATGGCTAATATTAACGCGAAAGAACTGCAGAGTATTAAAATTTTAATGCCACCAGTCAATTTACAAGAGGAATACAGTAAGAAAATAAAGAAGGTACACAACTTAAAACAAAAAATGCTCAATCAATCCGAAGAACTAGATAATCAGTTTCAGGCATTGATGCAGAAATTATTCTCATAGATTTCGCATATTTGTCCCGTCAACTATTTGAGCTTGACGGTAGTTGACAAATAGAGTATACTGCCACGCATGCATAACATACAAGAAAAAATTCTTGAACTTTCTAAATCAAAGGATGTCCTCGAACTAGGTTACCGCCCATTAGGTAGATTGATTGATGTGGACAAGCCTCAACTTGTCAAACATCATGTGCAACAGTTGCTTAAAAATGGATTGTTACGACCTAAGTCTCGTAAAGATATACAGTATCTATTGTCTACAAGCTCAAATAAACAACCTACATTTGTTGAAATACCGATGCTTGGTGCGGCTAACTGCGGTCCTGCTTCAATAGTAGCTGAGGAGCAATTAGAAAAATCTATACGTGTATCTGAATCCATATTAAAAAAGCTTGGTAACATATTTGCACTTTTAGCAGTTGGCGACTCTATGAATCAAGCAAAGGTTAATCACGAGTCAATTGAGGATGGGGATTATGTAATTATTGATTCTGACCAAAAAAGCCCTGCAGTAGGAGATTATATTCTTTCAATCATAGACAATTGTGCAAACATAAAAAAATACATGAGGACGAAAGATGGGGGCATAGCTCTACTTTCTGAGTCTACTGAGAAATACCCTCCTATATATATTCATGAGGATGATGATTTTATAGTTAATGGTAAGGTAATACAGGTTATTAAGGGGGTAAAATAAATATGTCAATACTATCACTTCTATCAAATTTGCAATTTTTGTGGTTCTTACTTGGTGCTACATCAGTGACGCTTGCTTATTTTTTTTGGTTTTATAAAAAAGAAAGAAGATTATTCAAAAACCTTAAACGCCCTGTAGCAATTATTGTTTCAGATATAGATAATATGAGCCATGAAGCTGAATTGCTCAAGAGTATTAAATTTTTTGATGTTCGCCTACTTCAAGACCCACAAAGAAGCATCGATATAATTGATGACCGCTATAGATTGGTAATTCTCCGCTATAAAAAAGATTCTGAAAGTTTTTGGAAAACTTTCAATTCTCTGTCTGGGAGGCAATTTCCAGTAATAGTTTTTTCTAAACCAGGTGAAATTGATCGCGAAGATGTAAGAAAAATTCAGGGGTATTCCCTGCATACGCTCTGTAATGCCCCCTTGAGACTGATTTCAGACGTTTTTGCAATTATGAGCACCTATCCGGAGGATAAAAAAATATGAACGACAAAGAACTCAACGAAACTATAAACAAATATATAAGGGAAAATCTTTCCCCTAAGGAAAGGCAGAGAAATTATATTACTCAAAAGTATGATGAGCTTAGAGGGTTTTTAAATGGTTACTGCTTTCAATCAGGTTCTTACGCTCGCTTCACAGCACATCATCCTGTTCACGATCTAGATGTTGTCCATCCATATTTAGACAATTCGCTTCAAGACGACCCATCGGCTGTAATAGATGAATTGTATTCAACATTACGAGAAGGATACTCCAATTCCACGATAACCAAGATAAAGAAGATTTATAAACAATCTCACTCTGTGACTGTAGAATTTGCTGACAATTCAGAGGATTTTAGTATTGATATTGTTCCCGCAATAGAATTAAACGATGATCGAAATGAATTTGACCAACCGCTTTATTTAGTTCCTGAGATACTTCGATTGAATAAGTATAATCGTCAACGCCGATATCAAGAAGATGCCGATAATCCAATTCAGTGGATAAAATCGGACCCTCGTGGCTATATCAAGGCAGCCTCAGACTTGAATGAGTCAAACAGTGACTTTCGACATACTGCTAAATTACTGAAATCATGGCGTCACGCATGTAAAATCGCATATGGTGACAGTTTTTGCTTTAAATCGTTCCATCTTGAGCAAATAATCTATGGGCATTTTATTGCCAATATAGGAGTTTCAACAATAGATGCATCTGTCGAATGTGTAGGAGCAATATCTGATTGTCTAACGGAGTCTAAATATCTGGACCGTGCTGACCCCAATCGGTATATTGATGAATATATCGGAGATCTTACTTCAGAACAGAGACAGCTTATACTACGGTTACAAGCTGAAGCCTATGAAATTATCCGTATACTACCAGGGTGTCAGAATGAGCAAGAGGTAGTAAATTGCATGGAAAAACTTTTACTAGTCAGTAAACAAACTGAACCTAGCTTTACACCAGCAACCCACCCTGTTACTCCTCGTCAACCATGGAGTTATTGAAATCCTATTTATCATGTGGACTTCGACCGATCTTATATGGCTAAAAGAGAGTTACCCTGGCCTCAAAGAAAAATCCGATAAAGAACTAGAAGGTCGACTCTCATTTCGAATGCTCCGTTTAGATAACCAATATATTGTCAATCCTTCCCTAGACCAAATTCAAAGAACATCTGTATCGGATTATCTTTATTTCTGCGATACATATCGCATTCGAATTAAGTGGGAAGATAGAAATGCTTACTATTCTGCAAGCTACGAAACTGGTGGTAGGCTTGAAGCTACAGCGAAACGTTTAAACAAAAGAACGATAGATATGCATCAATATCCAGATGGAGGTCTCTGTCTTGCGTCGCCGATGGATTTATATGATGCTTTTTTAACTGGATTTCAATTGCCTGTATACATCGAAGATTTTTTAATTCCTTACCTATTTGCACAATCCTATTATGCCAAAAAACAAGTTTGGCTATGGGGAGATTTAGATCATGGTATATGGGGGTTATTGGAATGGCTTGGAAGGAGAAAGCACACGAGTGAGTTTGATTTAACTTCAACTTTTCACTTTTTAAAAAGTTATAGTAAAGCAGGGAAAATAAATGAAATTCTATACACTAGATGCCGTAATCATAAACCTTGCCCCTGTGGATCGGGTAAAAAGACAAAGGAGTGTCATCCAGATATTCAGTCTGCTATTGCTCGTTTACGCAGTGGTTTAAGTAGCAAAATTATTGAGTTAACAAGAGATTAATTCAACCTTTTCTTCCTATCATGCCTCTTCATTCTATGGGGTTAAAATCATCTGTCAAAAGG
>PFDP01000010.1 GCA_002772535.1 Candidatus Peregrinibacteria bacterium CG10_big_fil_rev_8_21_14_0_10_36_19 | reverse complement strand
ATCCATCATGAGTTTATGCATAATGGGGTGGTGGCTGAAAGTGGGCCGAAAAAGTGGCAGATAAAACTGGGCGTTCCGAAAAATGGCTTTGATTTAAAGTATAGAGTGAAGAAGAGGTTATGAAGTTTTTGCCCCCAAAAATCCTACCACCAAACGTCCTTCATTTTTAGTTTGTAGGCAATTATGTTTGTGATCAGATGAAGCACTGGCGTGAGAAGTAAGAGCACAACAATATGCCACACAGGGAGCTTAAAAAGGGGGTAGGTGGCAATTACGGCGCCGATGATAAAGTCTAGTTGGTCGAAGGGGAAAAACATCGCTCCTGGTTTAATTTTGAGGCGGCGTTTGAAAAAAGATTCTATAAGGTCGCCGAGGAGGGCGCCCAAGCCGAGGGCTAGGGCGAAGAGAAAAATGTTTACTTGGGCGTAATTTATGAGTGCGTAAGAAGTTGAGATTTGAGATTGGAGGAAAAGTACTAAGAGGGCGCCGAAGTAGCCGAGGTAGAGGCCGCGCCAAGTTTTGTGCTTTCCGAAGAGAGGTGCGTTTATTGGCGCGGCTCCGAAAGGAATTTTTTTTAAAAGTACAGGAAAGGCGTTGGCAACGTATGCCGGTAAAATAAAATACAATGATTCAATAATGGTTTGTAACATTGAAAAATGTTAGTCAACAATTAAAGGTATGATCAAAGGCTCTCTTTGGAGACGCTTGTTTACAAACCTTTCAACTGAATATTTAACATACTTTTTGATGTCTCTGCGGTCGGCTCCAGGATTTTTTTTGCGAATTGTTTCATAGGCCTCTTTAGCCAACTTGGCAATTTCCTCTGTGATTTCCTGTGATTCGTGCATGTACATTAGTCCGCGTGAAACTATGTCTGGTCTGCGGTTTTTGTTGGCAGGAATTAAAATGATTAAAGCACCATTTTTGGCCATCATTTGTCTGTCGAAGATAACATGGGAATCAATTGTTCCTTCACCGCTACCGTCGATTAGCATGTCTTGAATATCTAATGGTTCTTTGTCTCTTTGCATTTTTCCGCGACCTCCAATAACAATTCCACCGTTTTCCAGTAGGAAAATATTCTCTTCTGGGATTCCGCAGTTTTTAGTAGCTAGTTCGCCGAGGGCTTGTCTCATATAATACTCTCCGTGAATTGGGATAAGGTATTTTGGACGAGCGTAGTTGATCATGCGTATTAGCTCATCTTGCTTACCGTGTCCTGAAGTATGAATGTCTTTCATATGATTACTCACAATATGACAACCTAGCTTACAGAAGGCATTTACGAGCTTGTTTATAGAATGCTCGTTTCCAATAATTGGAGAAGATGAAAAAACAATCGTATCACCTTTTTTCGCTTTAATTTGTGGATGATCCCCAGAAGCAATACGAGCAAGTGCGGCTAGCGGCTCACCTTGAGAACCAGTTGTAAGAATTAAAGTCTTTTCATCAGGCTGTTCATTTTCTTTATATCTTTTAACATCAAAAATCTGCTCTTTTGGCACATTGATGTAGCCAAGTTTGTAGGCGGTTTCAATATTGTTTCTCATACTACGACCACTGATGTAGATTTTTCTACCATGGCGTACAGCGGCATCAAGTACTTGCTGTAAACGTCCGATTTGGCTTGAAAATGAAGAAATAATAATACGCTTTGGCGCTTCTCCAACTACTTCATCCAGAGCATCGCCAACTTCTTTCTCAGAAATTGTATGACCCGGTTTGATTGAATTTGTAGATTCACAAAGGAGTGCCAATAAATTTTGACTGGCTAGTTTTTCCATTTTTCCAATGTCGTCGCGTATCATGTTGCGGGCTGGATTGTCGTCAAACTTGAAATCTCCAGTATGCATTACTGAACCCACAGGTGTGTCTACAACAATGGCAACACAATCAGGAATTGAGTGCATTACGCGAATAAAACGGCAAAGCATTTTTCCGGCACGAATTGGCTCGTCTGGATTTATGAAATGAACTTTTGCGAGTTTCTCTTGTTTAAATTCTTTTAATCTATCGTCTATAAGTCCGGCTGTAAGTTTTGTGGCATAAATAGGCGGATAATCAAGCTTAGGTAAAATATAAGGAATTCCACCAATGTGATCTAAATGTCCGTGAGTTATGAAAATACCACGAATACGTTTTTTGTTGCGTTCAAGATAATTAATATCTGGAACTATGTAGTCTATACCTGGAAGCTCTTCACCTGGAAACTGAAAACCGGCATCAATAACAATGATGTCCTCTTCGTATTCCATAACTGTCATATTCTTTCCAACTTCGTTTAAACCTCCAAGTGGAATAATCTTTATTTGACCATTTAAAATAGGAGTTGGTCCTGTTGGACGATCCTTTTTTACTTCGTAAGGTCTCTTATTAAAACCACCCCTATTGCCGCCACCTGAATGTTTGAAATTCTGGTTTTGGTTATTGTTTGGTTTTTTGTGGTTGTGCTTCTTTTTATGGAAACTTTTTTTAGCAGGTTTTTGAGAGTCATGCTTTGGACTCGTTCCTACATTTGCAGTAGGAGATGAAGGGGTTTTGCTCTCACCGAGCGTCCTCTTCATCCATTTATCAATTTTATCTAACATAATCTTATTACAAAATATTTAGTTTTCGGCGCTTACCATATTTATAATATCATGATTTTTATGGTTTGGCTAGTGTCGTATTCAAGGTTTTCTGCTAAAATTGGTTTATGAATCAAAGAAGTAAAATAGCAATTTTAGGGTTTGGCTTGGAAGGTAAGGCAACTATGCATTATTTGTTGCGTCATGGTTATCATAATTTAACGATTTGTGATGCAAATGTAGATATAAAAGATGAAATGCCTGATGGAGTTTCGGTTCACCTAGGCACAAAGTATTTAGAAGGCCTGGAAGAGTTTGAAGTAATTTTTAGGAGTCCTGGTATTTCATATTTGAACCCACTAATCCAGTCAGCAAAAAATATGGTGGCGGAGATTATGAGTTGTACATCATACTTTATGGATCAATGCCCTTGCCCTGTAATTGGAGTTACAGGCACAAAAGGGAAAGGAACAACTTCTACTTTAATTTATGAAATTTTAAAAAAGGGGAATGCTAGGGTTTTTTTGGCGGGGAATATCGGTACGCCGGCATTGGAATTTTTAGATGAACTTAAAGGTGATGATTTGGTTGTGCTAGAAATGTCTAGCTTCCAATTACATGATTTAACTAAGAGTCCAAAAGTTGCTGTTTTGTTAAATACCACTAGTGACCATTTGGACTATCATGCGGATGTTGGGGAATATTTAGCGGCAAAAGAGTCTATTTTGGCACACCAAAATGAAAATTGTGTAGCTGTTCTAAACAAGGACTACGATTATTTTAAATACTACGCCCCTTTGGTTAAAGGTGATTTAAGGCTAGTTAGTGTGAAATCAAAAGTGGAAGATGGGGCTTTTACAGAAGAAGGTGGAATTTATAGCGCCGAATATGAAGATACCGAATTTATATGTAATGTGAACGAAGTTGGACTCATTGGTTCTCACAATTTAGAAAACATCTTACCTGCTGTGGCGGTTGCTAAATACTTTAGAATTAGCAATCAAGATATTGCTGAGGTTTTAAAAGAATTTAAAGGGCTGCCACATAGACTTGAATTTGTAAGAAAATTAGATGGAATTAGTTTTTATAATGACTCTTTTTCTACAACGCCAGACACCTCAATCGCAGCTGTAGAATCTTTTGATGAGCCAACATTTTTGATTGCTGGTGGAGCAGATAAAGGGGCTGATTATGGCGAATGGGCGGAGAAAATTTTAACTAGAGAAAACTTATGTGGTGTTGTTTTGGTTGGAGGTACTGCAGAAAGAATGGCGAATGCAATTGAAGAAAGTAGAAAAAATGGCGCATATGAAACAACTCCAACAAAAATTTTACAAGCACATAATTTGAAAGATGCAGTTATTATGGCAAAAAAAGAACTGGCCAATGGAGGAGTAATCGTGATGTCGCCGGCCAGCTCTAGTTTTGATTTGTATAAAAATTACAAGGAGAGAGGAGAGAAGTTTAGAGAAGTAGTAAAAACTCTTTAATTGCTATCATCCTCATCTTCATCTTCAACTTCAACCTCATTCTCTTTTTCCTTTTTCTCTTTTAAGAGATTCTTTTTAGCTTTTAAAGTTTGGTAATCCACTTTTAATTGTTTTCTTGCACCTAGGTAATCTTCTAATTTACCTTGTTTGTGTTTGATAATGCGGGCAATTAGATCTGCCATTTGGTCACGTCTTAATTGTTGAGCGAATTCTGAAATGTCTTCCGGAATTAGATTGTGATTTGCCGCTCTTTCAACTATTCCTTTGAACCATTCTGTTTTGTCTTCATCATATTCTATTCCGTGAATTTCTAGTGCCATCTTTAGTGCCTCAACAAAATTTACAATTTGGGCTGGGCGGAATTTTCCATCACTGTACCCCTTAATCCAACCTTTGGCTTTTGCGTAACAAATATATTTAGCAAACCATTCGTTACCTTTTACATCTTCAAAACATTTTGCTTTATAGCCTTCTAACTCGTTTTTAACTTTTACTATTTCTGTGGAATATGGATTTGGGAGATCATCAAATTTTTCACCATCTGCATACATTGATTCAACTAGTATTTTTAAAAGCTCTGCTCTATTTAGAGAGGCCTTTGGTTTAAATTCTCCTGTTTCTCCTTGCCCCTTAACAATCCCATGTTGTTTTAAAATTAAAATTGCTTCTTTGAAATCTTCCTTATCGTCTATGTCTTTGAAGTTTTTGTTAAAATTAGCATCTAGTGCAAAAGCTGTGTTCGCAGTAACAAGCATCGCGAGCAACATTGCCATGAGGAGTTTCTTCATAAAATTGAGGGTTATTTTTTCTTTAGCAATTGTAGCATTTCTTTACTAACTGTGCCAGTTGCCAAAAGTGAACCTAGGTATATAGCTGCACCGAATGGTATTAAAATTAAGACATTCCAGTTTTGGAAAAAGTCGTAACTTAGAGGTTGTAGATAATAAATTGCAAAGCCCATAAGTGAACCTGAGAATATAATTTTGGCGAGGTTTTTGATGCTGATATTGAACTTAAGGAAACTGCGGGCAACTAAAAATGTCGCAATAAAAATAAACATTTCTGATAAGACGCTGGTGAATGCCGCGCCACGAAAACCGTATGCAGGGATAATTAAAAAGTTTGAGGCAAGGTTGAAAATTACGCCAAAGAGATTGATGTAGAGAAGCCTGGATTGTTTGTCTATAGCAATCAAAATAAATGCAAAAAGTACATTTAGGAATTGGAAAAAGAGGGCGAAAATTAGAATTTGGAAGGCGATGTCTGAACCGTAAAATCCTTCTGAAATGCGACTTAAAAAGTCTGGAGTAGAAACTATAAATATTATTGGGTAGGCGAGAATTGTTCCTCCAATAACCATAGGGACAGAAATCGAAGCAAGAAAATCGAAGGCATAACTAATTACTTTTTTGTGACGCCCCTCTCCCTCGTTAATGCTTTTTGTGAGTGTTGGCAAAACGGAATTCATGAAGTAGAGAGGTAAGATAGAGAAGCTTTCAAGCATTTTCATAGCTACACTGTAAATTCCTAACTCTTCTTCGGAGCGCATATTGAAAATAAGGATTGAGTCGATACGGAAATAAATTGTGTTTAGAATAAGGGCAAGTCCGTATGGAGCTGATTTTTTAAGAATAGATTTCCAGAGAGAAATATCAAATTGATAATTTATTGGTGCGATTTTTTTAACATAGTGATGAGTGATGAGAAGATTTACTGTCATACCTATAACTCCTGCAAGTATGAGCATGTAAAATCCTGTTTCTTTATCATTTGGAAAGCCGAAAAAAATCACATATAGCATGAAACTAACGGAGAAAATTTTACCAATTACCGTGGCAAAAGAAGAAACCTCCATTTTGAGTTTAGTTTGGAGAACGCTAGTGAGAGTACCGTTTAGGATTGTGAGAAAAACTGTTATTGAAGCAATGGCAACACCAACTGGAATAAGTGTATTTTGATACTTTGGAATTAAAAATACTGTGATTACTGCGATAATCATTGTTGTTGCCACTAAGATAGTGCGGAGACTTAAAATGTTGCCGATGATTTTTTCTATTTGATGCTCGTTTTCCGACATCTCTTTTACAGCGATAGTAAAAAGTCCAAGATCAGCTGCTATTCCAAAGAAAGCAAGGAACTCATATATGAAACTGTAGTTACCAAATCCGGCGCGGCCTAGATACTGAGTTGAAACTTTTACAACTATCAAACCGAGCAGTGCAACAAGGGCTTTTCCGATAATTTGAGCGATTGTATTGGAAAGAATTTTTCGTGCCGTAGACATTTTTAATGTATGTTATACTCCTTTGCGACACTTTACATTTTTTTATGCATGAAATAAAGACGCAGCTCGAGGAACTGAAAAAGTTGATCAATCAGGGTGTTGAAAAAATTGATCTTCCTTCAAAAATAGAACAAGTGGAGTTGCTTGAAAAAGAAATGCAGTCGGAAGGTTTTTGGGATGATAGTACTCATGCCGCAGAAGTTAGCACTAAGGCCGCTGGGTTAAAAAAACTAATAGAAATTTGGCAAGGAATTAAAGAAGAAGTGGAAGAGCTTTTGGCATTACATAGTGTTATTCCGGAAGATGAAGGAAGTGAGCAAAAAGAATATAGAGAGATGGTGGCGAATTTATTAGAGAGATGGAAGAAACTTGAGATCTCAACTTTTTTGAGTGGGAAGTACGATACAAATAGTGCGATTTTATCTATCCATGCTGGAACCGGTGGAACTGATGCCCAAGATTTTGCGGAAATGCTTTTGAGAATGTATTTGAGATATGCTGAAAGAATGGGATATGAAACTGTGCTGATTGATAAATCTGTTGGAGAAGAGGCGGGAATTAAAAGCTGTACTGTGATGATAAATGGAGATTTTGCTTTTGGTTATTTGAAGGGAGAAAATGGTGTTCATAGGTTGGTGAGAATGTCGCCATTTAATTCTAAAGGCACTAGAGAAACTTCTTTTGCGATGGTGGAAATTTTGCCGCATATTGAGAGAAATCAGGAAGTGGAGATTAAGGATGAAGATTTGAGAATTGATACTTTTAGATCTGGTGGGAGTGGGGGACAGTCTGTAAATACTACCGATTCTGCGGTGAGAATAACTCATATTCCTACTGGGGTTGTGGTGAGTTGTCAGAATGAGAGGAGTCAGATACAAAACAAGGAGCATGCGATGGCTGTTTTGCAGGGGAAACTTTTAACTTTGATGGAAGCGCAACAGGCTTCTGAATTGGCAGATTTGCGTGGTGGTGTGCAGGAAATTGCTTGGGGAAATCAGATTAGATCTTATGTTTTGCACCCTTACAAAATGGTGAAAGATCATAGAACTAATTATGAAGAGAGCAACCCTGATGCTGTTTTGAATGGTGAGATTGATGGTTTTATTGAGGCGGAATTAAAGAAGGTTTAGGGAGGTTTTCTGAGAAATATTTTTCGTGTATGATGCGGTCATGGCTAAACTAAAAATTATCACAGGCGAAAATGCTCCTATTTTGAGAGTGGAGTGCAAAGCGGTAAAAAAATTTGACGCTTCTTTGAAAAAATTTGTGAAAGACATGAAAGATACGATGTTTGCGGCAAATGGTCTTGGAATTGCGGCACCGCAGGTTAATAAAGATATGCGCGTTTTTTTAGTGACTTTAGATATTAAAACTAAAAATGAAAGGGTGGTGGCGATGGTTAATCCTGTGCTTTCTAGTTTGAGTAAAGAAAAAGAAATGGGAGAGGAAGGATGTTTGAGCTTGCCGGGACTTTATGGCCAAGTAAGTAGACATAAAAAAATTGAAGTGGAATTTTTTGATGTTGAAGGCAACAGACAAATGCTTGCTTTAAAGGGTTTAAACGCTAGAGTTGTACAACATGAAAATGATCATATCAATGGAGTGTTATTTATTGATAGAATGAAAGAGGATGCGGAAAATATCGTGCTTTAGTTTGGAATGAAATATCTTGCCCCATTTATAATTTCAACCGTTCCTTTGTTGTCTAATACATACCCATTTTCATCCATGTAACCTTGGCGATTTAACTCTGGAAAAGATTTTTGTGTAAGTTTAATTTTTTGACCTGATTTAACTTCTAAACCGGCTGGGGCTGGGGTAGTAGGTTTTTCTTGGGCTTCTTGGGCCCCTACTTCTAGATTTTGTTTTACTTCTTCAGGTGCACCATCCGAAGAAAGTATTGAATCATAAGCCTCAATGGCTGCATTTTTTATGGGTGCTCTATAATTATATCCTGTACCTGTGGTTGTAGCCGCAGTTAAAATAATTCCTACAACTTTTTTAGTAATTTTGCGGCGTATAAAACTAGTAATTTTTTCTATTGTAGTTGGGGCTAGCGTCTCTGGTGAGGCTGGGGCTGGGGTTGGGGCAGCAGGAGTTGATGGTGATTCTGCTGGGCTTGGTTGGGCTGGTTGCGCATCTAGATAATAGTCTTGTAGATTTACTATATTTCCATCTTCTAATTTAACTTCTCCATATGGCTTGCCTTCTCGGAAATCAATATACCCAACATCCTCAATTGCCTGACCTTCAATTGCTGTAACTAATTTATCTCCATTTACTGGTAACCATCTTCCATTTTCTAGTTTAACTTCTCCATATAGCTTGCCTTCTCGGAAATCAATATACCCAACATCCATAATTGCCTGACCTTCAATTGCTGTAACCATATACCCATCATAAACTGGATATTTTTTATCACCAACTTCTACAAAAGAGTGCCAATTAAACAAATCTCTTCTAACCTCTGCACCCTCTGGAATTTTTTCTACTGTGTAGCTTGGGGGGAAGCTTGGCTTGTTTAGGTCGATTTCTGGGGCTGATTTAGCAGAAGTTGATGGTGATTCTGCTGGGCTTGGTTGGGCTGGTTGCGCATCTAGATCATAGTCTTGTATATTTATGGTTCTTCCATCTTCTAGATTAACTCTTCCATATAGCTTGCCTTCTTGGAAATAAATATTCACACAATTCATAATTGCCTGACCTTCAATCTCTGTAACTAGCTTATCTCCATTTACTGGTAACCATCTTCCATCTTCTAGTTTCACTCTTCCATATAGCTTTCCATCTTGGAAATAAATATTACTACAATTCGTAATTGCCTGACCTTCAATTGCTGTAACTAATTTATCTCCATTTACTTGTAACCATCTTCCATT
>PFDP01000013.1:37351-72301 GCA_002772535.1 Candidatus Peregrinibacteria bacterium CG10_big_fil_rev_8_21_14_0_10_36_19 | reverse complement strand
GCCCAATTGTTTTAAAAAATTTTCAAATTTCTTTTTCTTTTTTTATAAGGGGAAATATGGTGTTTCCTCCGCTCCGCTTCGGAAACGCTTTATTTGATGAGGGGAATATATGGAGGTCCGCCTATCGGCGGAACATTAACCTATTTTGGGTTATCCTGTAATAGGTTATACAATTTAAATCATGAATAAAACTATCTATTCAAAAAAATACAAGGAAATAATCAGTAGGCTCTCAAAAGCTAGAGAAGCTCTGAAGCTGACTCAAGCAGATGTTGCAAGTGCTTTGGGCAAGCCACAATCATATATATCAAAAATTGAGAGATGCGAAAGAAGGCTCGATATTGCAGAATTGATAGAACTTTCCAAAATTTATAAAAAAGATCCTAAATACTTTTTTGAAATATGACAGAAAAAAAGATGACTGCCAGCGGGCGAAATGAAGCAGTTTATAAAATTCTCAAACTACTCCTATCTGATGAGAAAACAGTGACTACTTTTAATAAACCATTTTCATCTGATTTAGTAGAACCACTTTTTCAAACTCCTATATGGGGCCATCGTGAGATTGTACTTACAATAATACTTGCCAGATTATTTGAACCAAAATTCAAAGCTTCACAAGATTTTTACGCCTGCAATCCACGGTCACTTTTTGAAAAACCTATTAGAAAAGCACTGCGAGAATATGGCATCCCACACAGAAAATCAGGCCCTTTAAATGTCGCAAAAAATACCAAAAAAATAAACGAAGATTGGGCATCTGATAAACATGGCGGTGAGATTGCCATGCATGTCGTGAAGCTAGTGAAACTAATTGAAAAAGTAAGCAAACCAGACCTCAAAAAATTTGCCGCTGCATACGTGAGTCGCTATAAACAAGAAGCAAAAAAGGTGAAGGAACTTCGCGTTAATTTACCACCAGAAGAAAACCCAATTATTATCTCTAAATTGTGTATAGACCTAATCAATAACGTTCCGGATGGAGGTGCCACAGCACAGATCATTGTAGGTCTACTAATGGAGACATATGGTAAGGATAGACGAAGTAAAGTCGAAGTTTCTGGCCATAGAGATAGCGTTTCTACAACAAATACCACCAGTAAGAAAGCGGGTGATATTATTGAAAAAATCAATGAAGGCACGGAGCTTATTTATGAGATCACAACAAAACTTTTTAGTGATGACCGTCTCTTAGAATCTCACGAAGCCGTAATGGCATACAACAATAGTATAAAAAATGTATTTGTTATCTGTAGACCAAAAGATGTACCAGAAACACTGGCCCATGAAGGCTATGGTTCCTTTATTCTCGCTCACACGCAATACAAAGAATTGGCATACTTTTTTATAGACATTTATGAATACCTACAATCAATGATACTGTTCATGTCTCCAAATGGGAAAAAAGCTTTTTACAAAAATTTAATATCCTATGTAAACGACTTAAACACCTCAGAAAAAGTAAAAAAGTACTTTAAAAAATGGCACAACGAAAATAAGCTATAACGCCCTGAGTTGCCCTAACGCATCAAACAAGCCAGAACTTACAGCATATGCTAACTCACATGGCACAGCATTGCCAATTTGTTTGTAGATAGAGTTTTGTCTTCCGTAAAATTTATAATCTTCTGGAAAAGTTTGGATTTCTGCTGCCTCATTAAGTGTTATTCTTCGTAAATGTTTCGGAACTTCAAAATTTTGGGGATCCTTACCACTTACGATTTCTTTGTGATATTCCTCAATCCAACTTTTTGTCCCATTAAAAACATGATGTTCATCAATTATTGGGGTTCTATTACCGCCCATGCTGGCCGGAAGTGTATTTGAGTAGCCATTCGGATCAAGCGGTCTACCAGCTCCATTGAATAACATGCCTGCATAAGGAGACTTTCTTAATATTGGTTTCTTTGCAATTGTTATTTTAGCCTTGCATGTAGCAGGATTATTTTCCGACCCCACTGGACCCAGCTTTTTAAGAATGCTTTTCACAGGAGGAGCCTTTTTCTTGTATTTTTGTATATAACTACTCATCCCTAACATGCCAGCCGGTATCTTATTTCCCCCCTTAATTCCTATTAAAAACATTCTCTCCCTCTTTTGTGGAACACCATATTCTGTAGCATTCAAAACAACTATTTCTACGAAATCAAATCCAAGAGATTTAGCACGCTCAAAGAGAGCATTTCTAACTGGCTCCCATCTGCCTAGCACGGCTAAAGCTTTTACATTCTCCAGTACAAAAGCCTTAGGCTGTACTGCCTCCACAACATCCATAAAACTAAAAATAAGCTTGCTACGTTCATCGTTTGGATCCATTTTCCCAGCAACCGAAAATCCCTGACATGGCGGCCCCCCAAAAACAACATCGATATTGGAAAACTTTGATAATTTTTCTATGTTGTCACGCAAATCACCACGAACGATCGTAGAGTCATGATTGAGTGAATATGTGTTACAAGCGTCTTCATCCAGTTCATTTGCCCAAACAACATTAAAACCGGCTTTCTTGAAGCCTACGTCCAAACCACCTGCACCAGTGAACAATGATATTGCGTTAAAAATTGTCATAGTTTACTTTTTTATAATATCAAATATCTTTCCATTTATCATAAAGTCGTCATAACTTGATACGAAAATTGGCTTATGTTTCAAATTGGTCGATTCTGACATTAGCACAACCCCTTCTTCTTCGTTTTTCTTTAACTTCTTTAGATTGGCACAACCATCTATCACAGATAAAACATAATCATTGTTATCTGCATCATTGTTCGTTGAGTCAATCAAAACATAATCGCCTTCTTCAATATTTTTTCCGTTAATTTTCGCTTTATTCATCGAATCTCCAATAACGCGCAATGCAAACACTCCTTCCGTTCTAGGAAGTTGACTCCTTGAAATTTTCAAGTAACCCTGAATATTTTCCTCAGCAAATAAAGTAGCAGGCCCCGCATTGGCCGCACCTAAAATTGGAATTCTAACCGCATCCATACCCTTTTGGGTCAAAACAGGACTTTTAATGGTTTTATCATCATAAAGTGCGATTGAGCGTGGACGGTTCGTTTCCTTTTCTAAAAGACCTTCTTCCTGGAGCTTTTTTACATGATAGTGTGCTGACGATGGATATGCTAAAAATTCGGAGAAGTGTTCAGCAATCTCATCCAAAGATGGCGATATTCCATTCTTTTCAACGTATTCACGTATGAAATCGTAGATTAATTTTTGCTTCTTGGTTAGCATAGTTTGACTTTCAAATTTCTTTCAAGTACACTTCAATCATAATTGAAACACTTACAAATTGCAAATCTTTTTATCCACAATCAAAATTTATCAATAACTCTTTCTAGAATATGCTTGAACAGATACTAAATTTTTATAGCCACCCCATTTTTATAATTTTTGGTGGAATATCTGCAACCCTCCTCCTAATCGGAATTTTACTAAATTTTGTGTTTTGGCTAATGGGTATAACCCCTCTACTTTTGCGCTTAGGTCATGGACGTTGGTTTAGAAAAATTGCAATAGTAGCAAAGCCCGATATGTATTCTGTCCTCAAAAAGGACTTAACCGATTCGGGGATTTTTAGAGGAAAAAATATTAGCTCCGCAATAACAGAGGCATCAATTTCAGATGTTAAAAACCACGATTTACTACTGGTTCACTATCAATCATTCAATGAAGACCAGATAAAAAGCATTCTTTCAAATAAAAAAAGTAGCGCGGGTATGATTTTCTACTTTCCTGAATTCTCCCCAGAAAATAGAATCTCAGATCACATCCGTGATGAAATAAGCAATACGCCAAATACAACGCTGGTTAATTTTCGCGGGAGACTTTTGAATGACATTATAACAACTCTGATAACGACAAGTTATGAAAAAAGATAAACTTAATTCACAATTTAGAGAGCAAGCGAGAAAACTCTCTCCCAAAATAGGAGAGCAGACTTTGATCAGCAAGGTCTATGAATCTTTTAACAAATTATTAGGCGTAAACAACTGTATACAGATTGGCTCGTATCCTCGATTTACTTCCATTACCCCAGTACATGATCTTGATATCCTCTATATTTTAGGCTCTTGGGATGAAGTCAATCACAGTCCTGCATATGCGTTGCAAAGTTTATATGATCAAATTGAAAGAGATTATGAAAATCCAACAGACTATAATATTGAAGCCGGTCTCCAAACACATTCTGTAACAATAACGTATTATCATAATGGCAAAGAAATTCTTTCTGTAGATATTGTTCCGGCTTTTAAATATTCGAAAAATGAATTTCAGCAAGACACCTATAAAGTCCCCGAAGTACTTAAGAAAAAGCATGGTGAGCGTAGAAATGCTTTTTATAAAGAATTATCAGAAGCACATAAACAAATGGATTGGATAATTTCTGATCCGCGCGGCTATATCAAAGTCGCCACCGACACCGACCAGACTTCAAAAGGTGACTTCAGAAAAACTGTAAAAATACTCAAAGCATGGAAGATGAACCTTGCAGAACATAATGAGAATTTAAAGTTAAAATCATTTCATATAGAACAAATCATAACAAAATATTTCCAAGAAAATAGCGGCCTAGAAATATTTGATGCCATTTTTGGATTTTTCATTGATCTACCAAGCATCATTGAAAATCCAAACAAAATCGCCGACCGGGCCAATAATGGCAAATTCATTGATGACTATCTCGCCAAATTAACAATCAACCAAAAACAACAAATTATAAAAGCAAGAGACCATTTTTTGATGCAACTTGAAGAAATTACTGACACAAATCAATTTAGTACATTACTCCATGTTGATTTTTATGTGAGAAAGAACGAGGAAAAATTCTTATTTGATTTTGGTATTCCAGTTTGCATTGACGACACACTAAGCTTTGAAATTGATGGCTATTTACGAAAGAAAGATGGATTTAGAGAATACGCTTACAAAATAAGTACAAATGGCGGACGAGTAGGTAAAAAAAATTCTATTAAATTCCGTATAGAAGCAAATTCCACAAGCGCAAATCAATACAAATGGAAAGTTAAGAATGATAACTCTTGTTCTCAGCCACGTGGTGAAATCACTGACGGTAAAACCAGAAATGACCCAGAATCAACTGCATATGCTGGGAATCATCATGTTGAATGCTTCGCAATAATTGACAATCTTTGTATTGCTAGATCTAAACAAGATGTAATTATAAGCTAAGATGATCTATTTGAGGAAGGGGCAATTCACCCCTTTTGTTCCCCTCTTGCCCCTTCCTCAAACGAAAAAGAAATAGGAGTTTTGGGTGGCGGGCATTCACCCCTTTAATTCCCCTCTGCCCACCACCCAAAACGGAAAAAGAAATTTGAAAATTTTTAAAACAACCGACTATCGTCGGAAAAGAAAAGGAATACATCAGCTAACACTGCGTATGCGGTTACGGCTTGCTCCGTTCCTCCGCAAGCCTCCACCCATATTTGCCAGTGGTAAGCACTTCGTGCAATTATACCACTGGCAAACATCGCATACGCAGGAACGTTATGTGATATAGTCAAAAATGCTTAACATTTAACACCACAAAATATGAAAAAACACCTCTCATTTGCAATTGGACTGCTGTTTGCATTGCCATTGTCCGCCTTAGCATACGTCATTGCACAACCAGATTTCCCAGATGTTCCAAGAACCGAATGGTATGCAGATGCTGTGTATAGCGCACGAGAAAAAGGCTGGATTAGTGGCTATGCAAATGGGAATTTCGGCCCACAAAATCCTGTCCTTCGTAGTGAATTGCCAGCCATTCTCGATAGATATGATAAAAATATGGAAAAAATGTACAGTCAATTAAAAGGAATCATTTGCTATAACAAAGGCAATTCACTTGATGAACTTGGCTTAAAAGTAACAAACGAAGAAAAATATTCAGATGCATTAAGCGGATTTTGTGGCGGACAATGGCCAGGCCCTGTCGGTTGTTTCACTCCGTATGACGAACAGACAGGCGAGTATCAAACTGAATTTACAGCTTGTCCTTAAGTGCATTTTTGCCTACATCACATAACACTGCGTATGCGGCTACGGCTTGCTCCGTACCTCCGCAAACCTCCGCCCATATTGCACGGGTGTAGCCTGTCGGCTATTATACACCCGCGCAACATCGCATACGCAGAAACGTTAGGCGAAAGATTAAAAATTTCTAAACTATCAATATGAGTGAATTTCCATCATACGATGCTGGCGCAGAAAATGAATTGCCAAAACCTCAATGGCAAAAACCATCACTTGAAGAAGAAATGGGAGAGCTTGAAAGACACGCCAAGGAGTCTGGAACTGCTCTTGATCCCCTTGTCGAAGCATTCAAACAAGCAGAACTACAGGAGCTTAGTGATGAAGACTGGGAAAATATGGAAAATTGTGATTCTCGGGACACAACATGGACAAGTGAACAAATACATGAGCATCTTGAAGGCAAGCGTGATTTTCAAAAAATCGAAGATGGTCTTAAAAATGGTGCCACCATGCCCGCTCCTGTAGTTCTTTATCGAGAAGGACACCAACCAAACCTACTAGCAGGAAATTCCAGACTCCTCGGCTGCCGTGCTTTAGGATTGAGGCCGACGGTTTTGGCAATTCACCTGAATGAGTAGAAAATTTTTAATCCATCGCCTAACAGCGTATAGCCGGTTCGGGCTTCTTTTCGGCTGGCTTCGCACGGCCTCAAAGCCCTCACCCATATTTGCTGGTGATGGCTCACTACGTGCGCTATTATATCACCAGCAAACATCGGCTATACGCGGACGTTGTACGAAATTATTAAAAAATTCTTTAACCCCTAAATGAATATGGGAATATATGATGCAGCCAAAGACGCAGCCAAAGTTTTGAAAGAGGCCGGTAAAATAGATGAATATCAAAAAATATTAGATCTCATTGATGATTTATTTGAAAAAAGAGACAGAATTGAAAAATTGCAAAAAGACAATGTACATCTAAAAAAACAACTAGAAACCCAAGAAAACTACTTTTTCGAAAACAATAGCTATTGGCATAAAGATAATAAAGATGGTCCATTTTGTTCTAGGTGTTTCGATAAGAGTAAAGATCTTATCAGAACTATTCCAACATACATAAATAGCAATTTTTCAAAGTGCCCTGAATGTAAAAACACAGTTAATTTTACCGGCAAAGAAGATCCTTCAATTTCATTTCAAGAAGAAAACTTTGACCCATATTCACCAATCTAATTAGAATTTTTTAATAACATCGCACAACACGGCATAGCCGGTTCGCGAGCTAAAATTATTTTTTAATCAATATCTATGAACACATTCTTCGAACCAACATCGTATCAAATGGGAAATGGGTTCCAAGCTTCAATCGAATCATCCAAAGCGGACCTCATACCAATATGCAAGAAAGTTCTTGGGACAAGCAATTTGATACAAAAGAAAAAGCAGACAAATATGCTATTGGCTACTGTTTGCAACAAGGTTATATACAAGTAGATAAAAAATAATTTTGAACGCTCGCTCACCCAAATTTGGCAGTGGTGGGTCGCTAGCGCTCCCATTTTACCACTGCCAAACATCGGCTATGCAGAAACGTTGTACGAAAAAACGAAAATTTCATGTCTGAAAAATTTCAACTAAAACCAGGCGAAATGAAAACCGTGGAAACTGCGGGCAAAAAATATCAAATAAGTTGCGATCTTTTTAGAGATCACGATCACAAAAAGAAACCCATTTACTATTATCATGACGAGATGAAGGAAGATGATTTTGTCGCAACAGTAGAAGGAAATGATTGCCCGCCTTATGATTCTCCATATTCAAATACAGTAGATGCAAATTGGAGTGTTTTCAGAGAAAATGCCATAATTCATTTCGCCAAAAGAGAAGATCACTTAGACGTAGAAGTGGAAGAAAAGTAAATTTTCGTTTCATCGCACAACACGCAGTATGCGGCTACGGCTTTTTGCAAAAGCCTCCGCCCATATTCACTGGCTGTACCGCACTTCATGCGATATTATACCGCCAGTGAACATCGCATAGTGCTGGACGTTATATGAAATACATGTTTTCCTTTTGGGGCTATCGCCCCAGCTCTTAAAAAGAATCCGATTTTGTTTTTGTTTTATTATAGAGGGGAAATATGGATTTTTCTTCGCTCCTCTACGAAAACATTTATTTATTACAAGAATTAAGAGATAATCAAGACACTATAAAATTATTCAACAATTAACAAACACAATAAATCCTAACCTCAATCTTTATGACCCCTGATCTTATCATTCAATTTGGCCCTCGATCGATTTTATCTCTCATTGGAATAATAACTCTCATAATTGGTGTTTGGTATGTGGATCGCACCTGGGATGAAAAGGGGTCGGTTGCTTACAAACGCACAAAAGAAAATGGCAAGGATTTAGAGAAAGAGCTAGATAGAGCATTTCCATTTCCTATTCTTTTTATACTTGGGTGGGTGATCTTTGCCATTTCCTATCTCTTTCCAACAAGTGGAGGCACCACACCGGATTTCAGCCCTATGAATATTGGTGTAATTGTATTCGCATTAATATTGGCAATAGTGGCATCTGTCCCAATGGGCGATGCAGTCCGATATCGAAAGAAAAAGAAAAAGATGAAACTAAGCATGGCATTTGTGCTTTCCTGGGTAGGTCTAACAATTACGTCCGGACTTGCAACAAATATTGGAATTACAACATTCATACTCGGTGGCATAGGAGCAGTATCTATCATTGCTTCCATGAAAATCTTATGGAAATACAGAAAAATGGGGGACAGTTGGGAAAAATATGGAAAACCAAACCCAAATCCAATCGTATATAATATGGGAGGACCTCTCTTTATTCTCGGATGGTTTCTATTCTGGGTAGGAATGTCATCTACGACAGGCACGATAGATAGTGGACTACCAATATACTTCAATGCAAGAACTGCTCTGGCCTTCTTTGCCGGTTTAGGAATGGTTCCCATTGTAATGATGATCGATTATGCACATGACGAAGGGGGGAAATATGTAGGCCTTGGAACCAGCGGCGCCCACTTTGGTCGTCTTTTCGAATCTATTGTCCCTTTTTTCACACTATGGACACTATTTGGACTGGCAAGTTTTATTGCAATAGATAACACATTCGTAGTGCCGGACACACGCAGATGGCTTCTCTTGGCTACGAGTATGCTCCAGGCAATAACGGCAGGTGGATTAATACAAACAGCCGTATATAAAGGCAGTATGAAATGGAAAATGAGATTTTCTATGATTTTCGTGCTTATATTCTTCGCTCTTGCATACAATATTGGCTACAACGGAGGTATTACAAGATATCTAGCCTTTATTGGAGTTCCATTAATTATATTAGGACAAATAACTGTATTTAAAGATCGAAAACGAGGTGACTATTGGATGAACACAAAAAAATCAAACCCAAATCCTATTGTCTACTCTGTTGGGGAACCGCTATTTACGACCGGTTGGATACTATTATCTCTTGCAATGTCACAACCAATGTTATGAAAATCGAAATGATCCTGGTGCTTTCCTTATTTTCCCCTTTAGTAGAGATTTTTCCAAATTTATATATGTCATGGTGGGCTCCCAGTAACGGCAAGTTACAAAGATACCTCGACATGTGGCCACGTCGAGTTGCAGTGGTATTTTTAGTTTGGACTCCCATGCTCGTAATTCTTTCAAAAATTATCCAACCACCTGAACTTGTCTGGGTAATGGCTATTCTAATATTTTCAGCCTTCGGCCTCCGTCTTTACTTTTTCAAAAAATCCTTAAAAGAAGAAGTGAAAAAAATAAGTACCAATATTCATACATCAAAACTTCCAGAGATACTCTACTTCATTGCATTTACCAGCATGGGAACAATATTATATACGGCTGTGCCAAACAAAGACTGGCTTGTGCCCGCAGCCATCCTCACAATTTTCTTTGGAGCATTTATTATATCCACCTTCAGACGTGGAAAAAATAAGGATATCACGCTAGATGTGATGGGTAGGCTAATATTTACTGTTGGATTTCTCTTAAATCTCTACAATCTAGCCAGAGCAGCATCAGCCGCCATTTAAATGATACAAAAGTATTTTGGGCTTCGGGCATTCACCCCTTTTGTTCTCCGCTCCCGCTGGTCGCTTCGAAAACACTTTTATATAAAAACCAACAGTTTTTTAGTATAGTGCAAGTGAAATCAAAAAACCCATAATCATAAATTGCATGAATAAACACTGGTATCTCCAACAAATAGATCTATTCGCGGGAATACCCGACAGCGAAATAATGAGCATTGCAAAAAATATGAAAGAAAAAACGTGCTCAAAAAAAGAATTGATCTATATTCCCGAAGAAGAAAATAGTTTTATCTATATACTGAAAAAGGGAGAGGTCACGCTTTACAATTCACACATGGGAAAGCGCCTTATTATCGAGACCCTTAAGCCGGGGTCAATTTTTGGCAACATCTCATTCGAGGAAAGCAAAAGTACTCACTTTGCGGAAGCCAGCCAGGATTCCTATATTTGCATTTTCACGGCAGAAGATTTCGCCAAAATTCTTCAGGAAAGACCAAAAATTATGATGAGATTTCTTCAGATAATGTCGGACAAAGTACAACAATACGAAAACCGATTGAAGAGCGGTCTGTTTGACGCCAAAGAGAAGATATTACAACAACTGGAATTGCAACAAAAAGCAAACGATAATCCGCTGAACAAGCTTTTTGGTCGAAAAACAGCAATAACCCATGAACGACTGGGGCAGCTTACGGGATTATCAAGAGAAACGGTGACAAGAGCAGTCAATGAACTCAAAAAAGAAGGGAAAAAACTTCCTTGGTGATAAAAATCACCGACAATAAATCAAGTCAATGTTAAGGTAATAATGTTATTTCTTAACTCAATTTTATATGGAAGATGCAAACCCCACACAAGACTCATCACAGGAGCTTGAGCAACCATGCGCTTGCGGAAGCGGAAAGAAAGCCGGCGCCTGCTGCATGTCCAAACGCCCTTGTACATGCGGATCAGGTAAGCCGGCTGGTGAGTGTTGCTACAAAAAATGAAGTTAAACAAGCTTCACAATTTTTTAATCTCTAACTAACTTATTATGCTTAAAAAATTTCTAATCCTACCCGTGCTTGCCCTCACACTAGCAGGATGTTCAAACTCACTTGTAAATAACAGTGACCAAAAAGCCCCAGTTGCAACAACAAACAAGATCGAAGAAAAAACGGTTGCAGTTGAAAACAACTCAACGGCGGAAATAAACGAGGAAAAACCGCAATATATAAGTTTTACTCAGGAAAAGTATCAGGAGCTACTGGGGGAAAAACCTTTTGCCATCTTTTTCCACGCAGGCTGGTGCCCTTCTTGCGTAGACGCAGATAAAAAAATTAAACAGGATCTGGCAAATTCCACACCAAGATTTCCCAAAGGGACAATCATCCTAAAAGCTGATTACGACACCGAAACAGAACTTAAGAAAACGTATGGAATAGTAATGCAGTCGACCCATGTAATAATAGACAAAGAGGGAAACGTAACCGCTAAATTGGCTGAGCCATCAATAGACGAATACGCCCAAAAGATAACAGCTTCACTCTAAAAATATGGAACTTCTGATCCCATCATTTCTTGCGGGAATCCTCACTATTCTTGCCCCTTGCGTCCTCACCCTGCTCCCAGTCATCATTGGGGGAAGTCTTGGTGAAAAAAATCCACTTCGACCAATAATAATTGTTCTGTCTCTGAGCATTTCGGTAATAGTTTTCACCTTACTGCTGAAAGCAACAACGGCGCTCATAGCGATTCCTTCATCATTTTGGGCTTACATTTCTGGGGGGCTCATAACTATTTTTGGTCTGACTATGCTTTTCCCTGATACCTGGAGCAAAATGGCATTCAGGTTGGGGTTGTATAAAAGCCAAAATGTGCTTTCGACAAACGGCAAAAAATCGAGCATAAAAGGCGCAATAATCCTTGGTGCCTCACTGGGCCCTGTGTTTACAACCTGCTCTCCCACTTTTGCCCTGATTTTGGCCATCGTGCTCCCCGTGAGTTTTTCAGTAGCGTTTTCAAGCTTGATCGCTTACGCCATCGGCATGAGTATTCCTCTGTTGGCAATCGGATACGGAGGCCAAAAAATAGTTTCAAAATTTAAAGGAGCATCAAATCCCAAAGGCTGGTTTAAGAAAAGCTTGGCCGTTCTGCTGATCCTCACAGGAATCGCCATCATCACGGGTTTGGATAAAAAACTGGAAACCATCATTATTGAAAACGGTTATCAGGGAGCGTTTGAACTGGAACAATCACTCGTTAAAGACAAAAAACTATTATTCAACGAGGATACCAAAGTGCAAAACGGTAAAGAAGAACAGGAACTTAAAAAGTATGGCCTGGAAACCAATACCGCCAAGCTTGCCCCGGGTTTTGATCTGTCAAAAATTGCATCAGGAGGCCCAGGGAAAGACGGTATCCCCGCTATCATCAATCCTATTTTCGGAACTTTGGATGAAGTGTCAAAAAACAACCCGAACCTAAGAGATGAGCATCTGGGCATTTTGATAAAGTATGAAAATGAGGCAAAGTTTTATCCTTACAACATTCTCGTCTGGCATGAAATCGTCAATGACAGTATCGGAGGAAAAGAGATTGCAATAACCTTCTGCCCGCTCTGCAGTTCCGCAATTGTGTATGAAAGGACACTAGACGGTTCTATCATACAATTTGGAGTAAGCGGTTTACTCTATGAATCCAATTTGCTGATGTACGATACAAAAACTGAATCTCTTTGGTCACAAATCGAAGGACGTTCAGTTGTTGGTGACTTGGCTGATACGGAACTCACTCGTTTTCCCATGCAAGTCATGACATTTGAAAACGCCAAAACGAGCTACCCAAACTTGGAGATAATGTCGGAAACCACCGGTTATTCACGAAATTACGATATTTATCCCTACGGGGATTATAATGATAATGAAGAGCTTTATTTTCCCGTAAGCTACAAAGGAGAAGATTATAATATCAGACTCAAAGAGATAATTCTGGCGACACATTACGAGGGAATCCCCATCGCCTTTGTGCTCAGTAATTTAGTCAAAGCCCAAAAAGCGGAGATAACCATGAAGGACGGAACGATAATTACCGCCGTCTATAAAAATGGTGAAGCAGTAATCAAAGACGACCAAGGCAATGAGCTCGTGAGCTACTATGCGCAGTGGTTTTCCTGGGCGAATCACAATCTGGAAAAAGGAGTCAACGATAACCTTAATGCTCAGGTATGGCAAGAATGAAAGAAATAATCAAACTGACATCTTTGCCGATTCTATTCGCCTCCCTATGTTGCTTATCTCCCATTTTCCTGGTTCTCCTTGGGCTTTCAACGGTAAGTTTCGCATCATCTTTGGCAGATACATTCTACGGAGATTATAAATGGTATTTCAGAATCACAGGCCTCATTTTCCTTTTTGCATCACTCGCATGGTATTTCTATAAATCAAAAGGAATTTGCACCATTGAAAAAGCAAAGAAGCAACGAAACAAAATTATCAACACTATATTGATTGTTTTCATAACTGGAGTTCTGGGTTACATCTTCTTTCTCTACGTCATTGTCCATTATACAGGTGTTTTATTAAAATTATGGACATAAGAAGTACATTTTTTAATTCTTAAAAGCAGTAATATGAAAACTGTAGATATTTATACCACTCCACAATGCGGCTTTTGCAAAGCTCTCAAAGCAAAGCTGGACGAGAAAAATATCCCCTACACAAGCCACGATGTTACAGCAAGCGAAAAAGATCTGGCTGACATGCTAAACTTAAGCGGAGGCGCAATGTCCGTTCCGGTGACCGTTTTGAACAAAGATAAAGCAGATCAGCAAGTTTTGCTTGGATATCCTAACGCTGTAAAAGCGCTTCAACTTGAAAAAAAGGCGGAAGAGGAAACCGAACAAAAAGATATTGCCACTTTGACCTGTCCAAAATGCGGTCACAAACAAGAAGGTGAAATTCCAACCACTCATGCGTGCCGTTTTATGTTTGTGAAAGTTGCAAAGAAACCATCAAGGCACAAGGTGAGGATTGCTGCGTTTTCTGTTCCTATGCAGACAAGCAATGTCCGCTCAAGAAAAAAGGTGGAGACTGCAAAGACGGTGTTTGCAGTATTTAAGATAAGGTGTTTTGGGCTACGGGCATTCACCCCTTTAATTCCCCTCTGCCCTTCGCCCAAAACAGAAAAACAAAAACAAAATCGGATTCTTTTTAAGAGCAATTTCTTTCAGAAATTAAAGGAAAACATGTACATCATATAACACGGCATATACAGCTACGGTTTGCTCCGCAAACCTTCGCCCATATTGCACGGGTGTAGCCTGTCGGCTATTATACACCCGTGCAACATCGTATATGCCGAAACGTTAGGCGAAATTGCAAGAAAAATTTATTGGACATTGAACAACAAATAGGATAGGCTGGCAAACCTGTAACCAAACATATATGGCTCTCGATAAACCAGAAGGCGCCGAAGGCGAAGATAAAAAACCTACAATGTGCGTCATCGAAATAACAGACGACCCAGAATTAACTCGTCCTATCATAGAAAGACGTCTTCGTTTAGCAGAAGAATTGGCAGGTTTGCCAGCCGGCCAAGGCGTGCGCTTTGAGGACTCTGCATATGCGGCAATTGCTGCAATTACTAGCGGAAACCCAGGTCTGACACTAGAAGTTACAAAACAGGTTCTCCTTAAAGTACAAGCGGAAAGGTCGCAATTGCCATGCATAGTAACCGGCACGGACGTTGAAAGTCTTGGTTTAACAAGAGAAGCACTTGAAGCAAACTGGGATAATCCTCTACGCCAAGCGCACGTAATGCACTGCAAACCTTGGTGGCAAAAATAAGGATAAATTTTTCTTGCAACTCTGCGCTCCTCGCTTCGCTGCGGTGCTCGGGGCTTTGCCCTCACCTAACAGCGCGTTAGCGGCTCGGGTTTCTGTGGCCGACCAAAGGCCGCCCCTTAAACCACTCGCCCAACTTGCACAGGTGTTAACCTTCGGTTATTTTACACCTGCACAAGTTCGCCAACGCGCGGACGTTATGTGAAATTTGACTTATTTTTTTCAAACTACTAACATCAAGACACATAAACATAAAAAATTATGGCTAAAATATCAGTAAAAAGCGTTATTTGGAAAGAAGGCAAATACTATGTTGCTCAGTGTCTTAATGTTGAAGTTTCCAGCTTCGGTGAGACCAGACAAGAAGCCCTTGCTAATCTTGATGAAGCACTTGAACTATACTTTGAAGACCATAAAGAAGCTAAAATAACAACGGTTAATAGACCACAGATAGTTTCACAATCTCTGAAGTATGCCTAAACTGTATTCTTCAAAACACATTATAAAAGTTCTTGAAAACAAGGGCTTCTTTTTCGTATCGCAAAAAGGTAGCCACACAAAATACCGAAAATCAGCTAAAGACCCCCTTACTGTTATTGTACCTCACCCAAAAAAAGAAATCCCCTTTGGTACTTTTCGCTCTATTCTAAGACAATCAAATCTCACCGAAGTTGATTTTGAAAACAAAAAATAAGTCAAACATCTCACAACAGCGTATATCTGGCTCGTTTCACTCGCACATATTTGTTGATGGTGGTAAAATTCTACCATCAACAAACATCGCCTATACCCGAACGTTGTATGAAATTGCACTAATTTTTCTTCAAGTGTAAAGTAATTTCTAACTTATTTAACCCACAATAATATGGAGTACAAAACTAATCCTTGGACAATCATTCTGACTGTCGTATTAACAACAATCGTAGGCGGCGGCTTTTTTCTCTGGCAAAGTCAGAATACTAATACAGAAGAACCTGCTGTAATAGAAGAAAATAATGAAACAAAGATAGTGGTCAACGAAGTAAAAGAGCCAGAAGCTCCACAAGCTAGTAAAGCAACAAAAACTTACACCAGCGAGGTATACGCACTCAGTTTTGAATATCCCGATGACTGGACTGTATATGAAGATGTAGCACAACTAGACGTTCAGCCGCCGCAGCCAGCTCAATGGTCAAATTACTTTACATTAGAAATATTGGATAGTAAGTTTTCACCAAACAAATCTCTAGAAGATTATATTTCCGCTCGCGATCTGAAAAAAACAGATTTCACTATTGATGGTCAAAATGTATATACAGAAAGCAACACAGGTGCTGCAGGTACTATGCTGTACTTCCTTTTTTCACATCAAGACAAAGTATATCAACTACACTTATTTGAAACTTGGTATGATATGTCAGAAGTACAAGCTATGATCGCGAGCTTGCAATTAAATTAGAAAAAATTAGCGCAACAACAGACAACAATGAATAACTGGTTCACTCACTCCGCTATCGCTCCGTTCATTCTCCCAAGTTTGGCGGCGGTGAGCGCTGACGCACACATTATACCGCCGCCAAACTTCTCATAGCCGCGAACGTTAGCCGAAATTGGGCTGTTTTTATTCTCGATTTCATATACAATTATTTTGAAAAATATTCATTAACAAAAATCTATGGAACAAGGAAAATCAAATATTGGGACGGTCGTCCTCGCAGTCATCATCACAGCAGTTTTAGTGGGGGGCGGTGTTTATTACTACTTCCAAAGCACTACTGAAACAGAACAACCAGTTGCTGTTGAAAGTATAGATGAAGTAGAAACACCTATAATTAAAACTACGCCAGCTCCACAAAAATCATTAGTTGAATACTACGAAACAAGAGTTGATGCTGAAACACTTGGAGAAAGCAATAGTTTTCTAATGAAAACTCCTGATGAATTAGGATTAAAAGAAATTGCTAAAGTAAAAATCGCATGTCCTGAAAATGCAGACGGACCATGTGGCGGCGATTTACTAATACTATCACAAGAATCATTACACTCTGGCAATCAAGAATTTTATTTCGCACAAGCAGGTGGAGCTGGCTACACCTATTATGGACCATTCTCGGACGACCTTAAAAGATTGGTTGAAGAGAGTAAGACAATTGATTTACTCAAAGAGGTTTACTAAAAAACATCCCAACATCAGCTAACAAGCACTATGCGGCTTCACTCCGCTACGCTCGTTACGCCCATGTTCACACTGGCGGTAACGCCTTTCAGACAATATTATAACCGCCAGTGAACATCGCATATGCCTGAACGTTATACGCAATTCAAAAAATATTTTTCTTTTAATTTATGGATATTTTGATAGGCTTTTTAAAAAAGGGAATAAATTTGCTTTTTATTTTTTTGATTAGGGGAAATGTGGTGTTTCCTCCGCTACGCTACGGAAACGCTTTTTGAATGAAAAAAACCGCCGTGTTGGCGGAGTCATTTGATAAGGATTTCGTCCTGCTCATTACAATCGTAATGGACTCATCAGTTCCGTTTTCAACGGAAGATCCTTTGGAGCCAGCTCGACGTGCAATCGAGACTGGCTCCGGTTGAAGTGTTGTTGGGAAGGTGACGTTCAGCCGACGAAGCTGAGTGCCTGCTTCGGGACGTTGAAGATGAGGCCGCGACCGTTGAAGATCGCGTGGTCGATCAGGAGAATGGAAATCTGGACGCCCCTGTCCTTGAGCGGCTTGGCCTCCTCGGACGTCATCCACAAGGTCGCATAATCACCCTTGTCCTCGTAGCCGGCGGTGACCTCGATGGCCACCGGCGTCTCGACGACCTCGGTGATCTTCGGCGCGGGCCTGCGGAAGAGCTTCCAGAAGAAGCGCTTGACGCTGTTCTCGGGCGCGTTCTTCTCGACCTCCTCACGGCAGAGGAACTGAATCGACACCTTCTTCGTGTTCTCGTGCGGGCTCATGCTACCTCCTCGGTTGTAGGCATAATCGCCTGTGAGTAGCCCATAACCCATCAAAATTATTTATGAGCTATGGGCTACTCACTTCGCCTTACCTTCCCTGTCAAAGAACACTTGCAATTTAGAGGTTTCGCCACTGCAAAAGCAGAACGGAATCTACCAAATTAACATAGAAGTTATAGCATGAAAAAGCGTCTTTGTCAATACAAAATCCCAAAAATAGAGATTGATTAGGCTAAAATAAGGTGTCTGGGTAGCGGGCATTCACCCCTTAATCCCCTCTGCCCACCACCCCAGACAAAAAACAAATTTATTGATATAAGAGATTTTAACATTATAAATGAAGACCGAAAAACATTACATCGCCTAACACAGTATATCTGGCTCGCTCCCGTTGGTCGCTCCACCCATGTTTGCCAGCGGTCGCCCTTCGGGCTATTATACACCTGTTCAACTTCTCATAGTCTCGAACGTTATGATACTTTAGATGCTTTATCTAAACCTATAAAAGAAAATGAGCCTAAAGAAATTCAATGGTACAGAAATTGCTGGTTTATGCAGCCTGGTGTAGATCGCAAAACTGCTATTGGATATCAAATGGGCAATCCCACGAAACCAAAATTAAACTACCATGCTGTTGCACTATTTGCGAAAAGATAATTCAAATGGAAAGCCCGAAAATTTAAGCCACCTAATCGGTGGCTTTTTACTACAGCACATAACACTGCATAGCCGGTTCGGGCTCTTTTTCAGCTGGCTTTCAGCACAGCCTCAAAGCCCTCACCCATATTTGCTTGTGATGGCTCACTCCGTTCGCTATTATACCGCCAGACAACATCGCCTATACCCAGACGTTATATAAAATTGCAAAAAAGACCACAATCACTTCCTATAATTAAATCAATACAATATGGAATTTAACGAACAATTTCAAAGTATAGTAAGTGCTTGGGAAAAACACTGTGATGATGTATCAATGAGATCTAGTCTAGCTGACTATGAAGATCCTACAGCCATTGAAGAAATAATTAGAATGGGCAGAGAAGCGACACCTCTAATAAAGGCTTACCTCCAAGCAAACCCTGATTCAGTTATCCTGCCACATCTATGGCTAACTGTAGTTGAAAATATTACCGGTGAGGAAATTGCAATTCCTAAAAACATTGAAGGTAACATGAAAGCGATTAGAGCTCATTTAATCAACACTTTAAGCTAAAAATTCTTTTTTGAAGCATAGTACAGCAGAAGTAGATGATGTGGAACATTAGCAAACCGATCTAAAAAAACTCTCAATGAAAATCACAGATAAACATAATGAAAAAATAGCAAACATGATATTTGGATCAGTATATCCTGCATATTTAGCAAAAGTGGAAAGAAAAGAAAGAACAAAAAAAGAATTACATGAAGTAATACACTGGCTAACCGGATTCGATGAAAAACAACTCAAAGAACTTATCGATAAAAAAGTAACCTTTAAAGAGTTCTTTCAAAAAGCAAAATTAAATCCAAATGCCCACATGATCAAAGGTGTAATATGTGGCTATCGCATAGAAGAAATCGAAAACCCATTAACACAAAAAGTTCGCTACCTAGACAAACTCATTGATGAGTTAGCAAAAGGAAAACCAATGGAAAAAATTTTGCGCAAAACTATATGACTAAAAATATAACCACAGACCCATTACACGAAACTCCAACAGATTTAGAAAAAGCTCTAAACGCTAACCCAAAAGTTCTAGAAAAATGGAATACCTTAACTCCCCTCGCCCGCAACGAATGGATATGTTGGGTTACAATCGTTAAAAAGCAAGAAACGCGAACAGAACACATAAAAAGACTTTCCGAAGATCTTCTTAAAGGCAAACGCCGACCATGTTGCTGGCCCGGATGCCCACACCGCAGACCAAGCGCAAAAAAATATTTTAAATAAAACAACCATGATAGACCCAATCTATATAGGAGCAGCAGGAGCATCTTTAATCTTAATTGCCTTCATCCTTGGGCAATTACACATCTGGAAAAATACCTATTTTATCTACGATTTAATCAATATGATAGGCAGCACTCTACTAGTAATTTACGCATGGATCGGTTTTAGCTGGCCCTTTATAATTCTAAATCTAGTATGGGCACTCGTTTCACTAAAAGATGTAATTTTTGATTTCAAAAGAAATTCAAAAAGAAACGATTCAATGGGACCGTGGTATAAATGGATGACATAAAATAATTATGAAAAAATCAACAGCTCTCTTATTAACAGCAGGTTTACACTTAGCCAGTTGCGATAACGATACAAACAACACCTCTAGATGTGCAAGTTTAACAGAAGAATTAAATATTATGGGGTTTAGTGTACACTCAAATGCATACATTGCAGTTCAAGGAAGATGTTCAGAAATTGAAAACCTTAAAGCAAAAGAACATTGCCAAAAATTAGCAACATCAATCAAATTACAAGCTATGTCTGCATGTATGACAAAACAAACAAATCAACCAACCACATGCACAACAGAAAATAACAAATGGGAGTGTCGTAAAATGTAACCACCCTTCATGACAATACTTTTCCTCATTCTAGCATCCATAGTTTACGCTTGGGTTTCGCTTGCACCATGGGTACCAACAAGCAACAAAGATTTAAACCGACTACACAAAATTGCAAAACTAAAAAAAGGGGAAACTTTTTTAGAAATGGGTTGTGGCAACGGAAGAGTCTGCACATATATCGCCAGAAAAAATCCCTCTGCAAAAGTTATTGGCATAGAACTAGCACTTCCCTTTTACCTATTCACAAAAATTAGAGTGATGATTTTTGGACCAAAAAATCTCAAAATTATTTTCGGCAACGCTCTCAAATACGACATTTCAAACATCGACGTAATCTATGTTTTCGGACTAATGGAAACCGTAAACAAAGAAATCAAAAAGAAAATAGAAAAAGAACTACCAAAAAACTCTAGATTTATTTCCTACATTTTCACCATCAAAGAATGGAGCGGGCAAAAAGAAACCCACAAAGAAACCGACAAAACTTCAGGAATTCATGTATATATGAAGTAATGAAAAAAGGCCCCCCTCATAGAGTTTAATTTTTTTATTGGCTTGTGAATTGAGCTCCTAACAAAAGACGGTAAACAATCAATGCCTACCGTCTTAATATTTTCAAAATAGATACATTCAACGCCTTGTTGAACAAGGCAATAAAAAATTAAACCCTCACAACATTAGGTTTCACAACCTTCTTTTTTAAATACATCACAGCCAAAACAAGAAGGGCTACAGCAATAGCACCCATTATATAAATGTTATGTGCAATTACAGAAACAAAAATTGTAAGTACGCTCAAAACCAAAGAAACCACAAATGTTACTAGCCCAACAAGTCCTCTACTCACAGAACCAGCTGCAGGAAGAACATCTAAAATCACACTTAAAGGTGCAAGCAATGCTCCAAACCCAAGCCACATCAAAATAAATCCAAGTAATCTAAATAACCAAAGGCTTGTAGCATATTCATCATGCAACTCTTTTAGAGCTTCATCACGAGTACCGTCAAACATTCTGTACACAGTAGTATCTGTTTCTTTATCTACATGAGGCACCAAAGAATCACCTGCTAATTCTGCAAAAGCAGTTATATCCATGCCATCATGAACAACACTATAACTTATACGAACATCTCCAACTTGTGGTTGAGCATCAGAACCAGGTCTTGTGTAAAGATATCCACCAGCCAAAACTCCACCTTTTAAATCCATAAAATCTTCACTCAAAACAAGTGCTTTATATTCAGGCAAATCCAACTTATCCATATTTACAGATTTTCCAGCAACAGAGGCATTCTTAACTTTAAAATTTGCATCAGCAACTTTTTTAGCTGGATTTTCATGGCCAGCTGGAACATTAAAATTACTTGAAGTAGCTGGAGTAGAAGTCCAATCATTAACATAGTTGTAAGTTGTTGTAGTTGTTTCAGAACCACCAACACTTGTATCAGATTTACTAGTACTGTTTTCAATCCAAGAATACATCTCAACAGTTCTATTAACCGCCAAATAATCACCAGGTTTTAAATAAGCCCCATCACCCAGATTTTCCTCAGAGGAAACAGCACCACTTACATAAACAAAATCGCCATCAACAGCTTGATCAATCGCAATAGCGTTTACAGCCACATCACCAATATCCACACGCCCTTCATTCCAAAAAAGTAAATAAAATGCCCCAATGATTAATAGAATACCAAAGGTTATACCTTTAATAGAGTCAACTATACGGGAGAAATACCCCTTTTTAGTGACAACAGTGCTTGAATCAGCCATGTTTGTAAATGTTAAAAATTATTGTAGAATGAGATCCACGCAAACAATAATAGCATATGACCAGTTATTCAAAAAACAAAAAGGCCTACCACGACTACGAAATCCTCGAAGAATTTGAAGCCGGGATTGCCCTTAATGGTGACGAAGTTAAAGCCATAAAGGAAAGCCAAGCAAATTTAAAAGGAGCCTTTATCGATGTAACAAACGACGAAGCTTTTTTAAACGAAGCCCATGTATCTCGCTACAAAAATTCAGCCCGCAAAGAACACGACCCAACCCGCAAAAGAAAACTCCTACTTCAAAAAAAACAAATCCACAAAATAGAAAAAGAAATTTCACAAAAAGGAGTTACAGCAGTGCCTCTTGAACTCTATTCCAAAGGTGGACTAATCAAACTAAAACTTGGAATTTGCCGCGGTAAAAAACTCCACGACAAACGCGAAGTCCTTAAAAAACGCAGCCAAGAAAAAGAAATCCGTCAACAAGTAAAACAAGCCTACTAAGCAGCTAAATCTTCTTCAATCTCAATCCCCCTTGCCCTAAGCTCATCTTTAGCAACTTTTCTAATAAATGGCGTTCCGACATGAGATCTTCTAGATAAACTCAATAAGCTTTGATTATTAAATCTATCTATACACACATGCACAATTTTTTCTGCCACCTTATAAGCATTAGAATTAGTATCAAACACAAGATAATTTGAAATCACACCAACAGTACTACCATTTAACAATCTAGATAAAAGACCCTTAGCCATAGAAACCAACTGATTATATTCAGCTTCATCAACTCCCAAAGTATCAATAAATTTTTTCATCCAATCAAAATAGCGTTTTCTTTCTGCCTCATCAGGGCCCCTACGCAATTTTCTTTGAACAGATTGAAAAATCGATTGAACAGTAGCAACAGATGGCTCAATTGTTCTAACAACGCCAGAATCAACATTCTTCGTATGAGCTGTTAAAACTGATTCATCCAAAACCAAAGAAAAATTTTCACGTGCCCATCCACCATCCATTAAACATTTTATCACCCTACGCTTAACCTCTTGCCCCACAAAAGTAATCTGCATTTCAAAGGTATCTCCCAAAACGCTTTCAAAATTCACACTCAACACCCTCTTATCACCAAAATCAGAATCAACCCCAACCACAACAGCACTATTTTTCCCCTGAAGAGCCAAAGATTGATCCAATGCACTAGCAAAACCTTCATCAAAAGTATTTAAAGCAGCATCTACATCATCCACTAACCTTCTCATGGTAAATTTATTAAATTTTAGTACAAAAAAATACAGCAATGTATTTTTTTGTCAATCAACAAGAGGAACAAACCTTTTTGTGAACAACCGCTATTTTGAAAGTGATGAAAACTTTTTTAAAGTTTTTATAAGTATGAAGCTAAAAAGAGTGAGCAAAAAGTTTGTGACAAAGCGAAGTAGTTTTTGTTGCAGGTCTCGTGGTTTCCTGCAAAACAAAAACACGAAGCTAAGGAACAAACCTTTTTGTGAACAACCGCTATTTTGAAAGTGATGAAAACTTTTTTAAAGTTTTCATAAGTATTGGCAGGCCCAAGAGGATTTGAACCCCTACTCGCGGTTTTGGAGACCGTTGTGCTACCATTGACACCATGGGCCTACGAGCTCACACAGCTTAACAAAACTCCCACAAAGAGGAAAGTTAAAATTAGCAACATATAACACCCTAACTCCAAGAAATTTCAACACCATATCCTTCACATAAATGCGAAAGATTATATAATTAAATCCTCAAACACCCTTATGCACAACAATTACACAAAAATAATCGCAGGTATCCAAAGATATTTCAAAGAAAACGCCTTTGAGAAAGCGGTTATTGGAGTGTCTGGCGGAGTAGATTCTGCCCTTTGTTTAAAACTCACAGTAGACGCACTTGGAGCCGAAAATGTTACAGGCATACTCATGCCAGAAAAAGGCATCTCCAGCGAAGAGAATTTTATGCACGCAAAAGGCCTTTGCCAATTCCTAAAAGTAGAATTTCACTCTGTGCCAATCAACAGATACCTCACAGATTTTCTCACACTTCCATGGCGACCAAATGATCTCGCTCAAATCAACCTCAAAGCCCGCATTAGAATGTGCATTTTGTACAACTTTGCAAACACCTACAACACCCTCGTAATCGGAACCTCAAACAAAACAGAACTGGCAATCGGATACGGCACAAAACACGGAGACTTGGCTGGAGACATCGAAATAATTGGCGATCTGTTTAAAGAAGAAGTATATGCAATGGCAGAACATGTTGGACTACCCGACGAGTTTATCAACAAAGCTCCATCCGCAGAACTCTACCACGAACAAACCGACGAGGCAGAACTAGGAATGACATACAAAGAAATCGACAACATCTTAAAACAAGTTGAAAGCGGCCTCACAAAAGACGACATAATCAGCAAAGGAATCAATCCTCAAAATGTTCACAAAATCTTCCGACTAATGGCAATGAACCGCCATAAACTCGAACCACCATTTTTGATAAAGGCTCATTAAAAATGAAAACCGCCCTTTTTATCGGCCGATTCCAACCATTCCACAAAGGCCACCTCAAAGCTGTAGAAAAAATTCTCACTGAAAATGACCATATAATTATTGCCATCGGATCTTCGCAAATTCACAGCACAGAAAAAAACCCTTTCACAGTTAAAGAACGCCAAGAAATAATTAAGCACGCCCTCAAAACAGCAAAAATTAAAAACTACACAATCATCGAAGTTCCGGATATTAACGATCCGCCGAATTGGGCCGCGCACGTTATTGCCCTTTCGCCAGAGTTTCAAACCATTTATAGCGGCTCAAAAATAACCAAAGAATGCTTCAAAAACTCCGGCAAAAAAATTAAAACACTCTCAAGGTACAACAACTTAAGCGCCACGCAAATCCGCGAAAAAAGAAACAACAACGATATAACATGGAAAGATTCAACTTTCTTGCCCTAAAAAGACCTTTGATTTAAACTCTAAAACATTATGATAAACAAACACATTTTCCGCGCTTACGACATCCGCGGACTTTATCCAGAAGATCTCAACATAGAAACTGCGTACCTTATTGGAAAAGGAACCGGAAGCTATTTAAAACGCAAATACAACACCAAAAACATGGCAGTTGGCCGCGATGTAAGGCTTAGCGGAGAAAGCCTACAAGAAGCCTTCATTAAAGGTGTAACAGAATCTGGAATCGATGTAATAAAAGTAGGACTCGCCCCTTCCCCAATGATCTACTGGGCAGCCTGTGCCATGGATTTCGATTCCGCCACAAACATCACAGCAAGCCACAACCCAAAACAATACAACGGATTTAAAACAGTAACAAAAGGAGCCCACTCAATTTGTGGAGACGAACTTCAAGCGGTTCTCAAACTAATAGAAACCGAAGATTTTGAAACATCACACCCAACTGGCAAAATAAGCGAACAAAACATCTGGCAAGAATACAAACAAGACCTACTTACAAAAGCGACATTAAGCAGACCTCTTAAAGTTGTTATAGACGCCGGCAACGGCGTTGCCGGCCCATTCGCCCCAGAACTTCTTAGAGAGTTCGGCTGCGAAGTAATAGAACTATACTGCGACCCAGACGGCAACTTCCCAAATCACGAAGCCAACCCCGAAGAACGCCACAACATGGAAGACCTAATCAACAAAGTAACTCAAGAAAAAGCCGACCTCGGAATCGGCTTCGACGGTGACGCTGACAGAATCGGAATAGTAGATGAAACCGGCCACATGTACTCATCAGACTTCATGCTCCTCCTCCTTGTAAGAGACCTCCTAGAACGCCAAAAATCGCCTCAAATCGTGTTTGATGTAAAAGTTTCACAAGTTATCATCAACGACATGAAAGCCCGCGGAGCAATACCTGTAATGAGCAAAACAGGCCACAGTTTCATAGAGGCCAAAATGAAAGAACTAAACGCTCCACTAGGCGGCGAGGTTTCGGGCCACCTATTTTTCGGAGAAAACTACTATGGATTTGACGACGCCCTCCTCGCCGCCCTCAAAATCCTCAGCATTGTCTCAAAATCTGAAACCCCGCTTTCACTAACATTCGGCGACCTTCCACAAGTACACACCACCCCGGAATACAAAGCCCCTTGCCCAGACGACAAAAAATTCGCCATCGTAGAAAGCCTAGTTGCACATTTCACTCAAAACTACGACTGCATCACAATCGACGGCGTACGCATCAACTTCGACGAAAATTCTTGGGGAGCAATTCGCGCATCAAACACCAGCCCAAACCTAACTCTAAGATTTGAAGCTCCAACCATAGAACGCCTCAAAGAAATAGAAACTATCATGGCAACAGAAATAAAAAAGTATCCTGAAGCCTCTTTAGGTTGGTATCAACAACTAAGCAGCCTCCTCCAAAGGAATAACAGCTAACATTTTACTTCTAATCTCCTCCCTTTGGACCTTAGGATCAGCAGATAAAACACTACCAGCCACATATTCATAAACACCAATAAGATTTTTATGAATTATTCCTACATTAGTTGAAACCCCATCAGCTTCACCTCTTACAGCATCCTCGATAGAGCCAACTGTAGCAACATCTTGCCCAGTAAAAACACATTTCAAAACATTATTTTTAGCCATAAGTTTTAATTAATAAATAAGACCCAATTGTAAAACAAATAAGTCTTATTGTCAAATTTTTAAAACTAAAACTACTTCTTCCAACCCAGATAAACCTGAGCCAAAAACAAAACTGTCACAGGCCCCATAGCAAAAGAGAATAATAAAGAAACCACAATTGCCAAATACTCATTTAAAGACTCTGCCACTGAAACAGCAACAGCATTAATTATAGAAAACCCTACAAGCAATAAAACATAGTAGAAAAACAATCTCCACCACTTTCCCTTAACAATTTCCACACTCTTCATTACAGCCGCATTACCCGTTAATCCTTGTTCCACAAAAACATATAAACTAAAGATAGATTTTAAGATTCTCACAAAAAATATCACCATTGAAGAAATCATTCCCAAAGCAAAAACCACACCTAAAGAACCTAATGCTGCCATGTTGTCATACATAATATTCATTAAAGCCTCCTGACTTTCTGATGCCATCAAATCAGCAACCATTCCACTACCAGCCACAAAAGCAACAATAATAGCCATTCCCAACATAATCAAAAGAGGCCACTTTACAACATACCAACCAGAATAAAAACTAACAACTACACCTTTCCATACATTCTTAAACGCACCCTTTATTGCTGCCCCCAAAGTGAGTGCTTTTTTCTTGCATTGTGAAAGCCCAAAAGCAACAAAAGATAAATTAACCCAAACAGAATAAGCAATCATTACAGCAAATAGTAAAACTGAAAGAATTATAGCCACAACATCCCCACCAAAAGAACCAGCCAAACCTACCACAAAGACTCCAGCAAGCATAACAACAACCACACCCATCGCCAAAGCAAACAATCCCAAATAACTCAGCCACCCTTTAGCAAAATGCTTAAATGACTGCATTAAAGCAGGAAAAAATCTTACATTATCCATAAATTTATAAAGTTAATTAATTAGTATTATTGCCCTGTTTGCTAAACACAAAGGAATCACCATAAGGCGCTCTATATTTTACATAAACAGGATTAACATCAGATTCAGAAAGCCCCTTAGCTCTCTTACTAGCACTAGCGGAAGGCACCAAATCTCCAAACAATCCTTCATCAGGATTCCAAATTTCACTTAAATCAATACCATCACAAGTTTCACCATTTTCACCAACAACTTCCTTTGCGCCATCAACTCCACTAAAATACTCCTTAATTTTCACCATCTCCTCAACCGTCAAAGCTTTTTGACAACTCTGATCCACCATCATTCCATTTATAACTTCTGGTGAAGGTTTAGAAAGTCTCAAATAATTTAAATCATAATTTTGTACCAACAAACGAGTATCCTCATCAATCGGAAGTTTATAAACCCTTCCAGTACCGTCTACCACAAAGCCCTTTTCCGGTTCAGAACCACCAATTGTATTACGAGAAGCAATACTTCCTTCAATCAAAAGCTGCTTATCCAAAGAAGAAACTCTCTCAGAAATGCTAGTCCATTGAGGTAAACCATTAGCATCTGTTGCTCCATCAAAAGAGAACAAAGAACAATCAGAAACTATATTTGCCTGAATATTCAAAACCTCATTAAACACATACACATTACTATTAGCACATGTCTTATTTGTTGCCTTCAAGGATGCCACAGAAAGCTTAAAGTCATAATCAGAACTATAAACATCATCAGCAAAAATAGTACGACCATCGTCCACCACCACAGCCCAATTTCCCTCTACTAAACTATTACCACTAGCATCTTTATTCAAAGAGAATGTAACTTTACTACCCTTAAAGTAAGCCACTTTTTCATCACCAATTTGAGTTAATTTCACATAAGAGGATCCACAAGAAATAGAGCTATTATTTAAGTCCTTTAAAGATTGAATAACACAATTCCCACCCGGACTAGGCTTTAAATCCACCAAATGCCTTCTAATATTTTCATTAACAGTATTACGCACCACATCTACACCAACATTTCCACCAGCTTGAGTTTTATGAGTTGGAGTAAATACAGGAGCGCCACTTCCAGAATAAATATTTCCCTGCACCACCACATCCGGATTACCCAAAACAGTAGTTGTACTCGGCTCCTTAGCACTATAATAAATCACATTTGTCCCACCAATATTTTCAGTGATCACAGAATAAATAGAAGGCCCCTCAATTGCAGAACAACTCACAGGCTCTGTAGAAGAATTCGACGCCCCCTCAACAGTCTTAATTTCCGCAATCACACTAAAAGTTTTTGGAGAAGCCAAAGCATCCAAAGAATTAAAAGTTAATGAAGTTAATTTTTTTGCAGGGTCAATAAAGTCACCTTTCAAAAAGTAGAAATCAAAAGCAGCCTTATCACCACATTGCAACTTTGTTGCCGCTTCGTCATAAGCCAATTTCAAATCAACTTTAAATCCGGTTGGAGTAAGTTTTCCAACAAATTTTGTACCAACAGTTATATTTGCAGGGATACCTCTATAAGCCTCAATATTATCTTTTAGGTCATCTACATACATCGGATTAACTTCAATATTTGGCACAAACTCAAGGCTCATGCTGTTTTGATTATTCGGATAAATAACCGGAGAAATTGTTTTTCCAGAAACCTGTACCGCAGTTCCATCAATATTTTTTAAATCAAAACTCACATGTTCAAGCACAAGTTTATTTGATTCAATCTTCGAACTATCAATAACATTAGTAAAGAAAACCTCATTATTCACCGGCACCGGTTTTTCTGTTGAAGTTGTTTCAGAATAATTTTTAGTAGGAGCGTAAGATTTTACCGGCTTACTATAAACATAATGAGCATAGCCAACCTTTGTCCAACCATTACCACCTGCTGCCTGATCATTTGGCATTGCCACATCTACAGGCTTAAACAAAACACCACCAGTCTTCGCATTAAAAGGAGATTCTGTTTTAGCCAAATAAGGAGCTTTTTTACCTACAGTCTGATCCAATTTCACAGTATCTTTCCATTGAAAACTTAAAGGCCCTAGTTTGTAATCGCTTAGCTTCATTTCCGAAGCACCGTCAGCCTCTTTTAAATACAAATGCAATTCATAACCACTATTTCCATCCGCAACAACCGGCTTAGCAGTAGGAACAACCTCCAAACAAACAAAAGGCTTATTCTTACAAGCACCCGTAACCTCATCCTCCACAACCTGTTTACCAGGAAGCGAAATTTTCATTCCATCTAATTTTACCCAAATGCCAGAAGAGGCATAAGCATAACCTGTAACCACGCCAGAACTAGAAACCTTTGGAGCACCATATTGATGACCACCAAATTGCAAATAACCCAAATCGCTCCAAGCATGACCCAAAAGAGTTCTTTCCCCTGAAAGATCAGCAGCAGTAACTTTTACTCCATAATCAAAACCTCCACAACTCGCCTCCAAATTTTTTCCCGCCTTACAATAAAACGACACAAAACCAACATTATCACTCCAAGACCACCCCTTCATCTGAAACTCATCATTAGCAAGAGCAGCATCTTTATCAACACAAGCAGCAAAACTTCTATCTCCAGGAGCAGAAACCCCTCCCGTTAAACCCAAAATTGAACCAGGCACCAGTCCATTATCATCAGACGAAGGCCCCGGATGAGCATCAAAATAAAGTTTCCCCGAATTAGGATTAGAAAGCACTGTTGTACCAGTAACTCTTCCCGAACAAACCTTATCCCCCTCAGCAAAAGAAGTCGTTACAAAAAGGCTCCAAAAGAAAGATGACAAAAATAAAACAAATACTATTTTAGGAATACGAGGCATACAAAATTACATAGGATGATACTACAAAGTATACCACCCTCCCGAGCCAAAGCTCAAGAAATCTTTAAGATCTAGCTTTTGCAAGTTTAGCAGCTGGAGCCGTCCTAGCTCTTCTTGGCCTTCTTTGCCTTGGAATCGGGTCCCCATCTGGAGCTGAAACAACTGTAGTTGAAGGATCCGCAGGTATAGTTTCAACAGATATTTGCAATTGCTTAGTAGAGCCATCGATATCTCTTTTGCTCACAGAAACATTAACATTATCACCAGCAGATTCTGCTACAATTGCCGCCAAAACCTCTTGAATAGCCCTTCTTGGAGCTACGCCTTCACTATTAGCAACAACATCAAAGAGAACATCCAGACTAACCATTAACGCTTCAAAAGTTTGCCCCACTTTACGAGACACTTCATTTGTAGCACTGATAAAAACCTTAACATCGTCTTCATTCATTACCCCCTGCTCTAAAACAGCAGAAATATTCATTGCAATTTGGTTGGCACAGCTCCTAACAGCTTGAGCAGTTTTTATACAATCAGCACTTTTGCCTAAACCTTCTTTCAATAAATCTAACGAACGTTGACGAGTAATCATTATTAATGATTAGCAAATAAGACATAATAATACAACCTACAGCAAAAAAGTCAAGTTTTTGTACACCCTTATGGCTAAAACTACTTCTTTTTTCTACCCCAGCCCCCTTTTCTCGGAGGTGCATTACGCTTCTTTTCAAGCATATCAGCAGCCATAGCAAAATCTATCTCCGAAATTTCAACGCCTTTACGAACTGAAACATTTGTTTTTCCATCCGTAATATAAGGACCAAAACGACCATCTTTAATCGTAATATTACCTCCACTAACAGGATCAACCCCCAACTCAGCAAGCGGAGTTTGAGCCTTCTTCTCAGCTTTTTTAGCCTCTTTGGCAACATTCAACGCCTCCTCCAAAGTAACAGTGTAAGGGTCCATATCCGGCAACAAGCTCACATTTTTAGCTCCAATTTTAAAGTAAGGACCAAAACGACCTGTCATCACAACAACAGGATCTCCATTAGAATCAACTCCAAGCTCTCTTGGCAAACTCAAAACTTTCAAAGCCTCTTCCATAGTTACGGTTTCAAAATAAGCACCATCAGGTAATGAAGCCCTTCTTGGCTTCTCCTCCATAGCAGCAACCTCTTCTTTGGTATATGCACCAACTTGCACAAAAGGCCCAAAACGCCCATGACGCACCACCACATCCAAATCCGTATCGAGATATTTACCCAAAACCCTTTCTTTCAAAACATCTTCTTTCTTTAAGCTCTTATCTTTATCAGAAACGTTACTATGAAAAGGTGTATAAAAAGCCCTAATCATTGGCACCCACTCCTGTTTACCTTCTTCAACAGCATCAAGCTTATCCTCCATTTCAGCAGTAAATTTGTAATCAATAATTTCCTTAAAATGCTCAACCAAAATATCCACCACAAGCATAGCTAAATTGGTTGGCCTTAAAGTCTTCCCATCTTTTTCCACATATCCTCTAGCCATTACAGTACTAATTGTTGGAGCATAAGTACTCGGTCTTCCAATCCCCTCGCTTTCTAACTTTTTAACAAGAGAGGCCTCAGTATATCTAGCAGGCGGTTTAGTGAAATGCTGACTACTATTCATTTTAACCAATTCCGCGCTCTCCCCCTCATTTAATTGTGGTAAAAATTTCTCACCCATTGCCTCCTCTCCATCATCCATACCTTCCATATACACCTCCATAAAACCTGGAAACTTAACAGTCTGACCAGTAGCTCTAAACACATAACCACCAGAGACAATATCAGCACTAGTTTGGTTCAAAATAGCCTGCTCCATCTGACAAGCAATTGTTCTCTTCCAAATCAAATCATACAAAGCCGCCTGATTCTTATCCAAAAATTTAGCAGCCTTTTCAGGAATTAAAGTTAAATCTACAGGACGAATAGCCTCATGCGCTTCTTGAGCCCCCTTTCTACCTTTATATCTTCTAGGCTCAGACAAAGCATATTCCTTACCATATTTTTCAGTAATCAATTTTTTAGCATCCTTAAGCGCCAAATCAGAAAGATTAACACTATCCGTTCTCATATAGGTTATCAAACCCGTTTCACCTTCTCCCGTATCCAAACCTTCATATAATTGCTGAGCAACGCGCATAGTTTGTTTAACAGAAAAACCAAGTTTACGAGACGCCTCTTGCTGCAAAGTAGAAGTAATAAAAGGAGCAGCAGGATTTTTTTTCACTTCCTTAGCCTCAACTCTATCAATTTTATATTTCGCATTATCCAAATCATCTAAAACTTTTTGAGCCTCATCAATATTTCCTATTTTAGACCTCAATTCAGCACTAAAATCTTCGCCTCTTTCATTTTTAAAATCTCCAATAATTTTCCAATATTCCTCCGGAATAAAAGCCTCAATTTCACGCTCTCTTTCAACAATAAATCTCACAGCAACACTCTGAACACGCCCAGCAGAAAGGCCATATTGAACCTTTTTCCATAACAGGGGAGAAAGTTCATAACCAACAAGCCTATCCAAAACTCTACGCGCTTGTTGCGCATTCACCACATTCATATCAAGATCTCGAGGATGCTCAATAGCCTCCATAATTGCAGGCTTCGTAATTTCATGAAAAACAATTCTTTTAACAGCTTTAGTTTTTGGAACTTTCAAAGCACTCAAAAGATGCCAACCAATAGCCTCTCCTTCCCTATCCTCATCGGTAGCGATCCAAAGCGTCTCGGCCGATTTCAATTCACTCTTTAACTGTGTGACAACTTTCTTCTTATCATCAGTAACTTCATAGGTTGGTTCAAAGTCATGATCAACATCAATTCCCATTTTAGATTTAGGAAGATCACGAACATGGCCCATTGAAGCCAATACTTTATAACCATTTCCCAAAAAACGAGAAATTGTTTTTGCCTTTGCGGGCGACTCTACTATTACTAAATTTTTAGCCATACTTGAAACATTGTTATTACAGTTCCAAAATCTCGTCAACAAGAAAGTAACATTTTTGGCTAAATATAAGGAAAAACACCAAAACGGCAAGATGGCAAGTCAAAAAAGAAACCTCAAGCTCAAGCCAAAAACCAAGCCAAAAAAACATTTTTTCGCTACAAATAAACGTTTGAGGGACAAAAAATCCTTGCATCCCCTAAAACAAGTCATATAATGACGGTACGTTCTAATACTTAACCCATATATAATATGACTAAGCAAGATTTAGTAGCAAGTGCTGCTCAAGCTGCAGGCGTTACAAAAAAAGCTGCAGGAGAAGTTCTAGATTCAGTTCTAGGAATGATTACAAAAAGCCTTAAAAAAGGTGAAAGTGTAACAATTACAGGTTTCGGTACTTTCCGTGTTTCACAAAGAGCGGCAAGAACAGGTGTTAACCCAAGAAACCCATCTGAAAAAATCAAAATCCCTGCAATGAAGCTACCTGCTTTCAAAGCTGGAAAATCTCTAAAAGATGCTGTTAAATAGCAGAAAAATCCCCTCGCGGGATTTTTCCTTTCCCAAAAGGAAAGTCTAAAAGATTTCAAAAAAGCCCCGAGTAAAACCGGGGTTTTTTATTTTTCCTAGTCATTTAGGAACTTTGGACAAGATTCACAATTAGTTAAGCAAAATTTTGCTATAGCAGTACGAGTCAAAATAGTTGTCAATTTGCACATTCACAACCATTTATAGTAATTATTTTTTCGGAAAAAAATAGCTAATTTTACGCTTCTAGAAGGCATTTATCAGGGGCAGCTCTGTCCTAGTACAGAATCACCCTCAAAAATTCCCAGCAGTAAGCCAAAACTTATTTACAAAATCCCCACCCTATCACAAAATTTTCCCCGTGGGTTAGAATTCAATTAAATAATATTTCCTTAAAACCTAACAGACATACTTAAAATTTTTCTAAATTTTCAACCTATTGAAATCTCTGCACAAAACCTTTACATTTAAGCTCGTGGAAAAACAATTACAACAACTCGAAAAAGACGCTCTAGAAGCGATAGAAAAAGTAAAAGACCTGAAAAATCTTAAAGATCTTGAGGTAAAATACTTAGGAAGAAAAGGAAGCCTTACAGACATTCTTCGCGGACTCAAAGACCTTTCGCCCGAAGAAAAGCCAAAAATGGGACAACTGAGTAACAAAGTAAAGGTTGCCCTTGAAGAAGCTTTCCTAAAAAAAGAAAAAGATCTCGAAAATGCCCAATTAGAAGCACAACTAAATGAAGAGTTTTTCGACACAACAATCCCAGCAGAAATCCGAGAAGTTGGCCACATTCACCCCCTATCACAAACCCAAGAGGAAGTTGAAAGAATTTTTAATCAAATGGGCTTTGCTATTGCCGATGGTCCAGAAGTGGAATCAGAATATTA
>PFDP01000013.1:0-37318 GCA_002772535.1 Candidatus Peregrinibacteria bacterium CG10_big_fil_rev_8_21_14_0_10_36_19 | reverse complement strand
ATGGTTTTAAGAACTCATACGTCGCCGGTACAAATAAGAAGTATGGAGAAATACGGGGCACCGTTAAGATTAATAATACCGGGAAGAGTTTTCCGTTACGAAGCAACTGACGCCAGCCACGACACAACATTTTACCAAGTAGAAGGATTACTTATCGAAGAAAACGCCTCACTTTCCCATCTTAAAGGAGTTATGGCGGAATTCCTCACTCGCCTATTTGGAAAACCGGTAAAAGTTCGATTCAGACCAGGGTATTTCCCATTCGTAGAACCAGGATTAGAACTAGATTTCTCATGTCTACTTTGTGAAGAAAAAGGATGCAGAGTGTGCAAAAACACTGGCTGGATAGAGTTTATGGGAGCCGGAATGGTTCATGAAAATGTTTTAAAAGCTGGAGGAATTGATCCACAAAAATATCAAGGATGGGCTTTTGGATTCGGGCTAACAAGACTAGTAATGATGAGATATGGAATAACTGATATCCGCCTGCTCACAAATGGCGACCTTAGATTTGTAAAACAATTTTAAATGTATATTTCCCTAAAATGGCTTAAAGACTTCGTAGACATCAAAATGGATCCAAAAGATCTAGCAAATGAGCTTACCCTAAAAACAGCCGAAGTAGAAAAAGTTGAAGATCAAGGCTGCTCTTTCGACAACATGGTCGCAGGACATGTAACCAGCATTGCAAAACACCCAGACGCAGACCGCCTACAAGTAGCGCAAGTTTCAGTAGGAAAAGAAAACCTACAAATTGTTTGCGGTGGAGCAAACTTAAAAGAAGGAATGTATGTTGCTGTCACAAAAATTGGAGCAAAAGTTAAATGGCACGGAGAAGGAGAATTAATCACTCTCGAAAAGGCTAAAGTTCGTGGAGTAGAAAGTTATGGAATGATAGCAGCAGCCGAAGAAATCGGATTAGAAGATAAAGAAGCCGGACCTCACGACATCATGGACCTTTCAAGCATCAAACCAAAGCCAGGAACTCCACTTGCAGAAATATTCAAAAAAGATGATGTAATTTTAGAATTCGACAACAAATCTCTAACCCACCGTCCAGACCTTTGGGGTCACTACGGAATTGCCCGAGAAATCGCAGCAATTACTGGCGCAAAACTCAAACCCTACGAAACAAAAGTAAAAATCCCTAAAGACGGAGAATCTCCAAAGGTTAAAGTAGAAAATCCTGAACTTTGTCCTAGATATTGCGGACTCATAATCAACAACATAAAAGTTCAAGAATCTCCTGAATGGCTCAAAGCAAGGCTCACCGCCACAGGCCACAGCGCTCACAACAACATCGTAGACATCACGAACTACATCTCAACCGAACTTGGACAACCGCTCCACGCTTTCGACAAATCTCACATCAAAGGAGGAATTATAGTAAGAACAGCCGAAAAAGGTGAAAAAATCAAAACTTTAGACAAAAAATCACGCACCTTAGACGAACACATGCTAGTAATCGCCGACAAAGAAAAACCTCTAGCAATTGCCGGAGTTATGGGCGGAGAAAACAGCGAAATTTCGCCTCAAACAACTTCTATAATTATAGAATCAGCAAACTTCAACGCCAGTTCAATCAGAAAAACCTCTACAAAACTTGGACTCCGCACAGACGCAGTTCAACGCTTCGAAAAAGCCCTAGACCCACTGCTGGCAGAAACGGCTATCTTAAAGGCCGCCGAGCTAATTTTGGCTTTATCACCGGGTGCCACGATCGGCGGCCCAATCACAGACATCAAAAATTTTGAGAATAAAGCCTTAAAAATCGCTTTAAACATTGCAAAAACTCAGTCAAAAATTGGAGTAGAAATTCCGGCTAAACAAATTAAAAAAATCCTCGAAAGTCTAGAGTTTAAAGTTGCAGAAAAAGGAACAACGCACTTCACAGTAACAGTTCCAAGCTTCCGCGCCACCAAGGATGTAACAATCGAGGACGATCTAATAGAAGAAGTGGCGCGCATCTACGGCTACGAAAACATTGCACCAACTCTACCGAAACTAGAAGCCCGCCTACCAAAAGATAACACTGAGCGTTTCCAAAAACACCGCGCTCGCGAATTTTTCTCGCTAGGACTTGGTTTCAACGAAGTTTACAACTACTCATTTTACGGAGCAAAAGAAATCCAAAACTGCTTAATGTCTGAGGAAGGACACATCAAACTACAAAACACTTTATCAGAAGACCAAACCCACATCAGACAAACCCTCACCCCAAACCTCCTAAAAAACCTACAACTAAACGCTAAAAACTTCGAAGAGTTAAAAATCTACGAAATTGGGCGCACTTACACAGATATTGGAGAATTTTATCCTCAAGAAACAAAAAGAATCAGTGGTGCAATTATGACAAAAAGCAAAAATCCTTTTTATGAAGCAAAGGGCGCTGTAGAAGGCTTCCTGAAACAATTCAACATCAAAGCATCCCCTGCAAAAGGAATCAAAAATACTCCATATGCCCACCCTCAAAAAGCACTTTCATATATTGACCATAATGGTCAAACAGTTGCTGTAGTTTTCTCTCTCCACCCAATTGTACAAAAAAATCACGACCTACAAGGACAACACATAGCAAACTTTTCAATTAACCTAACCGAAGCTCTAAAAATCCAAAATAACGACAAAAAATTCAAAGAAATTCCTAAATTTCCGTCCAGCACTTTTGATGTTTCCGTTCTAGTTCAAAAAAATAAAGAAATCGGAGAACTTAAATCAGCAATTCAAAAAGCCAATGAAAAACTAATCACAGACATCAAACTTTTCGACATCTACGAAGGCCCAAACCTGCCAAACGACCAAAAATCTGTAGCCTTCAAAATAACCTTAAACGATCCAGAAAAAACCCTCACCGACCACGACCTCACAGAAACCCAAGCCCGCGTTTTCAAAAACCTGAAATCAATTGGAGGAATAATCAGAGATGGTAAAGGATAAACCGAAAAACAATGAAAATTGATCTTAAAAAAGTAAAATCAGAAGATTGGAAACTAATAGAAGATCTAGAAAAAAAATCACATAGCCCTCTGTTCTCTCCCCTGTCTGGAGAAAACGAATACCGAAAACACATAGAAGAAGGTGAATCCTACATTATATTAAAAGACAAAACTCCTATAGGAACTGTTTCATATAAAGAAAATGAAACAGGGGTGTTGTTTTTTAGAGGAGTAACTGTACTGCCAGAATACAGAAATCAAGGCTTAGCAAAACAAGCAATGAATATTCTTGTAAATCAATTAAAAGGCCAAAAACTAGGACTCGTAACCCACCCACATAACATTCCCGCCCTCCTAATATACCTCCGCCTTGGCTTTGTAATAAAAGAATGGAAAGAAAACTATTTCGGAGACGGAGAACCAAGACTTTACTTGGAAAAAAGTCCTTAATCACACCCTCGCCAAAAACCCAAAACGTTGCACAATCCATGATAAAATGGTATAATAAAACATTAATTTTAAAAAACTAACATGACAAACGAACCTCAAAAACCAGCAGCAACACCAACAGAACTTCAAGTTCACGACGACCTAACAACAATACAACTAGCTTACCAAACTTTAAGTGAAGAAGAGCGTGCAGAAATAAAAGCCACAGCCGAAAGAATCGCGGCAGAAACAAACCAAGATGTACACAGAGTAACAATGGAGTTATACCAAAAAGACATACTAGCACGTGAACAGGCAGCGATGTACGCTAGAGAGGATGCAAAAACTGCACCACCCACTGAATAAACCCAGCACCCTCCCCCCCTCTTTACTAAACACCAAATTCCCAGTACAATCTGGGCATGCTTAAACGCTATTTACCACAGTTTGAAAAAATCATGCCAAAGCGTGATGCCGAGCTCTATAAAAAGATCGGTTTTTGGGCCATAACAATCGGAGTTGGAGGCTTTTTGATGGGAATAATATTATTTGCCATGATCATAGCTATCCTATCTATTGGGCTACCAGATGTTACCGACTTAGAAAACCTAACAGCCGCACAATCAACACAAATTTTCGATAGAAACGACAAACTTCTCTACACAATTCATGGTGAAGAAAATAGAGAACAAATAGAATATAAAGACATTTCGCCTTACCTAATCGACGCAACAGTAGCAATAGAAGACGATCTTTTTTGGGAACATAAAGGGTTTGATATTATGGCCATCGGTAAAGCGGTACTGCATTCAGTTTTTGGAATAGGTTCACCTCGTGGAGGTTCAACAATCACTCAACAATACGTAAAAAACACATTTTTATCAGCAGAACATTCTTACATAAGAAAAGCGAAAGAAATAATTTTAGCTATAAGACTAGAAAGAGCCTTCGATAAAGAAGAAATTTTAGGTCTGTACTTAAACAGAATCCCATACGGAAATAACGCTTATGGATGCCAAAAAGCAGCAGAAATATATTTTGAAAAAGATTGTAAAGATTTAGATCTAGCAGAAAGCGCAATCCTCGCATCTCTACCCCAAGCACCAAGTAGATACAACCCTTATGGAAACTACAAACATTCAGCACTACTAAAAGAATTTACAGAAAAAGATAGCGATATAGAAAAAGAAAGCGACCTTGAAATAGAAGATTATGTTCGTGGCTTAATAGGAAAACGTGTTGAAATATACCCAGGTCATGAAATTTATATTCAAGGGCGTAGTGATTTGGTTTTAAAAAGAATGTCAGACCTAAACACAATAACCGCAGAAGAAAGACAAGAAGCCCTAAATGAATTACAAAACATTGAATTTAACGAATACAGAGAGGCAATCAACAATCCCCATTTCGTACTAATGGTAAAACAAGATCTTGAAGAAAAATATGGAAAAGATGTTGTAGAGCAAGGTGGATTAAAAGTTACCACAACTATAGATTCTGACCTTCAAGAATATGCAGAAGAAACAGCCGCAAAAATTGGTGAATCAAATGTAAGCAGATTTGGAGCAGATAATAACGCAATCCTTTCAGTAGACCCAAGAACAGGTGAAATTTTAGCTATGGTTGGATCTAGAGACTACTTTAATGAGGAAATAGATGGAAATGTTAATGTGGTACTGCGCCCAAGACAACCAGGCTCATCTTTTAAACCGATTGTTTATGCAAGGGCGTTCATGAATGGCTTTGCGCCTGGAGATATCATCTATGATGTTCCAACAAAAATTGGTAGTGATGAACCTCAAAACTATGACGGAGAATGGCAAGGGCAAATCTCTATGAGAAGAGCTTTAGGACAATCAAGAAACATTCCTGCCATAAAGGCATACTTCCTTGCAGAACAACAAGATAAAATTATAGATCTTGCAACAGAAATGGGAATCACAACACTAAAGAAAAGCCACAATTACGGCTATCCTCTAGCGTTAGGTGCTGGCGAAGTTTCACTTGGCGAAATGGTTACGGCATATTCAGTATTCGCAAACGGAGGTAAACGCCCAGAACTAACATCTATACTAAAAGTTGAAAATGCTAACGGAGACATATTAGAAGAATGGCAACAAAAAGATTTTCCTGAAGTTCTGGCTCCAGAAATAGCATTTTTAATTAACGATGTTTTATCAGATAAAGCAAACGGAGTTGGTCCAAGATTGTTTATAAATGGGCAAATAAATGCAGCAAAAACAGGTACAAGTACTAAAGAAAATAAGAGTGAAGCTGGAACAAAAAGCGTTAGACCGTCAGATGCCTGGACAATTGGTTACACACCAAGCATTGTAACTGGAGTTTGGGTTGGAAACACAGATGGTACAGGACTTTCTTACAATGCAAACGGTTACGACGCAGCAAGCCCAATTTTTAATGCAGTAATGGCAAAAGCTCTTCAAGGAAAAAGTGCGGAACCATTCCCAGAACCAGCCGGAATAAAACATATTCAAATTAGTAAAGCAACAGGTTTACTACCTGGAAAAAACACACCACCAGACATGATTGTAAGTGAAGTTTTCCCAAGTTTTGCAGTACCAACAACTGTCGAAAATTCATTTTACGAAGTAAAAATAGATAAAATATCTGGACTTCTTGCAACTGAATTTACGCCTAAAGAGGCTGTAGAAACTGTTCTTTTCCAAAACTACAAACCAATTGCTGATTTATTTAATTGGAAACAGGAAATAATCAATTACTATTCAACTCATCAATCAGAACTAGAAAGCTCTGGTACTTCTATCCGTATAGGAGCACCACCTACCGAGTATGATAACGTTCACACAGCGGAAAGCGCTCAAAACAAACCATCAATAACAATAAGCACTCCTGGATCAAACAGCATAGTTCCAAAAGGTAATCTTACAATCGCTGTAGATATCACTTCCCAAAATGGAATAGAAAAAGTTGAATACTACCTAGATGACGAAAAGGAATATGTTACTTCTACAGATCCATACAGAGGATTTCTTAGAATTTCAAATTCGGCAGAAATTGGTTCTACACACTTAATTGTAGCTAAAGTTATAGATAAACTTGGCTACAGCAGCGAATCGGCAATCCAGATCAAAATTGGTGACTAAAGTGTTGCCAGTCTAGCTAAAAAATGGTATAATATTGTAATGTTATATTCAAAAGAAAAGCTAGAAAAACTACAAAACAGGTGGTTAACAACAAAAGGAAAGAAGCTAATAAAAGTAATTAAATCCTCTCGTTGCTACCTCAGCCCTGTTCTGTTTAGACAAAAAGTCCAAAACTTCCCTGGAATCAATGATGAAGAGGTAAGAAACGGAATTGATCTTCGTGGAGCAACTTTAATGGGTTTTGATTTTAGAATCCCAGTAAAAGAAGATGATAATGGCTACATTGAAGATTTAGCCATTCTTTCAGAAATACATTTTGAAGGAGCAAATCTCAAACACTGCAATTTCCAAGAAGGAAAAATTCATGATTGTTACTTTGAAGATGCAGATTTAACACATGCAGATTTTAAAGGTGCCACAATTAGTAATTGTTACTTTCAAGAATCTGATTGTAGTGGGCTAAATATAAATAATGCCAAAATTATAGATTGTAATTTTACAGACGCTACAATTAAAGACATGTCTGCATCCACTGCTTTTATTGACCAAAAAAGTACTTTTGGATCAGAGCTTAAATCAGAAAAAGAAAAAAACTATCACTTTGCAGCAATTGAATATAAACAAATCAAAGAGATGTTCAGAAACTCAAGTTTACACACACTTGGTGACTACTACCACTACAAAGAAATGGTGGCAAAAAGAAAAGATATTGAGTGGTACAAGCCAACAAGATGGTTAAATTACATCTTTGGAGATTTATTATGTAAGTATGGAACATCATTTATAAACGTTCTTTTAGCGTCATCAATAACTGTATTTGTTTGTGCATTGCTTTTTACACATCACAACAGTTTGGTGTACCAAAGCCAAGTAATCACACCATCACTCTCAACCTCTATTTATTTTAGCATTGTAACCTTCACAACACTTGGTTACGGCGATTATCATGCAATTGGGGCAATGAGATATATTGCTGCTACAGAAGCTCTAATAGGGGCAATTCTGATGTCACTATTAACTGTTATAGTGGCAAGAAAACTTATTAGAGACTAATCTAGATCTATACAGATTTTTATTGTAGTTTATTTTCATGCTACCCATCTTAAAAGAACTAGAAAAAAGTCGTGAAAATTTTTGGAACATTACACCAGATGTTGGCGCATTTTTATTTACCCTAATAAAAGAAAGAAATTACAAAATTGGTTTAGAAATAGGAACATCAAATGGTTATTCTGGAATATGGTTATCTAAAGCGCTGGAAGAACAGGGTGGTCATTTATACACAATAGAATCACACGCACAAAGGTTTCAAATGGCAGAAGAAAATTTTAAAAAGGCAAAAATAAAGAACATCACACAGATAAAAGGTCATGCCCCTGAAGCTATTCCAAAAAAACCAAAAATGTTAGACTTTGCCTTCTTTGACGCCACAAAATATGAACACATAAAATATTTTGAAATTCTAGAAAGCAGAATAAAAAAAGGTGGAATGATAATTACAGATAATATTATTTCACACAAAGAACAATTGGAGCCATATATAAAAACTGTTCAAAAAAACAAAAACTTCCACTCAGAAATTCTTAATATAGGCACTGGCTTAATGCTAAGCTATAGATTGTAAAAAAACTTTTAATTTATGCATAGCCTTTCCCCTATGGCTTACCATATTTTTTTCCGCTTCGTTCATTAACGCATATACTTTATCGCAACCTTCTGCCACAAAACATGAGCTTAATGGTATTCCTGGAATAATTGGTGCCATAATTTCTTTCATCAAAACACCTTTTGTTTCACCCTCAAAATGCTCTCTATAATCATTTCCTAAAACACAGGCATTACAAACAAAACTTGCAGCTCTATTCTCCTCATTCATCATCCTTTCCATGAAAAAACTCATCCACTCATCATCACTAGCGTTCTCTCCAGCTCCCCACCTACGAGTTTTTACACCAAGCTCTCCAGTAAGTGCATCAACCAAAATTCCAGAATCTTCTGCTAGTGTTAGATAACCGGTTTTATCTCTAAAATATTTAGCCTTAATAAAAGAGTTTTCATAAAAAGACTCTCCATCTTCTTTGAGATCCGAATAATCAACCTCAACATCTTTTAAAGATAAAAACTCAAAAGGTAGATCGGAGATTACCTCCATAATTTCATTAAACTTCCCTGGATTGCTCGTTGCTATTAGCAGTTTTTGCATATTTTATTATCCTCCAAATTTGTAATCTAGTATCTCTCACAAACTGGTATTTTATCAAGCTAGATTCTAAATCTACATCCACTGTTACTCCCCCATCATCAAGTTTCAAAACAGCTAAACCTTTAGGGGCAAAATAATCACAAATTTTATTAGCAACCTCTGCATCTAAACTTCTTCTTATACCATCAGCAATACCATCTTTATAATCAACGGCAAAATTACAATTTGTTGGATATCCTCTTTGTACAAGTTTAGAATCGTCCACCCCTCCAAGCCCAGCCAACTTATAAGCAACAAAACCAATAACAGTTATAAAAATCAAAGCAGGTATCGCCACTAAAGCAATTTTCCATTTATCAAACATTTCCGCAGCTGCTTGTTTCATTTCCATAGCCTCCATAAAGAATTCATTAGGATCAACACCTTCACTTCTCATTTCTTTTACAGCATCAACAAAAACTTTTGCAGGATCATCTGACCCAACATTTTCTCTATAAACAGTTTCTTTTAAAGGCACTTCCTCTTGTACAACTTCTGCCTCAGCCTCCATAGCAAACCCTTTTCTCTCAATTCTACTATTCAAATCCGCCCTCAAGCTCAACTTAAAAGCCTCAGGAACCTCAACAAATTCCGCCTCTCTAACTCTTTCAAAAAAACTACTCAACTCTCCAAAATAAATTCCTTGTTGATCATCGGCTTCACCAAACAAAAGAAAATGTGCCCTCTTTAAAACTCTATAAATTTTAGTTCCAACAACACCTTCTTCAAAACCAAGTATTGTCATCACATCACCATCAGTAACTTGTTCAAAAAACTTTAATCTCAAAATTTCTCTTTCTTCCAAGCTCAATTTAGAAAGAACTTTTTCAAATTTTTCGTAATCACCTAAAACCTCGTCATTATTAGTTTTAGAAATCAACCCGCGCGCACTAGGCATACTCTGCTTCGCCAAATAGTCCGCCACGCGCGGCCTCCCCAAACTAAAAAGCCAAACCAAATAACTCACATCCGAAGGAGTATTTTGTATCTGACCCAATCCATCTAAAAAAACCAATCTAATAATTCTTTCAACCTCCTCATTATTATCAACACGCCTAGCCACATATTTGTAAACTTCCTCAAAATTATCCTCAAAAAGCAGTAGAAACTTTGAGGTTTCACCCGCTTTCATTGCGTCAACACATTGTCTTTCTGCGTACAAATCCATAAAGTTACCTTAAAGGTATTCTTTATAGCATTTTTACACACTTTGTCAACAAAACCACCTTTAAGAAGTATACCCTCTAAAAGCAAGCACGCTCCTAATAGATTCACAAACTTCATTATTTACCGTTGTTACACCATCTTTTTCTAAAAGCGCCCCAGCGTTAAGTAAAAGCTTTCTTAATCTATCACTAATATCAACAACCTTTCTTCCATTTATTCTCAAAAACTCGTAAACCAACCTTTCATCAGTAGAAAGCTCACCAATAATTTTTTCAACACTCATATTATTTAATTTTAAAATTACACTCCCTATAAATTTTTGTGAACATCTTATATTTGGGAAGCGTTAAAACCTTTCTTAAAGGTTTCAAAACACTTGGTGGAGATGCCGGGAGTCGAACCCGGGTGTAGAGATGAAGTGGAGTAGCTTCTACAGTTATATTTTTTCCTAAAATTTTCGTCGATGGCATAAAGGAAAAACAAAAAACAACATCGCTTATTCTAAAAAATTTTCGAGCTCTATACCCTAGAAGAAAGTATAAAACCTTAACCCGCTAAATTACGCCCATACAAGCTAGCAGATATCCCAAGTATGAACGATTCCGAAAAAAGTCGGAAATTAAGCAAAAGCTGGCACACGCGCAAAAGCGTATTTGTAGTTTTGCTCAGAAACAGTGTTATTAGCACTTAATTTGCTCTGACGGATCTACAGGGGGACAGAGCAACCCCTGAACTGCAACATACTGCACTTAAAACCATCCTATCGAATACCAATACATCCCCATTTTTCAAATATCGCGACACTTAAAGTAGCGTCGGTAAAAAATCATATCAAACCCTTAATTAAAGTCAACCTACTTCCCGTGCTTCTTTTCCACAGCCAAAGCAGAAACATCGTCTTGAAGGGCTTTAAACCAATCATCTCCTAATTCCGATGTATTAATTCTAAGCCTTGTACCAACAATCTTCCAATTAGGATTGTTTTCAAGAAGGCTCACAATATTCGCCGGTTTAACTTTTTTAGACATATATAAAACAATCTCTTTATCCTTACTCATAGGTATAGACTCAGCCTTAATGTTCAAAAGACCAGCCTGTTTCGCACAAAGTTTCAACTCAATAATCTTAAACAAATTACTTACCTGAATAGGCATTTTTCCAAAATCTTCAATCATTTCCTCTTTAACTTCATTCAAATATTCAACATCAGAAGCAGAAGAAAGTTTTTGATAAGCACCAATTTTTTCACGAGAATCCGCAATATAACTATCAGGAATATATGAAGGCACCGGAAGCTCCACAGAAACATCCTCAATTTCATCAGTACCTTCCATTATTCTACCAGCCTTCAAATCTTCAACAGCCTTATTAAGCATCCTCATAAAGTGAGAAACACCAACCACATTGATCACACCATGTTGATTAGCACCCAAAATATCTCCAGCACCACGAATCTCTAAATCCTTCATAGCAATTTGGAAACCACTACCAAGCTCACTCGCTTCCACAATTGCCCTTAGACGCTTCTTGGCATCCAACTTAAGTCTTTGTCCATGATACAAGAAGTAAGCGTAAGCCTGTGCCTTACCACGCCCCACACGCCCTCTTAATTGATACAATTGTGATAACCCAAACTTCTCAGCGTTATTAACAATCAAGGTGTTTGCATTTGCTAAATCAATTCCATTTTCAATAATTGTAGAGCTCACCAAAACGTTATACCTACCTTCTGTAAAAGCCAAAATTCTTTCTTCTAAATCACCACTACCAAGTTGACCATGCGCTACACCAACCTTTGCCTCAGGAACAAGCGCTTGAATTTTCTCTGCAAAACTATCAATTGTTTGCACTCTATTGTGTAAGAAATAAACCTGCCCACCTCTATCCAATTCTTTCATTATCGCCTCTCTAACCAAACTTGGAGAATATTTTCTCACCTCAGTAATAATTGGAAGCCTTCCGTATGGTGGTGTTGTAATTGTTGTTATATCCCTAAGCTTGTTCAAACAAATGTTCAAAGTTCTTGGAATCGGAGTGGCTGTTAAAGTTAAAATATCCACATCTTTTTTCATCTCTTTAAGCTTCTCTTTTTGTTTAACACCAAATCTTTGTTCTTCATCTACAATCACAAGTCCTAAATCTTTAAATTCAATATCTGGTTGTAAAAGCCTGTGTGTTCCAACAATAATATCTATTTCACCTTTCTTAAGTTTTTTAACAATTTCGGTTTGTTCTTTAGCGCTTCTAAACCTACTTAACATTTCAACCCTTACATGAAACTCATCCATCCTCTTTTTAAAAGATTTATAATGTTGATCGGCCAAAATAGTAATAGGTGAAATTACAGCAACTTGAGCACCACTTTTCACAGCTTTAAAAGCCGCTCTCATTGCAACCTCAGTTTTCCCAAAACCAACATCTCCACAAACAAGCCTGTCCATAGGATAAGGTGATTCCATATCAGCTTTTACATCCTCAATAGCTTTAATTTGACCAGGCGTTTCTTCATAAATAAAAGTTTCTTCAAATTTCTTCTGATCGGGACTATCTTTTATAAACTTACGACCTGTGGCTGTTTTCCTCTCTGCATAAAGCTTAAGAAGTTCTTTAGCAATTTTCTGAGTCTCTTTTTTAACACGACTAGTAAGGGTGTTCCACTCAGCGCTTCCAAGCCTTGTTAGTTTAGGCATCAAATCCTCAGAACCAATATATTTATTAACCTTATCAGCCTGATCTATTGGCACAAAAAGTTTATCATTTTCAGCATAACCAAGTTTCAAATATTCTTTTGTAACATTATCAACAGTTTTTTGATCAAGGCCTAAAAACTTAGCAATTCCATGATCAGCATGCACAACATAATCACCAAACTTTAAACTTGTTAAAAAGTCATCAAAAACATTTTTCTGAGTAACTTTTCTTTTCTCATCTCTAACTTGACTAATATCAAAATCTGTAATTAATAAAATTTTCTGTTTAGGAGCTTGAAAAGAAATTGGTAAACTGTCGTCTTTATCAACCTCAATTAAAAAAACTGAGCTTTTAGAAAAATTCTCATCAGTAATACCAACCATAAAAGGAATAGACTGATCTGTTAAAAGCCCCCTCATATCAGAAACATTCTTTGTAAAAAAAAGTATATTCCAACCAGCACTTATTTTATCTCTAAAATCGTTCGCTAAATCATAACCGTTTCTATACTTCAAAACAGATAAAAAGTGTAAGTGATAGTGTTGAGAAACATCATCATTAAAAGTAGTAAAAGAAACAGTTTTTGTTGTATTGGAGGCTTTTTCCATTAATTTATTCCAAAGATCATAGTGTTCATCTATAACATCAACCTCATCATCTATAACTAAATCGTTTTCTCCAAAAATATCTAAAATATCATTAAGCTCTCTAGCATAATTAATAGAAACAATATCAATAAACTTAAGCTCCTTTATCTTTTTTGAATAATCAACATCATCAACCTCAAAAACACCTTCAATTTCATCAAAATTAACCTCAATTCTTATAACTTTTGAACTATTAACAGGATGAACAATTAAACTATCTCCAATTCTAAAATACTCACCTTTATTAACCTCTCCAAAATTAGTAACCTCATACCCCGTTGAAACTAATTTTTCTATAAACTTAACAACATCAAATTTCTCACCTTTAACAACACTGAATTTATTTTTAAACAAATCATCAACATCTGGAAAATCCTCTAACAAAGACTCAAAATCAACAATAAAAACACCACTCCTATCTTGATAAATATTCGAAACAAACTCTACTAAATCAATTGCCTTAGCTCTTTTAAATTCATTAAAACTGGAATAAGAAAGCCTTTCACTATCATTCTTGCTTTTAAAAACATACACATTTCTATCACCCCACATCTCCATAGATTTACGAATAACAGGAGGTTCATTTGAATCACTAACAACCCAAAGGGTTCTACCAACATCTTTATAATTTCTAAAAATATCAGAAACAAGCATCGATTTAGAAGATGCATTACCAGATCCTGAGTAACTTATGTTTTTAGACCTACCAAAAAGATCGGTAGCCTCTTTAAGCTCTTCCTTAGGGAAGAAAGAAACGATATCTCTCATTAAATTAAACCTTTAACGGCATAATAATATACGAATAATCTTCTCGTTTGAGCGGTTTTATCAATGCTGGTGAAACTTTATCATTTATAGAAAAAGTTATCTTTTCATCATCAACATAGTTTAAAACGTCTAGAAGATATTGGGAGTTTAGCGAAATTTTATTATTTTCGCCATCTATTTTTATTAAAACCTCTGCTTTTTCCTCACCAACCTTAGTTTCATCAGAAGAAACCTCAAGTTTACCATCAGAAGAAACATCTAATTTAACACTATTATTATTCTCTCTAGCAAAAAGACTAACTCTTTTTAAAACCAAAGATAAATCCTCTACAGAAACTTCAAACTTAGTTTTATGTTCTTTTGGTATAATTTTCTCATAATCCGGAAATTTACCATCAATCAATCTAGAAATAACCTCTACATCACCAGCACTAAACAGAATTTGATTCTTAGAAATATTAACCATAACCTCTTTTTCATTAAGTTTAGTAATAATCTTACTAACCTCAATCATCGTTCTTGCCGGCACTATACAAGAAACTTCAGTACTAGATGCTTTTACAAGAGAAAGCCCTCTTTCTGCTAATCTATAACTATCAGTAGCAACTAATTTCAAACCATCTGGTTTAGATGTTATAAAAACACCAGATAAAACCGGTCTAGATGTGTTTACTGATGCGGCAAATACAGTTTCATCTATCGCTTTATGTAAATCTTCAGTCTTAACAATAAACTCCTGATCCTTCTCAATTTTTGGGATTAATGGGAACTCATCAGCACTAATACATTTAACTTTTGTATGTGAAGTTGAAGAATTAATAGAAAGATTACCCCCCTCAACAACGCTAATCTCCACCTTCTCATCTGTTACTAAAGAAATATAATTAGTAATCAATTTGGCTGGTACTGTGATTGAACCTTCATTCCTAACATCAGCCTCAATAGAACAACTAATAGCAATCTCTAAATTTGTAGATGAAAAATATAAACGCTTCCCCTCAGCTTTAATTAAAATATTATTCAAAACCGGCAAAGTATTGTTAGGGCTTATAGCCTTATTAACAATATTAAGTGCGTTATCTAAATCTTTTTGTGAACAAAATAGCTTCATAGTAACGCTATTATAAGAACTTCAAGAAACAAAACAATGCTAAATATCTAATATTAAGAAAGTCAGCTTTACTTTATTAAATCAAAATTGCTTAATCAAAAAAATATATATCCCTAAATGATTTTTAATAAATCTTTATGAACAAAATTGAACAATGATTAATCACTAATAAGTTATATTTTAATATTTATATTACTTCGTAATAGTAAGGGGTTTACTTTTACGAAAAATATTAAGAAATAATATTAGGCTTATTTAAAACAAAAAATAAACTTTTAAGTAATATATAAAACTAATTCTAATTTTGAATGAGTACAAAATGTGCAAAACCTCTGTAAAAACTTGCCAGTTAAGGGGAAATACAGTAGCATTTTGTTACTAAAAAAAACGAAATATGACTGAAATTTTAATACTATTGTTCACAACCTCAGGAGGACTTTTGCTCACTGTATTTTTATTTAAAGGCGGAAACTTTATAGATGTGCAAAAAAAGAGTAAAGAAGCTGAAGAACTCGTAAATAGTAGTGTGGAAGAGGCAAAAACACTCCTGGAGGAGTCTAAAAAGAGGGTTGATCATTATAGTAAAAATATTGAGGATGAGTTTAAAAGAAGATCAGAAAGAATTGAAAAGAAAAAAGAATCTGTATCTTTTAAAGAAGACGGTGTAAATAAAAAAGAAGTTAAAATAAATGATTTAAAATTAGTTTTAGCTTCAGAAGAAGAGTCTTTTCAAAGCATTCAGGATAAATTAAAAAGATCAGATAAGGATATTATTGAAAAACTATCTCAAAAAACCGGGCAAAATAAAGAAAATGTTTTTGATAAAATAATTACAGATTTTAAAAGAGATTTAGAAGAAAGTTATATAGATAGGGCTAAGTATATAGAAGAGGAAATGAAGGAGGAGGCTGTATCAGAGGCTAAGAAGATTATAGTTAATAGTTTACAAAGGCTTTCTTCGGCAACCTCTGTTGAAACTAGAGCGGTTCATGTAAGAATTCCTAAAGATAATATTAAAGGTAAAATAGTTGGCGAGGGCGCAAAAAATATTATTCACCTTGAAACATCTTTAGATATAGCTGTTGTTTTTAATGATCTTCCAAATACGGTTAGTGTTTCAGCTTTTAATTTAGTAAGTAGAAGGATTGGTCAAAGAACTCTTGAAAAATTGGTGCACGAAAAAGGAGAAATAACACCTTCTTTAATAGATAGATATATAGAGAAATCTAGAAAAGAGGTTGATGAAGAGTTATATGAGATTGGTAAAAAGGCGGTTAATATTATGGGGTTTGATTGGCAAGATAAAGATTTATTAAGGGTTATTGGAAGGCTTAAATATAGAACTAGTTATGGTCAAAATATTATGAAACACTCTATGGAGGTTTCTTGGGTTGCTATGATGCTTGCTAGTGAAATTGGTCTTAATATTGAAACAGCAAAGGTTGCAGGCTTCCTTCATGATATAGGAAAAGCTATAGATCAAGACCCAGAGGTTCAAGACGCCCACGACTTTTTAACAAAGGAGATTATGGAGAAACATGGTTTTTCTTGGGAAGAGGTTCATGCGGCATGGGTTCATCACGATTCAGAACCACAACAAACAGCAGAGGCCTTCTTAATTAAAGCTGCAGACGCTGTTTCCGCCTCAAGGCCAGGGGCTAGAGCGGAATCTATATATAGTTATTCAGAAAGGCTTGAAGCTTTAAACGGTGTGGTTTCTAGTTTTTCAGGAATTAATAAATATTTTGCAATGTCTGCAGGAAGAGAGGTTAGGGTTTATGTAAGATCAAATGAAATAAAAGATGATGTAATGAGCGCTTTCGCTAGTGATATTGCTAAAAAAATTGAAGAAGATGTTGTTTATCCTGGTAAAATAAAAGTAAACTTAATAAGAAGGGTGGAACACACCGAACTTGCAAAAGCTAAAATATAAAAAATGAGCAAAGATAAGAAAAAAAGAATATTAGACAAGTTGGTTATGGGGGCTGTTATAGGCGGAGCTATAGGTTCTGTAATTGGTGCATCAATTGCTCCAAAGGAAGGTAAAGAAACAAGAGAAGATTTAAAAGAAGTTGCTAAAACCGCAAAACAATCATCATTATCTCTATTTCATAAAATAAAAGGAATTATGGATAGAAGAAAAATGAAAAAAGTCCCACATGAAGAGGATTAAAAAAACATTTGAGGGGTTTAAAAAATCAATAAAAATAGTAACGATAAGTTTAGGTTTGGGTGTTTTTTTTGCTTTTGTTTATTTTATATTAATACTTTTTATTCATAATCGCGCACCGGCAGAAACTAAAATAGTTAATGTAGATTTTTCATATAAAACAACAAAACAAATAAACAGAAAGTTGGCATCTTTAGAAAATCAACTCTTAGAGAAAAAAATAAAAGTAAAACTTAACGATGTTGAGAAAGATATATTAATAAAAGATCTTGGGGTTGATATTTTAACTCTGGAAACAACAAGTTTAATAAACAAACACAACTCAAGAAACGAAAACCCTATAAAATTCTTTTTCCCAGACAAAAAAGTCTCTATTTCACCTATTGTTAAAATAGACGAAGAAAAGTTAAACCAAACATTAGAAGATAATTTTAAAAAAAGTGATTTTGAACCTAAAAACGCTAGTTATTATTTTGAAGGTAAAAAACTACACACAGCTCCAGACAAAGACGGGTTGGTTATAAATAGTGAAAAATTAAAACTAGATTTAATAGAAATTGGTAAAAGCATAACACCTAAGGGTTTATTAATAGAAGCAGCGCAAGGTAAAGCAAAAATAACCTATGAGAGTTTATTGGCCGATAAAACAAATTTTAGCTCAAATTTAACTAAAATTTATGAACTAATTGACCCTGTTTATAATGAAAATTTTAAAGTTAGCCTTGTAAACGAACAAGATTGGGTAAAATTTGTAGAGAATGGAAATAAAATAGACATAGAAATACAAGATGCTGGTATTGATAGATTTATTGATGAAAATATTTCTAAGTGGCTAGATGTTGACCCAGACAATGTAGATATTTATAAAAACGAGGATGGAAAAGTTGTTATAAAAGGAAAAGGTAATGATGGTTTAAAAATACAGAGAGATGTTTTTAAAAAATTAATAAAAAAATCAATAAAAGAAAATATAACAAAGATACCAATACCGATAGAAAGAACACCGCCTAAAATATCAATTTCTGATGATTTAAAAGCACTTGGTATCAACGAAAGGTTAAATATTGGACACACATCTTATTATGGGTCTCCGGCCAACAGGGTGCATAATATAAAAGTTGGAGCAGAAAGATTTAATGGAAAAATAATTGCAGCTGGTGAAACTTTTTCTTTTAATCAAAACCTAGGAAGAGTTGACAACACCACAGGATACAAAAAGGAATTAGTAATAAAACCAGAGGGTACTATTCCTGAGTATGGTGGTGGAATTTGCCAAGTATCAACAACTTTATATAGAGCGGCGCTTCTTTCGGGGCTTCAAATATCGGAAAGAAATCAACACTCTTATGCTGTTTCTTACTACTCTCAAATAATGGGACATGGTTTAGACGCAACGATTTATTTGGGTGGCGCAGATTTAAAAATAACAAACAACACACCGGGTAGTATTTTAATGCAAACCTATATTGAAAACGACTATGAGTTGTATTTTGTTATTTATGGAACCAAAGATGGTAGAAGTGTTGAGATGGAAGGGCCATATATTTCTAACAACACAAAACCAGGGGAAACAATTTATGTTAAAACCACAGACCTAGCGCCAGGAAAAACAAAGCAAGCAGAAAAGGCTCATAATGGGTTTAATGCCCTTTGGTATAGATATGTAACAGATTCACAAGGAGTTGTAACAAAAGAAACAATTAGCACGAAATACAAAGCGGTTCCAGCTAAGGTTTTAGTGGGAGAAGATCAAACTTGATTATCAACATCCTCCATTTTTCTAGCCTCTTTTAAAAGAGATAGAGCATCAAGGTTTCCCTTTTCAATTAAGAGAACTTTCTCAAGTATTTCTATAGTTTCCTTTTTATTACCCATATCTTTTTGTATGTCTGCCAATAAAATAAGAAAATCTACATTTTCTTCATCTATTTTTATAGCCCTCCTCATAACCATATCTGCCTCCTCAAGTTGGCTTAAAGCTCTATAAACCTGCGCCAAACTAACAAACCTTTGTGGCCTGCTTGGGTCCAGATCAACCGCTTTTTGGTAGGCCTCTCTAGCGTTCTCTAAATCTTGCTGATGAAAATATGCTAAACCAAGGTGGCTATAGTGAACAGCTTCATCTGTAATCTCAGCCAACCTTCTAAACAATGCTGCTGCCGAGCTATACATTTGTTTTTGCATGTAAAGCATAGCGAGTTTATGTTGGGCTTCTTTGTTTAACTCGTCTAAAGCCAAGGCTTGAATTAGAAGTTTTAGAGCTTCATCTTCATTTCCAACCTTTAATTTTTGTTCAGCCTTTTCACACAAAGAGTTGATCATTTGCTGATCTTTCTTGCTTACTTTTTTTTCTTGTATAACTTCTTCAAAATCTTCTTGTACAGGGGGGGCCTTCTTTTCTTCACCACCTTTTTTTAGAATATTCAACCTACGAAAAAAGACAGTAAAAAAGATAATAAGGCTAAGTAATATTGTTAGATAAGTTAACATAAATTGAGCATTAGATTTTCAAGTACAAGCCGAGAATTAACATTCTTCTTTAGGAGAATACCAACTTCATCAATTTTTAAAAGGTTATTTATGTTTCTTTCGGTGTTTTCACCGTTTAACATTTTGCTTCTTAAAATATTGGTTAACATGTTTAAAAAAACAGCCAGCTGTTTTTCAGAAGCTAAAAGCTCCTCTACATAATTAAATTTATCATAAACGCTACGATGTTCTAAAAAACCTAAAGCCTGATTGTATATATTAATATACTCAGATAAAACTTCGCTGTTTTCTATTAAATCAATAGCCACGCCAGATTTACCCATAGCAAACAGTCCAATTTTTTCAACAGTTTCTTTATTAAAATTAGGATAGTTTTCTAGTAATATTTTTTCTAAACAAGAAAGTGATAAATGATTAAATTTAACAACTCTAACTCTTGAAACAATTGTAGGTAAAAGATCTCTAGAGTTATTAGTTGTTAGTATAAAAATTGTATTTTCGGGAGGCTCTTCAAGAATTTTTAAAAAACTATTGGAAGCCTCTGTTGTCATTCTTTCTATACCTTGTATTAGTAGTACTTTGTAGTTTGCCTGTCTTGTCATGTTTAGCCTTTCTATAAGTTTTCTTACATCCTCAATTTTAATACTTTCACCATCATCAAATAACTCTATTGTGTCTATATGTGTGCCTTTAGCTATTTGCAAACAAGCGTGACAGTTGTGGCAAAAATTATTTTCACATTGCAAAATCCCAGCCATTTTTTTAGCGACAGTAAATTTGCCAACTTTATCTGGTCCAGCCAATAGATAAGCATGGGCTAAATTACCAGACTCAAAATCTGACTCAATTTGTAACAACTGATTTTCATGACCAAAAATCGACCAATTATATTTCATAACTATATTTTAAGATCCCAAACTTTTTCTTGTCTCACAAGCAATGTTTTTGCATCCTCAGGGGTTAACATAAACTCTTTTACAAACCTTTCGAGTCTAACTTTGTTTTGAGAACCTTTTACCAAAATAAGATCACCATTTTTAATTCTATCTTTATAAAAATCCACAGCTTCAGCGGTATTAACAAAATCAAAAACAGCCTTATGTCCTCTTTCTCTAGCATCTTCTGCTAGTGCTTTTGCTTCACTACCAACTGTTATAATTAGGTCTGCAGACTGCGCAGCAAAACTACCAAGTTCGCGATGTTTAGCTTCTGAAATTTCTCCCAGCTCATTCATGTTACCAAGTACTGCAACTTTTCTTTTTGCCTCAATTTCATCTAATAATTTTAATGCGGCCTTTAAAGCTTCTGGTGAAGAATTGTATGTACTATCTAAAATTGTTGCACCTTCAATAGCCGGAATTAGGCTCATTCTTCCTGGTGGAAGTTTGTATCTTTCCAGTGCTATTAAAATTTCTTCATCAGACATATCCATTAAATGTCCACAAATTACAGCAGGTGTTAAAACGTAAGATTGATAAGTTCCTAAAACGGAAGATTTTACTTGGAATTTATAATCGCTACTGTGTAAATAAAAAGATGTACCTTCTGTTGAAGTTTTTACTGTAGTGAATCTGTAGTCGGCGTCTTCGCTTGAGCCAAAAGTTATTGTCTTATTTCTTTTCCTACTTTTAGCTAGATAGTTTAAAAATTTATCATCTAAATTAAGAATTGCTATTCCTTCCTCTCCAAGTGCGGTTACTGCTTTTTGTTTTTCTTCAAAAATATCTTTCAAGGTTTTAAATTGTCCCTCTTCCATATGAACCTCTGCAATGTTTGTCATTATTGCAATATTTGGTTTTACAACACTTAAGAGAAAATCCATATCTCCAGGTTTATCAACCCCTAACTCTAGAAGTAGAACATCACTATGGTCGGCAAAAAGACTGTGAAAAAAACCTTTCATTAAAAACCAAGACCATTTTCTTACAGAGCTAAAACCACTTTCAATATCAAGGATTGTTAAAAGAATTCCAAAGTCGCTATTCATGCTTTTTGCGTTTCTCTTAACTTTAAATTTACTGTTAAGAACGCTAAAAATAGCGTCTTTTGTGCTTGTTTTTCCAATGGATCCGGTAACTACAATTACTTTTCCATTAAACTTCCTGAGTCTGAACTTGGCTAACCTTTTAAGTATGTAGAGAACCAAGCTTCTTAAATGTTTTCTCATAGCCGCCAGATTATAGATTAAAAAGCCCTTTTTGTTAAGCTTAAACGCTGCTAGAATTGGCTAAATGTTAACCTCTTTTTTATGAAAAAATTATTACTTATTTTAAGTACACTTTTCTTATTTATATCATGTAACTCCGAACCAATGGCGTTTAAACCAAATTCAGGCGACACAATCGCAATAATTAAAACAAATCACGGAACTATGAGTGCTCTTTTGCACACAAAAGAGGTTCCAGAAACTACAAAAAACTTCATAGAACTGGCTAAAGCTGGCAAATATGATGGCACAACTTTCCATAGAGTTATTCAGGACTTTATGATCCAAGGTGGAGATTTTGAAAACGGAAATGGAACAGGAGGATATAGCTATAAAGGGCCAGGAACTCTTTTGGAAGATGAATTTGACCCTTCTTTGAAGAACATAAAAGGCGCACTTTCTATGGCTAACCGTGGTCCTAATACGGGAGGAAGTCAGTTTTTTATTGTTCAAGCAGAGGAAACTACTTGGTTAGACGGTAAGCACGCGGTTTTTGGGTATGTTTATAAAGGTAAAGATGTTCTAGACGAAATTGCTGCAGTAGAAACAGGATATGCTGACAAACCTTTAGAGGATGTTGTTGTTGAGTCTATTAAAATTGATACTTACTAAACATTAAGTATTAGTAAAAAAGCCCTCATCCTTTTGAAAGGTTGAGGGCTTTTTAGGTAAGCTATATTTATTTGGCCATTGCTACTACTGCTTCAAAAGCTTTTGGTTCTGTAGCTGCTAGCTCTGCTAGCATTTTGCGGTTAATCATAACGTCTTTTTTACTTAGACCGTTGATCATAACACTGTAGCTAATGCCTAAAGGTCTACATGCTGCGTTTATACGAGCTATCCACAATTTGCGGAACTCTCTCTTTTTAGTACGTCTGTGTGTGTAGCTATTGAGGCCGGCTTTCATTACAGCATTTTTAGCTGCTCTGAAATTCGTACTTCTTAGACCTCTGTAACCTTTGGCAGCCTTTACAACTTTGCGGTGCCTGCGGTGGGCGTTTTCGCCTCTTTTTACTCTTGGCATGGTATTTTAATTAATATTATTTTGTAGAAATTAGTCCTGGTAGAAGGCGTCTTAACGCTTTCATGTGTGTCATAGTGACAGGCATTCCAGATAGGAATGATTTTTTTTGTCTCTTTGATTTGTTAGTCAATAGATGTCTTTTTGAGGCTTTTTGTGCCATCACAGTACCACTTTTGCGTACTTTGAATCTTTTTTTAGCCCCACTGTGTGTTTTGTGCTTCATGATTTTTTTGGATTTAATATCATAATTAGGGTATTCCCCTGTTTTTTTGGTTCTGATTCTAACACAGCAACATCCTCTAGTATCTCGTGAAATTTTTTCATCTTCTCAGTCGCTAGGTCCTTGAACATAGACTCTCTTCCGCGAAAAATCAAGGAAACTTTTACTGCATTACCGGCCGCTAAAAATTTTTCAGCCTGCTTTGCTTTTACTTTTATATCATGATCGCCAGTCTTAAAGCCCATTCTCACACCCTTTACTTCAGTTTTTTTCTGAGTTTTTCTGTGTTTTGTATCAACTTTTTTCTGGTGGTACTGATACTTTCCATAGTCCATTACTTTGCAAACAGGAGGATTCACATTAGGTGCTACTTCTGCCAGATCTAGACCACTCTCTAGTGCGATACTACGAGCTTTATCTGTTCCCATAATACCTAACTGTTCCCCTTCAGCACCGATTAATCGAACTGTTGGAGATTTAATAGCTTCATTTATGCGTAACCTTTTGTTGCTTATATAGTTTTGGATTAGTTTATTAAAAAGCTTATCGATAGTACGAAAAACCCTTGCAATTGTCAAGGGAAAGAGCCATTTTATGGCCATGAAAAAAGTGATAATTCTTGGTTCCACAGGTTCGCTAGGAACCCAATCAATAGAGGTGCTTAAAAAATACAGAAAGGAATTTGAAATAATTGGTCTTTCTGGTAATAAAAATGTTGATTTATTAAGGAAACAAGCCAAGGAGCTTGGTGTTAAAAACTTAGCAACGACTCCAGAAGAAATACTAAGCCTTGCATCTCACCCTGATGCTGATGTTGTGATAAATGTTATTTCCGGAATAGCAGGTTTTTCTCCCACTCAGGCCGCGTTAAAATCAAAAAAAACTCTCATACTGGGAAATAAAGAATCAATAATAATAGAGGGACTTCCCTCTCCGGTAATACCGCTAGACTCAGAGCATAACGCTATTTTTGAGATACTAAAATGCCGCCCGAATAAAAACCCCGCCCGCCTAGTCATTCCTGCTTCGGGCGGCCCACTCCTAAACATTCCAGATTTATCAAAAGTAACTTTAGAAAAGGCTTTATCTCATCCTAAGTGGAGCATGGGGGCTAAGATTTCTATAGAGTCTGCCACGTTAATTAACAAAGGATTTGAGATAGTAGAAGCTCACTATCTTTTTGGAGTGCCACTTGAAAAAATTGAGGCAAAAATCCATCCTGAGTGTGAGATTCATGGGATTGTTGAGTTTGAGGATGGCGAAACTCTCGCCTATTTCGGTAAGCCAGATATGAAAGAGCACATTGAAAACGCCCTTTTACATGTTTTGGGAGTTCCTACAAAAAGAGATATTCGTGAGGTTGATCTAAAATCTCTAAATTTACCATCTCCTCCAAATCATTTGCCCGGTATAGAGCTTGTTTTAAAAGCTCATAGGCAAGGAAAAATGAGAGAATTTTTGGTAAAAGAAGAGGAGTCGCTTGAAAAACTCTTTGCAGAAAAAATAAATTTTCCTACTTTCTTGGAAGAGCTTTTTTAGGCTTAGGTCCAAAAAATTCTAATACGCTGATAATTTGTGCTGCAATTTTTGTTCTCATTGGTCCTAAGTTTGATACAGAAAGAGTTTCTCCATAGCGTTTCATATTAGGCCTTGTCCTTTCTGCAGGAGAAATACATTCGTATGAGCCATCTCCGTTTACAGCTTTTACTACAGAATTTCTTCCAGCATTTGGGTCTGCTTTTGCAAAAGATCTCATTGCTGCGGTATCTGCATGAAGTTGAGAAAACATTTTATGCTCTTCTCTCATTCCTACTACCGCTGCGGAAACGGTTGTGTTTGGTATTAAATCGCCATAGCTTGGTATTTTTTTACAGAAAAGTACTTCGTGAGATTTTTCTACTTTTACTCTGATTTTTTCTGCAAGTTGAGCTGCATCATCTAAAGAAACTCCTGGTAAAAGCATTGCAAACTCATCTCCCCCATATTTAGATACCAAGAAGTTTGAAAGGTTTTTATCGTCATGTGTCCATTCTGTGTATCCAGCTCTTATTGCTTGATCTACAAAGATTTTATAAATTTCTTCAAGAACAATATTACCACCCTCTTCTGAGAAGTAATCATTAACAATTTTAAGGTATGAAAGATCAAAAACAATAAGGGTAAGTGGCTCCTTTTGTTCTTTGTATTTATTGAATATTTGTTCTCCGACTGTAAAGTAGCCATTTTGATTTATTCCCTTTGTTACGTGTTCAAGCCAAGCATTTCTTAAAGCCCTTCCTTCTTCTGCCCTTTCTTGAGTAATTCTTGATAATAAATGCAAAGCGTCTAGTACCACTCCTTCACCTTCTCTATCCAACCTCTGAGTTAATGAGACTAAAGCTCTAGTTGTTGTAAGAATTTCATCATTTGATACGGTTGCTATTGTATTTTCTATGCCTTCTTTTGGTACTACAGCTCTCACTGCGCTAGCAGCCATAGTTCTCGTAAACTCTGGATTTTTCCCCATTGGCACGGTTGGCCTCACGCTTGGGTGAGAAGGTGCGTCTTGAGCTTCTGGTAATCTTTCCACTGTCTTTGGTGTAAGGTCTGTTAGGCTGTTAAACCATGGTTGGTTACTGTTGCCTTCCCCCATTCCAGGTATTGTCTCAGTTTCAGACCTCCTTCTAGGTGGTACAGCAGCAGTTTTTATTGGGGTAGTGCCAAAAGTTTGAGTGTCTCCTGTAATGGCAAAGTCGGGGGTTTTTTTGTCTGGCATAGTGATAATTATATAGCTGTTTATTATGCATATAAAACCAAAATAAGTCAACCCTTTTAAAGAGTTCGGCGAAGATGCTAATATAAATTCATGAATCACGCAATAATTCTAGCTGCAGGCTCTGGGGAGCGCATGAATGGCAAAACAGATAAGATGCTTTTGCCAATCAATGGTAGGCCTTTAATTTACTACTCTTTAATGGCTTTTAATGACCATCCTGAGATAGACAATGTAGTTATTGTTGGTAGTAAAGTTAATAAGGAGGAGTTTGAGAAAATCATCAAAACATATCATTTTGGAAAAGTTAGCAAGGTTGTTGTTGGTGCAGAAACTAGGCAAAAATCTTTGAATGAAGGGGTGAAATGTCTTAAAAAAATAGATAAATCAGATATAGTTTTAATTCACAATGGGGCAAATCCTTTACCTTCCGAGCGTGAAATTACCGAAACTATTGAAAAAACTTCCGAAACGGGAGCTTGTATCGTAGGTCACAGCGTTACTTCAACTATGAAAGAAGTGGAAGATGAGCACATAATAAAAACTCATGACAGGCGCAATCTTTTTGCAGCAGAAACTCCCCAAGCTGCAACCTATGAAGTTCTTTTAAAGGCCATTGAAAATGCAAATAAAAAGGGACTTCAGGTAACTGATGAGGCCATGATGTTTGAGGCAATAAACCAAAAAACGGCTTATGTTAAGGCGGACGAAAACAATTTTAAAGTTACAAATCAGGCTGACTACGTCCGCCTCAAATCCATCCTCGGCGACATTCCTGACGATTATCGCATTGGGCTAGGCCAAGATAGCCATTCTTTCGATACCTCTAAAAAGGGTTTAACTTTAGCAGGAATCCTTCTCAAAGATGAATTTGCAATGAAAGCAAATTCCGATGGCGACGTAATTCTTCATGCAATTTTTAATGCGATTTCTCAGGCAATAGGAGAAAAATCTCTAGGTTTTTATGCTGATCCTGAGTGTGAAAAAGGTGTTACAGACAGCAAGAAATATCTCGAAATTATACTTAAAAAAATGAAGCAGCAGAAATTTAAAATAAACTCTTTGGGGTTAATGATAGAAGCCAAAACTCCCAAGTTTGATCCTCTTGTTACTCAGATTAAAAAATCTCTTTCACAAATACTTGATCTTGAGCCTCGTCGTATTGGGGTAACTGCCACCACAGGCGAAGAACTTACTAGTTTTGGACAAGGTCTTGGCATCCAATGTTTTGCCATTATTTCGCTCGCAAAAGTTGACTAACTTCTCAAAAAGCCAGACAATAAGCACACATTAGTCAACCCCAAACCCAATTTGATGTTTTTCTCTAGCCCTTGCAAGATCAATCTTTGTCTAGACATACTAAAAAAGACGCCATCAGGATACCATAAGATCCAGACGGTTATTCAAGAATTGCCTCAAATGGCAGACGAAATAATCATCGAAGAAACAAAAGATAAAGACTTTGTGTCAACATCTGAGGCACTTAAAAAAACACCTATTCAAATCCCAGAAAATCTTGCCGAAAAAGCCCTTCAGCTATTCAAAACGCGTTATCAAATTTCTCAAAATTTTAAGATTTCAATTCTAAAAAAAATCCCAATTTCTTCCGGACTGGGTGGTGGTTCTTCTAATGCCGCCACAGTTTTAAAGGCTCTAAACATTATTAGCAAAAAAAACATTCCAGATTCAGAATTGGAGCTTTTGGCTGCGGAATTAGGTATGGATGTTCCGTTTTTTATCAAAGGCGGAACTCAGTTTGCCGAAAACTTTGGTGAAAAATTAACGCCTCTCAAGAGCTTAAATGTCCAAGTTGAGTTAGCATTCGCATCTAATAAAAAAAACTCCACAGCGGCGAATTATAAAGCGTTAGATCTTTCTCTGTGTGGAAAGGATGTTTCAAAAACAGAGGCTCTTTTAATTGCCATCGAAAATGGTGAAAAAATAACGCCATTCCTTCACAACGATTTTCAACAATTATATCAAGAAAAAGAAGGTTTTTGCCTTAGTGGTTCGGGCCCAAGTTCTTTTAAAATTCTGCTCTGCCAGCCAGAGCCCTTGTAAGAGTGATGCTATCTGCATATTCCACATCTCCGCCAACAGGCAGCCCTCTTGCAATTCTTGTTACCCTTACGGCAGCATTTAAAAGATGTTTTTGAATGTAAAGTGCAGTGGCTTCTCCTTCTAGGCTCGGATTTGTTGCTAAAATAATTTCTTTTACTTCCCCGTCTTCCGCCCTGCGAAATAATTCTACGAATTTCAGTTGCTCAGGCCCAATGCCATCTACAGGTGAAAGAGCACCGTGGAGCACATGATACATGCCTTTAAATTCTCCAGTTTTTTCTATAGCCACAACATCCAAAATTTCCTCAACCACACAAATAACAGATTGATCTCTAGATTCGTTACAACAAATCATACAAGGGTTTTCTTCTCCAATATTCCAACACTTTGTGCAGAAAACTACATTTTCTTTGAGGTTTAAAATAGCCTCACCTAAAGGTTGAGTTCTGCTAGATGGAGAATGCAAAAGATGCATCGCAATTCTTTGCGCAGATTTTGGGCCTACACCGGGAAGTTTGCTTAATTCCTCGATTAGTTGTCTTACAGATTTTGGTAGAATGTTGCTCATATCGTTTTGAAGTTTAATACAAAACTCTGCAACCTACCATGTTTTTATTGTTCACAAAGTTCCAAAAACCATTGATGAAAAACTGTACTATCTGTTAGCTCTGGGTGAAAGGTGCTAATCACAATTTTGTCCTTTTTTGCTGCCACAATTTCCCCATCAAGTTTTGATAAAATTTCAACACCATCACCTACATTTAAGATTTTAGGAGCCCTAATAAAAACCGCAGGAATTTTTGTGTTTGCAAATTCTATTTTGGTTTCAAAGCTGTCTATTTGTCTTCCGTAAGCATTCCTTTGTACTTTTGCATCTATTAAATTAAGCCCATCAACCTCACCACCAATTACTTGATTTGCTAAAAGTATTGCTCCTGCACAAGTGCCCCAGATAGCCATGCCATCTTGAACTTTTTTAGCTATTTCCTCCCCTAATCCAAATCTTTTGAGCAGTTTTCCAATCGTTGTACTTTCTCCTCCAGGGATAATTAAGCCTTTCAATCCTTCCAGATCTTCAGGTTTTTTAACCCTTACAACATGAACGCCTAACTTCTTTAGCGAAATTATGTGCTCATCTACTGACCCTTGAATATCTAAAACTCCTATTTTCATATCTTAAGAATAACAGCCTCAACAGCATCGTGTACAGCCCCTGCGGCATTTGTGATTTCCTTGCTCATGGTTATTCTAAAATCATGTGGTGGTCTTTTTCTATAAATCCAAAAATCTCTATCCTCCTCTTCATGATCATCGTGTAGCATAAAAAATTTTTCAGGGCTTTCTAAAAGTGAATCTAGATCGGTTTTTGAGTTTTTGTTAGCAGTGAAGCCCTCTTTTAAAAGCCAAGTTATGACTTGTAACTGGCTAGTGTCCAAAGAAATAATAGGACTATTTCCTCCAGTTATTTTTTTTAAATAATTTTCCATTGCAAATAAAGCCAGCTTGGCTAACCCCTTTCCTCTTAGGGAAGTGGTTACAAATCTATGGCTCATATTCCAGATATTATTTGATTCCAAAAATATAGAAAAACTGCCAACTATGTTGTTGCTAAAGCCAAAATGAATGATCATGCTGTTATCGCTAGTTGAGATAGAGGCTTTAAGTTTTGAACTTTTATCAACTTCAAATTCTACAACATGATCTTCCTCGTTTTGTAATGATATGGAATTTTGTATGGCGTCTTCAAACGCTCGTTTTGATTCCTCAAAATCACTAAATAAATTGATGCTATTTTTTTCAGGGCTTTCTAGAGGTTCTCCATTTTTATATCCAATTTTTTCGGCCATCCCCCAAAAATCTACGCTTTTATCTGCGAGATTCATACTCCAGCTTTTTCAAGAATTCGTGCTTTAAAATCATTTCTTTCTGCAGCAATCTCTGGCCCCATTTCCAATTTTTTAAATAGAGTTAGAGATAATCTTCCTTGTTGTGGTCTATTCATATGAGAAGATTCATCCAATGATATTACTTTTGGATCGAAGTCTCTTTCAAAAACCCTCGCATTATATTCATCCGGCACATACCCTTCATTTGCCGCAAGAACTAGAACTGTTAGTCTTCTAACGCTCATTGAAACTTCTGTTATTTCCGGTGAAACTTGTTTTGCATAATGTTCAAAAACTCTAACGATTGCTGTTCCAATTCCCATGTTTTTAAACTTTTCATAAATCTTCACATTTGTAAGTTTCCAAGATCCTACAATGTTATCATATTGAAAAACACTGCCTGCAACTGAATCATGACCGTTTTTAACGGTTATTTCAGCCGCTTTACTAAAAGGGTTAAAGCTATAAATAACTTTTAAATTTGAAGCCTCAAGCCTTTCACTTTCGTGAATTACATATCTATTCATAGATATTGCATCTCCCAGCAATTTTTTAAGGTCATTCTCTAAAGCTTCAACATTAATTTCTGGCCTTTCCGCTTGTTCATGTTCGTTTTGAGCATCAGTTTCGCCACCTTTAAACTTACCTGCTATTTCTCTGTATTTTAAAAAACTCATATTTTATATTAAAAAGCTAAGACACGATTAAAAACCAACTGGCCAAAAAAGTCAAATTTTTTACCAACCGCGGTCGGCAAATTTATTTTCTAAGTCTTTGATTTCCAAGCTTTGCATTGCTTCCCCAAGTCCTTCTGAAACCTTTGCTAAAATAGCAGGATCATTGTAGTGCATAGTGGCTTCAACAATCGCTTTTGCTCTACCGGCCGGGTCTGAAGATTTAAAAATACCGCTTCCAACAAAAACTCCATCACATCCAAGTTGCATCATTAGTGCCGCATCAGCGGGTGTAGCAATTCCACCAGCTGCAAAGTTTACTACAGGCAGTCTTTCCAGTTCTTTAACTTCTTTTACTAGTTCAAGTGCAACTCTCTGTTCTTTTGCATAGTCTGCTAGTTGATTTTCATTCATTTCTTTTAGTGCAGCAATTTCTTCTGTCATTGTTCTCATATGTCTTACGGCTTCCACTACATTTCCTGTTCCAGCCTCTCCTTTTGTTCTTATCATGGCAGCCCCTTCTGCAATTCTACGCAAGGCTTCTCCAAGATTACGAGCTCCGCAAACAAAAGGCACTTCAAATTTAGATTTATCTACATGATATTGCTCATCTGCTGGTGTTAAAACTTCGCTTTCATCTATGTAGTCTGTTCCTAAAAATTGCAAAATTTGGGCTTCAACAAAATGACCAATTCTCACTTTCGCCATAACAGGAATAGTTACAACTTCCATGATTCCTTTGATCATTTGTGGATCGCTCATTCTGGCAACTCCCCCATCACGCCTAATATCCGAAGGTACTCTTTCAAGCGCCATCACCGCACAAGCTCCAGCTTCTTCGGCAATTCTTGCTTGTTCAGGATTAACAACATCCATTATAACTCCGCCCTTAAGCATTTGAGCTAATCCTTTTTTCAGCTTTAATGTATTCTGATCTCTTTCCATAGCAGCCAAACTTTATACAAAAGAATTTCAAAAATCTAGTGGAACTTGCCGATTTTTCAACGAATTGTTAAACTTAAGGCAATAATTAACCCAATTATCCATGAAAAAAATAATTTCACTTTCTCTTTTGGCACTTACATTGGCATTCAGCCTTACAGGTTGTGAATGGCTAAACAACAAAATTCAAGAAGGAGTTTCAGGAGCAGTAGACGATATTAATTCTACTATGGAAGAAGCTAGCCAAGACGCAGCAGAAAGCTTTGGTGGAGACACTTCAGTAGAAGCAACTACAGAAGTTGATGCGACTGTAGAAGTTAAGTAATTTTAAGCCAAAAAGCCGGCTTCTTAAAAGGACCGGCTTTTTATATCTGCTTATGAAGCAAAACACCAAGAAAACTTTTAAATTTTTCTTTAAACATCTAAAAAATTACAAAATCATCATCTTTTTTATGATGATGGGGTTATTGATAGGTGTTGCTGGAGGGATGTCTTGGTCTATTCTTTTTAGAAATTTTTTTGATATTCTTATTGGAGAAGGTTCAAGAGAATTAATCGCAAAAAGTCTTATAAATACTCTTTTGCTCGTAATGCTGGCTGAGGGAATTGAATGGATAGGATGGAGAATGGCTCAATACTTAAATCATTACTTTCAACCGGGAATAATGGCCAGTATAATGGACGAATGTTTTGAATGCTTGCATAGACATTCTTATAGATTTTTTACAGACAATTTTGCTGGGGCGTTGGTAAAAAAAGTAAATCGAATTGCGCGAGGGTTTGAAAAAGTTGCAGATAAAATTTACTGGGACATGATGCCAATGTTTTTGAAGTTAATGGTGATATTGGTGGTTCTTCTCTATATCAATCCAGTTCTTGGTCTGATTATGGGGGTATGGACAGTTATATTTGTTGGAGTTAATTATTGGTTTTCAATTTACAAACTCAAATATGACATACCTCGCTCCAAGCAAGACAGTAAAGTTACAGCAGCATTAGCTGATACAATTACAAATAACACAAATGTTAAACTTTTTGCCGCATTAGATTATGAAGTTAAGCGCTTTAAAAAAGCCACTCATGATTGGTACAAAATTACAAAGAAAACTTGGGATGTTGGATCACATATAGAGGCTGGACAAGCCGCTTTCATGATTTTGCTTGAGTTTGTTATCCTATATTATGCAATTCATCTTTGGGAAAAGAGCCTTATAAAAACTGCTGATTTTTTTCTTATTCAAGCATATCTCTTTGAAATGTTTCATCAACTTTGGAACTTTGGGAGGAATTTACGTGAGCTTTATGAGGCGTTAGCAGACAGTGAAGAGATGATAGAAATTATTCACAGTCCATACGAAATAGTTGATCAAACTGATGCAAAAGATCTTAAAGTTAAAAATGGTACAGTTGAGTTTAAAAAAGTAAAATTTGCTTATGGTGAGGAAGAGAGTGTTATAAAAAATTTATCTTTCAAGGTAAAACCAGGTGAAAAAATTGCTCTTATTGGGCCTTCAGGTGGCGGAAAGTCAACTATTGTAAAATTAATATTGAGGCTTTTTGATACTACCAGCGGCAATATATTTATTGATGATCAAGATGTTGCCCGTGTGACTCAGGACAGTCTAAGGAAACATATTGCCTTGGTGCCACAAGATCCTATTATGTTTCACAGAAGTATAATGGAAAATATTAGATATGGACGAAAAGGGGCTACAAATGAAGAAGTTATTGCTGCGGCAAAAATGGCACATTGCCATGACTTTATTATGAGTTTCCCAAATAAATATAAAACTTTCGTGGGAGAGCGTGGCGTTAAACTTTCTGGAGGACAAAGGCAGAGAGTTGCTATTGCGCGCGCAATTTTAAGTAATGCTAGTATTTTAGTTTTGGATGAGGCTACTAGTAGTCTTGATAGTGAGTCTGAAAAGTTAATACAGGATGCACTGTTAAAACTTGTAAAAAATAAAACAACATTCATTATTGCTCATCGATTATCAACAATAATGACAGTAGATAGAATATTTGTTTTAGACGGAGGTAAGATAATTGAAGAAGGGGCTCACAGTGATTTAGTAGGCAAAAAGAGCAGTCTTTATAAAAAACTATGGGATCTTCAAGTCGGCGGCTACCTCTAAAAATAACTTTCTATATCCTTAATTTTCAAATCATCTACGCCGTATTCTGTTAGAGCAGTTCCTACAATTTTTGCTACTTGTACATTTGTAATTAGTGGAATGTTTAGATCCACAGATTTTCTTCTTATTAGGTATCCATCAGTTACGCTTGAGCGGCTGTAACTGTTTGGAATGTTGATAATTAGATCAAACTCTCTGTTTGTCATTGCTTCGGCTATATTTGGTGTAATTTCGCTAGAAACTTTGTGGAGCTTTTTGCATTCTAGTGCTTGTTCTGTAAAGAAATCTGCTGTTCCTTCTGTGGCAAAAATCTTAAAGCCCATTTCCTCAAACCTTTTTGCGGTCGCTATCAAGTCTGCTTTATGTTCAAGTCCTCCGATACTAAACAGTACGCCTTTTTTAGGTAGTTCAAATCCTACAGATATCATGGATTTTAGGAATGCTTCGTGTAGATCTTCACCAAAACATCCAACCTCACCTGTTGAAGCCATCTCAACACCCATCACAGGATCGGCACCTTTTAGACGCGGGAAGCTAAATTGAGGAGCTTTTACTCCTACGTGATCTAAATCTAGAGTTCTATAGTCTTGGCTATTTAAAAGATCTTCTCCGTGCTTTGAAACTTTTCCAGTGCTTGCTTTAAGCATTGAATAAGTGGCGATTTCTATAAAGTTGTAACCGGTAACTTTTGATGAGAATGGGAAACTTCTGCTAGATCTTAAATTACATTCAATTACCATTACCCTATTGCTTTTAGCTAAAAATTGAATATTGAAAGGGCCGCTTATGTTAAGCTCTTTTGCAATTTTTTTAGTGATCATTTTTACGCGCCTAATTGTTTCCATGTAGAGTTTTTGTGGTGGTAGTACGATTGTGGCATCACCGCTGTGTACTCCGGCATTTTCTATATGTTCAGCAATTGCATAAATTACCACTTTTCCTTCGTGGGCAACCGCATCAACCTCTACTTCTTTTGCCCCAGTTTCAAATTTTGAAACCACAACAGGCGCCTCCTTTGAAATTTTAACCGCTTTGCCTAAGAAGTTATCCAAATCTTTTTTTGTATAGGCAACGCTCATAGCTGCTCCAGAAAGCACATATGAAGGACGCACCAAAACCGGATATCCAACTTCTTCCACGAAATTATAAATATCTTCAATATCAATCAACTCTTTCCATTGAGGTTGATCAACTCCTAACTTATCCAACATTTCAGAGAACATATGTCTATTCTCTGCTCTATCGATATTTTCTGGACTAGTTCCCAGAATCTTAACTCCCCTTTTATGTAGTTTTAGAGCCAGGTTATTCGGGACCTGGCCGCCCGTTGAAACCACTACTCCTTCCACATTTTCACCTTCAAACTCGTAAATATCTAGAACTCTTTCTAAAGATAATTCATCGAAGTAAAGTTTATCACAGATGTCGTAATCAGTCGAAACAGTTTCTGGATTATAATTTATCATCACAGTCTCATAACCTTCATTTGAGGCTGTATTAACAGCATTTACACAACACCAATCAAATTCAACACTTGATCCAATACAATAAGCTCCCGATCCTAAAACCATTACTTTTTTCTTTTTGCCAGGTTCAACATCGTGGCCAGAGCCATGATATGTCATGTAAAGATAATTTGTGCTAGCTGGATACTCGGCAGCCATTGTGTCTATTTGTTTTATTGAAGGAAGTACTCCCAATTCTTTTCTTTGTTCTCTAATTTCAATTTCTTCTTTGTTTCTTAAAAAACCGATTTGTTTATCGGAAAAACCAGATTTTTTAGCTCGGTCCATTAATTCCTTATCTATTTCGTTTTTTTCTTTAATTTCTTCACTCATCTTCACGATATTATTTAGCTTATCGAGAAACCAGTGATCAATTCCTGAAAGCTGAGCAATTTCATCTACGCTCATTCCTTGTTTTAGAGCTTCTGCCACAACCAAAATTCTTTTTGGAGTAGGCTTTGAAATTTCTTGTGCAAATTTTTCACTTTCAATTTTTACATCTTCATTTGCCACAAGACCATGTAGACCAACTTGCAACATTCTAAGTCCCTTTTGAATAACCTCTTCAAAACTTCTTCCTAAAGCCATAATTTCGCCAACAGATTTCATTTCGCTGGTGATTTCTTTGTTAACCATTCTAAACTTGTTCAAATCCCAGCGTGGTATTTTTAGGGCTAGGTAATCTAGTGCTGGCTCAAAACACGCTGTTGTGGTTTGTGTAACTGCATTTTTAAGTTCCGGCAGGCTGTACCCTAAGGCCAGTTTTGCTGCCACATGTGCTAGTGGATACCCAGTTGCTTTTGAAGCTAACGCCGAAGATCTTGAAAGCCTAGCGTTTACCTCAATTACTCTATATTCCTCTGAGTGAGGATCAAGAGCATATTGAATATTACATTCTCCAACTATTCCAAGGTGCCTGATTACTTTAATTCCTATCTCTCTAAGTTTGTGATATTCACTGTTTGTAAGTGTTTGAGAAGGTGCAACCACTATGCTTTCACCCGTATGAATTCCTAGTGGATCAAAATTTTCCATGTTACAAACCGTAACACAGTTATCGTAAGCATCTCGCACCACTTCATATTCTACTTCTTTCCATCCTTTAAGGTTTTCTTCTACTAAAACTTGCGGACTATATGCAAAAGCATTTTCCAACATTTTTTCTAGTTGTTTTTCGTCATATGCAAACCCACTTCCCATTCCTCCAAGGGCAAAGGCTGCTCTGATCATTAATGGAAATCCAATTTCTTTTGCTGCTTCAATAGCTTCTGCTCTGTTATTGCAGGCTCTGCTTCTTGGAACATTTACATTTATTTTATTAAGCTCTTTGTTAAAAAGATCTCTATCTTCAGTTTTTTGAATTGCCACCACAGGCGTTCCCAAAACCTCTACATTATTTTTTTCTAAAATTCCTTTTTCATAAAGCTCCACTCCGCAATTTAGTGCAGTTTGACCACCAAAAGATAAGAAAATTCCATCAGGCTTTTCTTTTTCAATAATTTTTTCTACGAAATATGCATTAACCGGAAGGAAGTAAATTTTATCTGCCAGACCTTTAGAAGTTTGAATTGTTGCAATGTTTGGATTAACCAAAACCGTTTCAATTCCCTCTTCTTTTAGGGCTTTAATACCTTGTGATCCAGAGTAATCAAACTCTCCGGCCTGTCCAATTTTAAGAGCGCCACTCCCCAATACCAAAACCTTCTTAATGTGAGTTTTCCTCGAAGATTTTATGTATTCGTTATTGGCCATTTGACTTTAATGAACTTGCTTTGAAGGGATTTTAGTGGAGAAGGTGGATAAGGTCAAGATTGATTGGTGGGGAGTGGGAAGAAGCGGAACGATCCGTGTAGATTTGGGCTGAATTTTCGCAAGTATGATTATATAATAATTATATAGGAAATGCCTAATATATCCCCGGGGATGGAAATTTGGCGATTTTTTTCGTGGGGAAATGTGGGCGAAGTTGGATTTTTTGAGTTTTGTGATGGAAGTAAGTGGGGGCGCGCGTCAGAGGGATTTTATGGTGTTTCAGGGGGCTATTTCTCAGCGTTAAAAACTATGGATTTTTGGCTTTCTGCTGCGGATTTTGGCTTGATTTTTCTGATGAATTTTGCTAATGTTTAGGGCACTTCAT
>PFDP01000004.1 GCA_002772535.1 Candidatus Peregrinibacteria bacterium CG10_big_fil_rev_8_21_14_0_10_36_19 | reverse complement strand
TGTGAGACTTTCCAAGCTCACAAAACCTCACATGAATCTCTCTATTTGTCATAAAATTTTAGGTTATGAAGTGCCCTAAACATTAGCAAAATTCCCTAAAAAAATCAAGCCAAAATCCGCAGCAGAAAGCCAAAAATCCATAGATTTTAACGCTGAGAAATAGCCCTCTAAAACACCATAAAAACCCTCTGACGCGCGCCCCCACATACTTCCATCAAAAAACTCAAAAAATCTAACTTCGCCCACATTTCCCCACGAAAAAAATCTCCAAAATCCATCACAAACCAAAAAATCCCATCCCCGGGGATATCCTCGCCATTTCTACCAAAACATTGCATAATCTGCACACCAAAACCGCCATCACATCAACTTCTCAAATCTACTTGCATCATCATAAGGCCCAATAACCGCAATCTTCATTAAATCGGGCTTTAGAATGTCAGCGGCAACACGAGAAACATCTTCTGCAGTTACTCCATCAATCTTATCCATTACTTCCTCAAGACTAGTGCAGCCTCCAAAAAGGAGTTCATATTTTGCCAAAAAGTGAGCAAATTCTTCACTATCTTCAAGATTCAAAACCATCTTACCTTTCAAGTAAGATTTAGCCTTTTCCACCTCATCAGCAGGCACACCTTCTTTACGAACAATCTCATACTGCTCAATAATTCCTTCAATTGCCTCGTCTATACGAGTTAAATCTACACCAGCCATTGTTACAAGAGCACCGGCATCTGTGTAATTATCAGTTGTTGTGTGAATATAATAAGACAGACCCTTTGCTTCACGCACTCCTAAAAACATTCTACTGCTCATATTACCACCTAAAACCACTGACAAAATTTTCTTAGCTAAATGATCAGGATGGTTTGCACTATAAGCTGGATACCCGATTGCCACATGAGCTTGTTCTGTTTTCTTTTCTGTTAAATGAACTCTTCCACCAGAGACAGCATTATCAATTGCCTTAAAATCATACGCGCGCCGACTAGCGGGCATTTGAAAATATTTTTCAGCAAGTTCTTCGGCGCGCGCCTCCGTAACATTGCCAACAATTGCTAACACTAAATTATCAGAAGTATAAAGTTCACTATTATATTTTACAAAATCTTCATGATTCACAGATTTTATTAATTCCTTAGTACCAATTTGATCCCAACCCAAAGGTTGGTCACCATATAACAATTGCTCAAAATTCCAACCAATTTGATACATTGGAGTATCTTGATACATATTATATTCTTCCAAAATCACTCCTCTCTCCTTTTCAATTTCTTCTTGAGCAAATTTGGCATTAAGGAGCATGTCTGAAAGTACATCACAAGCTATGTCTACCTGCTCACTAGCCACCTTTACATAATATCCAGCATATTCTTTAGCAGTAAAAGCATTAAATTCACCCCCTACAGAATCAATTGCCTCAGAAACTTCTTTAGTATTTTTATAACGCTCAGCTCCCTTGAAAAACATATGCTCCAAAAAGTGAGAAATTCCACGAAGATCTTCTGTTTCATATCTACTACCCGCCCCCGCAAGCACCAAAACCGTTACAGCTTTAGTTCCTTCAAGGTGTTGAGTTACAAGTCTCAGTCCACTTTTTAATTTTTTCTTTTTATACATAATTTTTTTAATTAATTTAAAACGGGTGCAAAAGTAACACTAGATACATTAGACATAGCATCTAACTCATTCAAAATCACATTCAAATTATTAGAGTGTGGTGATACACAAGCAAAATAGCCATCAAAATCATCAATAAAATTTTCAAAAACACATCCATTATTATCAAATACACAAGAAAAATCATGACCTCCAATACCTAAATCAATAGTAACCCCATCCCCAAAAACACATTCATATTTAGCTAAAGATGTTTCAATTTCATCCATGGAAACCCCTCTGTTAAAAATAATATTCAAATATCCTCCATCCGTCGCAATACTATTACCATCTCCATAACCAATAATCCCAGAAAGTTGCGGACTAAAATGAGCATAAACCTGCCAGCCAAGAGAAACTATCAAAACAAAAAATCCAAACCAAGAAAGATATTTAATTAAATTCGACAATTTTGAAGCAACAAAGCTAGCAATAAAATACAAAGGAATAGTAACTAGATAAAGTATTCCAATAAGAATTGCGTTTTCATACCAAACCGCATTCCCCAATCGAAAACTAACAACAAAAATTAGCAAAGCTAAAGCAAACAAAAGCAAAAGAACATGTTTTTTTTCAAAAAAATATTTCTTACAAACAGTCGCCAAAGGCAATAGGATAACAACAAATTCAATTAATAAAAGAAATCCAGCTTTCAATAAAATTACTGAACGCGCTTCAGAAAAGAAAAAGGATACAAAAGAATCACTCACTTCAATATAAATAAAAACCACCAAAGCCGTCATCACTAAACCAAATGCCAAAACTCTTAACCATTTTCCCCAAGAAAACAAATTTAAACCATCATCCATAGCAAACTTTTTAAACATCGGCGGGATTATATCACAAGCCCACAACAAAACATCAAATTTTTTCAAAAATCTCCTAAATTTTTCCCAACTATTCAGATATAATACAGTCCCATGCGTAATAGAAGATCCAAAATAAATATCGACAAAACCATTTTCCTAACAGTAGGAAGCGCTTTTATTACATTTATAATCATTGCTAGGCTCTTTCAACTTCAAGTTATAGCAAACGAGCATTATCAAAACATCGCCACAAGAGAACAGTACGGACTTGTAGAACTTCCTGCTCAAAGAGGTGAAATTATGATTAAAGATTATCATTCAAATGAAGAATTTTTATTAGCAACAAACACCACACTTAACCTTCTTTATGCAGATCCAAGTCTAATTAAAGATCCAGACTACATTAGTGCCAAAATATCCCCCTTGCTCTTTAATATCGAAAATGAAAGAGCAGCAGATAATGAGCGTATAGAAAAACTTTCAAGAAAAATACCAGCTACTGCAACTGAGGAAGAAAAAGAAGAAATGCTAAAACCTCTCACTGATACAGAACTAGAAAAACAATTCAAAAAAAATATATCAGAAAAAATAGGTGCAAAAAGAAGACAAGAGATTTTACTCGGAACTTATGAAAACGAAGAAAAATTAAAACAACTTTCAAACCTTGGAGTTACTGGAATAGAAGTTATAGAAAACAAAGTTTACGCATATCCACCTCAAATTGCGAATCCTAAAAGTGTTGCAGAAAAAATAGCCGACTACGTAGAAATACCAAGCACAAAACTTGCAACCATCCTAAAAGGAGAAAATCGTTATGTAATTTTACAAAGAAAACTTTCATTTCAAACCACAGAGGCAATTCAAAAATTAATGAAAGAAGATAAAGATGAAATGTTCAAAGGCCTAGGATTTCAAGAAGAATATTTCCGTTTTTATCCAGAAAAAACACTAGCTGCTAATATCATAGGCTATGTAAATCATGCAAACATAGGCCAATACGGAATAGAAAGTACATTTAATAAAGAACTGGAAGGAGTTGCTGGAAAACTACAAACAAAGCGTGATTCAATTGGAAGACAAATTACCGTAGGTGAAAGTTATTTAGAAAAAGCCATTGATGGTGATGATATTGTCCTCACCACAGACAGATCAATACAACTAAAAGTAGAAACAATCCTAGAAAGTGCAGTAAAAGAATACCAAGCCGATAGTGGACAAATAATTATTATGAATCCACAAACAGGATCAATTACAGCAATGGCTCACTACCCTAGTTACGACCCAAACGAATACGGCAAAGTATTTAAAAAAGTAGAAGTAAAATTCAACGAAGAAGAAATCAAATCTCTATACCCAACAAAGCAGCCAGATATTTACTACTTCTACAAAAACGCCATCACACTAGATAAATACATGGTTTTTGCCGAAAAAGATGAAAACGATAATGTGCACTATTTTAGATATGAAAACTATTATGGTCCAGAAGTGTATCACAACAAAATAGTATCTTGGCCTTATGAGCCAGGATCCGTATTTAAATCAATCGTAATGGCAATTGGAATAGACGACGGAGATATTACGCCAAATACCACATTCAACGATGTGGGGCCAATTGGTGTAGATAAAAATGTTTACACCGGAGAATTTGATTTCGAAATCAAAAACTCAGAGGGATACTACGGGTTAATTAATATGACAACAGTCTTAGGAAAATCCCTAAACACAGGTATGACTTTCATCGCAAAAAAAATTGGTGCAGCATTATTTTATAACTATCTAGAAAAATTCGGCTTTTTAGATCGTACAGACATAGAATTTGAAACAGAAGTAGCAGGAAAAATAGAATATTTTGATAACTGGACAGAATCAGAACTTGCTACTCATGCCTTTGGACAAGGTCTCACAGTTACAATGATACAGCTTGCCAACGCATATTCTGCAATAGCTAATGGAGGAATATTAATGAGGCCCTACATTGTTGACGAAGTACGCCATGATGACAAAACAGTCACAAAAACTGAACCACACGAAATACGTCGAGTAATTTCCGAAGACACATCAGACAAAATGATAGCTATGCTCACAAGTTCCACAGAAGTAGGAGTAGCAAATCGCGCTCAAGTTCCAGGACATTTAGTAGCAGGAAAAACAGGAACATCTCAAACATACAAAAACGGTAAAGCCCTAAGTGGAAAAGGAACAACTATTGCAACTTTTGCAGGGTTTGGCCCTGTAAACGATCCAAAATTTGTTGTGCTTGTAAAATTCGATCACCCTAAAGCCAGTGAATGGGGATCCGCTACAGCTGCCCCAACTTTCAGTAAAATTGCAGAATACCTATTCGATTACTACAATATCCCTCCGGATAAATAGTTGACAAAAGTTTAAAAATAGTTAATAATAACAAGCTATTAACTATAAAAAATGCTGGATTCAATTAAAAAGAGATTAGTGTTATTTAAGCCACTTGCAACACCTGCAGAGGTTTCAAGTGTAAATTTTGATGTAGCAGCAGCTTCAGCCCACAATGCATTAAACAGCTCACAAGCAGCAAAAGGAATACAACACCCTATCCAGGATCTTGTGAAAAAAACTCTTGAGCCATTTGCAGAAACCGCTAAGGGAGTCACTAATGTAATAAGAGCAACAACAAATTTAGCAGTACAAACTGTTTTAAGCCCAATAGCATTTGCAAGTAATACAGCTTATCAATTATGGAATGCTGGCCCTTCGTTTATTAGCCGTGTAGTGCTTATTGCCTGTGACTACGCTGGAATACCATTTAGAAAAATTTCAGAAAAAGCTTCAGGGTGGGAAAATGCTGCCCAAAACAAAATTAATGCAAAACACGAAAGTGCTAACGGATTAATCGACAGATTTAAAAACAAAATTCTCAGCACTTTGAGAATCAAATAATTGAGGCTTACAAATTGACAAAATTCTCCATTTTAGATACATTCCTATCTACGGAATAACCTAAAATAAAGATGTCAAACATCCTCGAAATAGAAAATTTACATGCTGAAGTTGAAGGTAAAAAAATCCTAAATGGAGTTAACCTTACTCTTCTTGAAGGCGAAATTCATGTAATCATGGGGCCAAACGGTTCTGGAAAAAGCACTCTCTGCAAAGTTTTAATGGGTCACCCAAAATACGAAGTTACAGAAGGAAATGCTAAATTTAATGGTGTAGACATTCTTGAACTAGACCCAAACGAAAGAGCAAATCTGGGAATGTTTTTAGGGTTTCAACACCCATTAGAGATCGAAGGAGTTACTCTTGGCAATTTTCTAAGACTAGCTAAAAACGCAAACAACAAAGCAAACGATACAGAATTAGTAAGACCGGGAGAATTTATGAAAACACTAAGAGAAAATGCAGAGCTTTTAAAAATGGATCAAAGTTTCATTACAAAACCTGTAAACGAAGGTTCTTCTGGAGGTGAAAAGAAAAGAGCAGAAATTATGCAAATGGCTACATTAAAACCAAAATTAGCCATGCTAGATGAAATCGATTCCGGCCTTGATATAGACGCACTCAAAATAGTTTCAAATGGAATTCAAGATGCTCACGAAAAAAACGGTATGGGAGTTTTACTAATCACCCATTACCAAAGAATTTTAAATTACATCACTCCTCACCATGTTCATGTAATGGCAAAAGGAAAGATTGTAAAATCCGGAGGAAAAGAGCTAGCACTTGAACTTGAAGAAAACGGTTACGAACAATACATAAACTAAATATGGCAGTACCAGTATCAACTCACAATTTAATCAACGACACCCTCAAAGACTATAAATTTGGTTTTAAAACTAAAACAGATAGCATTTTTAAGGCTCCAGCAGGACTCAATCGTGAATTGATTATCCAAATTTCGCAAATGAAAAATGAGCCAGAATGGATGCTAGAATACAGACTCAAGGCCTACGAAATTTTCCTAAAAAAAGAAATGCCAAAATGGGGTGGAGATCTTTCTGGCATAGATTTCGACAAAATCCACTACTACATAAAACCTCAAGACAAAGAAAAAACAAATTGGGAAGATGTGCCAGAAGAAATTAAAGACACTTTCGAAAAACTTGGAATACCGGAAGCAGAAAGAAAATTTTTAGCCGGAACAGGGGCACAATTCGAATCTGAAGTTGTATATCATTCATTGCAAAAATCCTTAGAAGAAAAAGGAGTAATTTTTGAATCTACCGATATCGCCTTACAAAAATATCCAGAATATTTTAAAGAATATTTTGGCACAATAATCCCAGCAACAGACAATAAATTCGCCGCCTTAAACGCAGCAGTATGGTCTGGAGGGTCTTTCATTTATGTACCAAAAGGTGTGCACATAGAACTCCCCCTTCAAGCCTACTTCCGCATCAACGCAGAAAACATGGGACAATTCGAAAGAACTCTTATTATTGCCGACGAAGGCTCATCAGTCCACTACGTAGAAGGTTGTACAGCTCCAACCTACAGCACAGATTCTCTTCACTCAGCTGTTGTAGAAATTATCGTTAAAAAAGACGCACGCGTTCAATACACTACACTTCAAAATTGGTCATCAAATGTTTATAACCTTGTTACAAAGCGTGCACATGCTCATGAAAACGCCGAGATGTTTTGGCTAGACTGCAACATAGGTTCAAAAGTAACAATGAAATATCCAGCCATCTTCTTGATGGGCGAAGGCGCCCGCGGAGAAGTACAATCTTTGGCCTTTGCAGGCCAACACCAACACCAAGACGCGGGCGCAAAAATAATCCACGCCGCCTCTAACACAAGCTCTAAAATAGTGTCAAAATCTATTTCAAAAGGACAAGGGCGCTCAACATATAGAGGCCTTCTAAAAGTTAACAAGGGCGCAAAAAATATTAAAAGCCATGTTTCTTGTGACGCGCTCCTGCTCGATGAGCACTCGCGCTCCGACACCTACCCAATCATGAAAATCGAAGAAGAAGATGTAACAATTGCCCACGAAGCCACAGTCGCAAAAATTGGTGAAGAGCAAATGTTTTACCTTCAAAGTCGCGGACTTACAGAAGAAGAAGCGGCCTCGGCAATTGTAAACGGCTTTGCAAACCCGATTATCAAACAACTACCAATGGAATACGCATTGGAATTAAACAGACTACTAGAGCTAGAAATGACAGGCTCAGTAGGATAAAAATATGGAAATAAGAGATCTACCACAATTCGTTCAACTAACAGAAAATCTAACGCTGGACTCAAATTCCAGCCAAATTTTAATTACCGATAATTTAGAAAACTCAAATATTCACATCAAAGAAAACTGTGATATCACCTTTATCGCCTACTTAGAAAAAGGATGGAAAGAAAACAAAAAAATCACATTCAACTTAGAAGGAAAAAATTCCACACTAAATTTTATTGCCTTCATCATAGCAAAGGAAAACGACACCTTCCCCTTTGAAACGCTTTCAAATCACACAACCACTAACACCAACGCCTACTATTATGTAAGAGCGGTGCAGTACGACAAATCAAAAGTCGACTACACAGGAATGCTAAAAATCAATCCACAAGCCCAACAAACAGACAGCTACCTAGCCCACCACACGCTCATGCTTTCGCCAAATGCCAAAACAAACACCACCCCATCACTAGAAATCGAGGCCGACGATGTAGCAGCCGGCCACGCCGCAACAATGGGAAGAGTAGACGAAGAACTTTTATTCTACCTACAAAGTCGTGGTATAAATAAGAAAGAAGCTAAAGACATGTTAGTAAAAGGTTTTATGCAAACAGAATTAGAAAAAATACCAAGTGAAGAAATCCGTGAATTACTCACAGAAAAAATAGAAAATTCAGTATGTTAAATGTAGAAGAAATTCGCAAACAGTTTAAAATCCTTGACCGTAAAATAAACGGCAAAAGATTAGCATACCTAGATAACGCATCCACAACACAAAAACCCCACAAAGTTATTCAAGCTCTCACAGATTATTACGAAAACAATAACAGCAATATTCACCGAGGAATTCATACGCTTTCGGAAGAATCTACAACACTTTATGAATCTGCACGCGTAACATTACAAAAATTTCTCAACGCAAAACTAGCACACGAAATCATTTTCACTCGCAACACTACAGAAGCAATAAATTTAGTTGCCTACACTTTTGGCGAAAAAAACATCCATGAAGGAGATGAAATAATTGTTTCAGAACTTGAACACCATGCAAATTTAATTCCATGGCAAGAGCTTTGCAAACGCAAAAAAGCAACTTTAAAAGTTATTCCAATCAAAGAAGATCTCAATCTAGATATGGAAATTTACGAAAAACTTTTATCAGAAAAAACCAAACTTGTAGCAGTAACCGGAATGTCTAATGTTACCGGAACAATTCCAAACATTAAAAAAATCATAGAACTTGCCCACAAATTTAACTCAAAAGTTTTAATAGACGGAGCCCAATTAGCAGCTCATACAAAAATAGATCTCCAAGAATTAAACTGCGATTTTTTCACAATCTCAGGTCACAAAATGTTAGGACCAACTGGTTCAGGAGCTCTCTACGGAAAAGAAGAATTACTCAATGAAATGCCTCCATTTTTATTTGGTGGCGGAATGGTTTTACATGTAACACAACAAGAAACAAGCTACACAGGACTACCAGATAAATTCGAAGCCGGTACTCCAAATATTGCAGAAACTATCGCCTTCAAATCTGCCATAGAATATTTGGAAGAGATTGGAATGGAAAACATTCAAAAGCACGAAAAAGAACTTACAGACTATGCAATCGAGCTATTTTCAAAACACAAAGAAGTAAAAATTTTCCATCCAGAAAACGGAGGTGGAGTTGTATCTTTCACCATAGAAGGAATCCATCCTCACGACATCGCCAGCATTTTCAACGAATACGGAGTAGCAATTAGATCAGGAAAACACTGCGCACATCCATTAATAGAACGACTCAAAATTCCATCTCTAGCACGCATGAGTTTTTACATTTACAACAACAAGGAAGACGTGGAACAAGCAGAAAAAGCCCTAAAAGAAACCATTAAAATTTTTAAATAAAATGGATTTATACTCAGAAATAATTCTCGACTACTACAAAAACCCTCGCAACAAAGGGCCACTTAAAGATGCCAATGCTTATTCCGAAGAATACAACCCAAGCTGTGGTGACAAAATTTCCATTCAACTAAAAATTGAAGACAACAAAATCACAAAAGCAAATTTTGACGGCATAGGCTGCGCAATAAGCCAAGCAACAACCTCAATGCTAACAGAAGAAATCATCGGAAAAACCATCGAAGAAATAAAAGCCATGGACACCCCAGACATAATAAACATGCTTGGAATAGAAATTAGCCCAGGCCGCATTAAATGTGCCCTACTCGGCCTTTCAACAATTAAAAAAGCAATAATCCTCCATAAACATGCCTAAAGAATTCCCAGTTCCCCGTGAACAACAAACAGAAAGTTATTGGCAACTATTAAACAATATCATCGACCCGGAAGTTGGCATCGGTATTGTAGACATGGGCTTGATTTACGATGTAGAAATCGACAATGAAGGACTCGCAGTAGTAAAGATGACCTTAACTAGTCCAGCCTGCCCTGTAGGAGAAATTTTAGTACAACAAGTACACGACATCATGATCACCCAAGCAGAAAACGTAAAAGACGCCCGTGTAGACATAGTATGGGAACCAATGTGGACACACGAAAGAATCGATCAAGACATCCGAGATCTACTTTTTGGAATGTAATATTATTTTTTTCTCAAAAAAGAGTAAAAAGCAATCAAAACCAAATACCCAAAATATCCCACAACCTCCAAAAGTGAAGGATTGCCATTATAACCAAAAACGCCCTTCATAACACCTCCAAAACTACCATTCTCATCTAGGAAGTTATTTATATCCCAAAGATGTTCAATATAAATAGGAAACACACCAGCTTCCTGAAATTCATGTATACCATGAGCAAAAAGACCAGCTGCAAACAAGATTAAAATTACACTAGTAATAGTAAAAAATGTCTTCAATGGGACTCTTGCAAAACCCTTAAACAAAACATAAGAAACTGCCAAAGCAATTAAAATCCCGGACACTGCTCCCAAAACAGTACCATCACTTCCACCACTCAAAATCGCCGCCTTCAAAAAAATACTTGTTTCCACCCCCTCTCTCAAAGTAGAAACAAAAACCAAACTTAAAAGACCAATAGGATGATCCTTTTCTATATGAACAGAAACCTTTTTTTCTAATTCTTCTTTAATCTTTCTTCTTTGCTCAAGCATCCATAAAATCATCCAACTCAAAAGTGCTGCAGCTGTAAACATCGCTACCCCTTCATAAATTTGCTCAGCCGTACCTTCAAACCCACCAAAATATTTCTCAAAAACATAAGCAATCAAAGCGCTTACAACAACACCAGCGAAAAGACCACCCCACACAAAGGACTGATGCTTGCCATTAATAGTTTTTTTGAGATAAGCCAAAACAATACCAACAACAAGTGCTACCTCCAGAGTCTCCCTTAATGTAATAATCAGTGCTGCAAACATAATAAGCACATTTTATAGTTTTAAATATAAAATGCAAGTTTTATATACAAAACTTTCTTTACCAGAAAGAGATTCCTTTGTATAATTAAAAAATGAAAATACAAACATGGAAAGAATTCGCAAAAAACGATCTCACTCACTCTTGGGCACATTACCTAATGACAATTCATGAACTTCATGAAAAACAAGGATATGCTCGCCTTTCAGATGTGGCAAACAAATTAAAAATTTCAAAAGGTTCACTTTCCACTTCACTAAAACCTCTACTCAAAAAGAAGCTTATACTTGAAGACGAAAACAAACATCTCTCTCTATCAAAATCAGGAGAAGAATACGCAACTCAAATCAAACATACTGATTTGATTTTTCAAAATTTTTTAACAAAGGTTTTAAACATCAGCGAAGACAAAGCAGAAATAGACGCATGTAAAATCGAACATCTCATAAGTCCGGAAACTTCAACACGTCTTTTACAAATGCTCAAAGCAATTGAAAGTAATCCCAAAATCCTCACAGAACTTGAAAAGGAAATGAAAAAACATTCAAAATGTTCTTTAAATGGTTGCAAAAAATGCGCAAAACTTTGCAACTGTATAAACTAAAAAAGCCCTACCATTTAAATAGTAAGGCTTTTTCATGATCAAAAATTATCTAGCAACAACTTGTTCAAATGTTACTTCTTTCTCTACCCCATCAGTAAACTTAACTTTATAACCAGTTTCTGTTACTTCAATAATTTCAGCAGAGTAATAGTGAGTATCTGTCCAGAAAGCAAGAACCTGAGCACCAACAGCTAGAGGAGATGCAGGTGTAGCATCGTGGAAAATTTCACCAGCTACATAACAACCTTGGTCACCGTCATCAAAAGTAACATGCCATCCTTTCTTAGCATCTTTTTCACAACTTTCATCAACAGAACCATGCCACCAAGAATCAGTAGACCATTCAGCCCACACAGTATCACCAGTCTTAAAAGCGCTGGCACAAGCCACAAGGAAAAGTGCACTCAAAGCACCTAAAGCAATAAATTTCTTCATAGGAAATAAAGTAAATTAATAATGACTTAATTAAAGCAAAAATAGCATTACAAATCAAGAAGGCCATCTTTCACAGCCCCTCTAAACATACCCGAAGATTCATCATAATCCCCCTCCAATTCAACAACTTTCTTATCTTTTAACTTATCTAAAACACTATTCAAATAATCTCCCAAAAGTTTCCAACCATCTAAACCATTTAAATTTGCATACAGCTCCATACCCTTAACCAACACAAATACTTCACTTCCAACATTCACACCCTTACCCTCACCATAAACATCTTCAAAATGCGGATAAATAGCCAAAATAAGCACCCCATCATCAGAAATTCCATAGTAAAATTGTAAATTTTCACCTATCAAATCACTCAATTCCGAAGCGCCTAAAACCAAACTAGCTTCACCAACTTTACTCCAATCAATTGTCATTTTTTTCATTCCAAACCCTCTCACAATGACCACTTTTTCATTTAAAGAATCTTCATTAAAACCAAAACTAACCAAAAAATCTTTTACAAAATCTCCAAGAAACTCAGACAAATCTTTTCCAGCCCCAAGATCAGAAGAAACATCCAAATAAAAAACCGCCCCCGGATACTTTTGACCAACATCAGAAACCACAAAAGCCGCCTGCTCTCCCTCAAAAGCTTCCAATCCTTTAAATCCTTTATAAGGCCCCTCCCAATATCCTAAAACATTAGCAAAATTAACTCTTTTTTGCAGCCAAACTCTGTCTCCTTCACCCTTTAAATTAATATCAAAAGAACCAGAACCTCCAATCATCAAATCACCAAAAATTTCCACCAACCCCTTTTTACCAAAATCCAAAACACTAGCTTTTCCTGAATCACTAGCATTTTCTCCACCTTCACTAAAATAAAAATACAAACCAAAAAGGACCAAACAAAGTACTACCGCTGCAAATAAGGCTTTCTTAAAATTCATGAACAAACTCTAACAAAACTAACCAAAAGTTCAAAACAAAAACATCTATTTCTGAGAAAATCTAGGTTCACTAATCTTTCCAACCGCAAATCTAATATAATTGCCGTCCCCCATTTTAGTTTCAACACCAAGACAATGAGTTTCTTTCAAAACATCCAAGCCAGTCACACCTTCTTTTAATTTCAAAAATAAATACAATCCTGGTTCATCCATCTGCTCATCAACAACATGAAGTTGTTGCTCATCAAACAAATGGCCAAAAGATCCAGAAGTAATAAGTTTATCAAAAAGGCCCTTTCTTTCCTTCATCCAAAAATCATGTACTTCTTGCAAAATTAATTCTCTTTCCTCACTAGAATTACAAATTGCCATTACTAAAGCGTCTTTATAACGACCATTACCAGCAGAAAGAGTCATATTTACAGTTTGAATAGGATCAAAAACTTCCTTATTCGCTGCAAAATACAAACCTATTCTTTCACCACAAAAACCATGAGTTTTTGAAAAGCTATCAAGAAAAACTACTCTATCAATAACAGAAGGGTTGCTTAAAACACCCTCCACTAACGCTTTAGATCTACCTGGGCTCAACAATCGTACATAAGTAGAATCAAGCAAAATAATAGCATTAGGATTTCTATTCACAATAGCTTCACAAGTAGATGCTAATTGATCGCCAGACATAAAAGTTCCTGATGGATTACCAACGGGCGTAATACACCAAACATCTTGAACCGTTTCCATAGGAGTTTCCACTCCATCATAAAACTTATCAATATTAGTAGCAGAAAGATGCAAAAAATTATCCTGACCTGTTTTTAAAGTATGAACACTATGTCCACCATGAGTTCTTAAATTAACAATGGAATGCCAAGTACCAAAACTATTATCTGGGCTAATAAATCTATTTTTTAAACCTAATTTGTCAGCATTTCTTATCATCGCAGTAGCAATATCATCTAACCCTCTCATTCCACCTCCAACAATTGTAGAGTTTTCAACCATCTTTTCTTTAAGACCATGAACAGCAGAAAAACCATAATACTTATCAGCATAGTCAAAAAACGAGCTTCTTGCCGCTTCTGCCCCCTGAGATGTTAAATCATAACCACGTCCAAAATCTTTAGATAACTGATCATGATATCTATAAGAATCATTAACAATTTGATCTGCAACTTCTACAGCAAAAGCAGGCATATTAACATCACCGATAGCCAATAAGTCTACAAATTCAGAACCACCTAATACAGCCATAACCCTATTTGTAATCTCTCCACACATAGCTGCATATCTAATAGCTGCACCATCAAAATTCTTTTTTAATTGAGCATCATCCAACACGGCTCCAATAACTTGCCTAAACAAATCTATATGATCACCAACTTTTTCATTATTGCCTTTTACCGTAGAAGCAATTCTATCAACATATTTATTCAAACTCATTAAAAAAACAAAGTTTATCAAAATAAGGCAATAAATTACCACCTACCTTTAAAAAATGTCAATTAAGAAACAATAAAATCTCCCTTCAAAATATCAGGATAAACCTGTTCCAAAACTGTTGGCGAAAAAGCAGTATACGCTCTAAGATTATTACCACCACCAGCATAAACAATATTTTTTTCAAAAATAGAAGTATCAACAAACCTTTTACATTGAAATCCAACTGGTGGAATTCCTCCAGGAATAAAACCTGTTTCCGACAAAATAAAATCAGGCTGTGCAGCCTTTAATTTAACTCTAACTCCAACAATATTCTCCAAACAATTTTCCACTTTATTCAAATCCACTTTTGCAACTGCAGGAACAATTACAGCAATTAAATTTCTTACACCTTCAATTTTATAATTCAAACAAACAGTTTTATAAAGATCATCAATTTTACAATTCAAAGATTTTGATAAATCGTCTAGATTAGTAACATCATTTTCAATTTCAACCAACGAAATTTCCCCTCCATGCTGCGATATATCATTCACAAAGTCTATATAACTAATTGGAGAATTTTGCATAATTTATTCAGTAAAAAAAGATTTAAAATTACCATCTGCTAAATATTTTTGAGGATCAGAAGCAAACTCCAAAACACTTTTCACAACCCTTCTAGCTCCTTCTCTAGCACTTTCCTCACTAACTGTTAAAGCAGGATGAATACGAATCACATTATTATTTGCTCCATAATACCCAACATAAACCCCATTTTTTAAACAAATTTTTCCAATGTAAGGACCCAAAGATTTTTCGCTTTTAAGTGCCAGACCTAACATTAAACCTTCACCCCTAACGCCTTCGACCAAATCACAATCTTTTAATGCTTCAAATTCTTCACAAATTATTTTACTAGCAGCAATCACATTATCTAAAACTTTTTCTTCATATATAGCTTGAATAACTCGTAATCCAACAGCACAACTCGCGGCATGAGAAGAAAATGTAAACGCATTCTGACAATTATTCATTGCATCAATAACATCTCCTCTTCCAATGCATGCACTCAAAGGTACATATCCACCACCTAAACCTTTAGCAGTACAAAAAAGATCAGGAACAATATTAAAATGTTCATAAGACCAAAATTTACCCGTTCTTCCCATACCAGATTGAATTTCATCGAAAATCAAAAGAGCTCCATATCTTTCTAACAAACTTTTTATTTGCTTATAAAAATCTAACGCAGGATAAATAACTCCTCCATCACCCAAAATAGTTTCCATTAAAAGAGCTGCAATTTCACCGCTTTTTAAAAGTTCCTCAATTGCAATTAAAGTTGATTCATACAAATCTGAATCTGGATAATCTAAATGAAAAAAATAATCTGGAAGGTGAAGATTATTTTTTAACCCCTCAAAGCCACTACTAGCCAAAGACAAACAAGTCCCACCATGATAAGCCTTTTTAAAAGCTATGATTTTTTTCTTACCAGTAAAAACCTGAGCCGATTTAATAGCACTCTCAATAGAATCAGAGCCAAAAGCACCAAATAAAACTTTGGGATTAACAATTTCCGTAGTAGCAAGAAGAGCATCAACATACTCCCCCACAATAGGAGAAAAAGTATATACCGTACATGTATGAGGAACTTTTTGACACTGATCAACAAAAGCCTTAACCAAATCTTCACGCTGATAACCCAAAGTTAAAGATGACGCACATGACAAAAAATCAATATACTCCTTTCCATCAACATCAACTATATAGTCTTTTTTGGTATTGGATATATTTAAACCATATAAATCAAGATTTTGAGAACGTCCGATTTTTTCTCTATTTGGATTCATTTTTAAAATTGTAAACAAAATTAGCTAATTCATAAGGAGAAACCGCAGTAGCAAGTAGTGCCATAGAATCAACAACAGATCCAGCTGCTACTACAGTTTTTTTATCTTCTGAAGTTCTATGAAATAAAATAACACTTCTAACCATATTTGCTATCACTTTTCCAACATCTGCTGGACTATTAGCTTTCAAATCTTCAACCGCAACATCTCCCACTTTATCAACCAAAAAGTATGGTGGAATATCACCACTATCCATAATTACTGTAGATCTAGTTTCCAAGCTAGCACTTTGAACATCATCAACTATCTTCAAATGAGCATTTCCTTTACTTTCAACAAATTCATTAAATCCACTCACAGTAAATTTTTCAACCAACTTACTCCTTACCAAATCAAAACTTAATTCTGCCTTACCACCAAAAGTAATAAAATTACGACCTTTAAACACATCTCCTCCTTTCACATAAGCATCAATTATTGGAATATCTCTAAAACATATAACATGAAAAGCAGCGTATTTAAGAGCATTCATTTCACCAACCTCTCCACCATATCTAGCCCCTCTTTTCCTTAATTCACCAACTAAGTTTGTAATTTTAGCATCATGCCCTAACTCTTCCAGAAGCAATTTTTCAAAATACTCTAACATTGCTCCCATTTTTGGTTCTTCCCAAGGAACATCATTCACAAATTCAAAATTACCAACCAAATTAGGAAAGAATTTTTTTACAAACCCTCCTGCAAAATTAAAAGAGTTAGTAGTTCTTTTCTGAACAGTTTCTTTATCAAAGCCATTACAATAAATTGCGCCGTGCTGGCCAGTAAAAAAGCTAATCTTTGGAGAATCACCATATTTTGCAAAAAATCTATTAGCAATTGTTAAACTAGGAACAAGGTAGCTTAAAATCCTTAAAGGAACGCCATGCTCAAATCCGCCAATACCAACCTGAAAATCAATTTCATTAACATTAATTTCACCATTCGCAACTTTCATAAAAATACTAAAAAGATTTTGCATAGCATGGTCATCCAAACCTTTAATAAAAGTCTCTGAAGTTGCTGAAGATTCCATCCTTCTTACATAGTCATTGCGCACAATATGCCCACCATTATAAACAGACTTAACCAAACTCGACATAAAAGCATCATTAGCATTAACTAATTCTGCAGCCTCATCAAATGAAAAATTATCAACAAAATATGACAATAATTTCAAATCAGCCAAAGTAATTTTTCGTTTTCTCATTGTTTCCAAAAATACAGTTATCTGATCCAACAAAGATATGTATTCCGAAAACTCACCTTTTACATAATCGTTAATTACAGACTTAACAATACCTAAAAACATAGGTTTAAATACTTGGTCCTTTTTAATTTTATCAACTGAATTTATCAACATTTCAATTAACCTAGGATTATCAATATCAAGAGATCCTATTCTTTGTAATACTTCGCTCTTAGCTAATTGGTTTTCCGAAACAAAAATCAAACCAACTAATTCGGAAGGTCTACCAACTTCATCTAATTTTGAAGCCACAAATTCCTTTTTCTTTTTAGAAACTAGCCGAGTAAAATCTTCAATTGTTGCAACATCTTCACCAACATGACCCAAATCACCAACATCTTGTCCAACTATTAAATGAACAAGTTCGTTAATATCATTAGCAATAGAAGAAGGATCATGAAAATCAAAGCAAAAAAAAGTTTCTAATAAATCAATCATCCTTTTACAAAACTGCTCTTGCCTATCTAGAGAAACGGAATTTAATTTTGCATAAAACAAACCATTAACATGCTCAAAACTTATAGAGTGCTCACCAGAATTTATAAACCTGTCACAAATCATTTTAATTAAATTTGTAACTTTATTGATCGAAGGTTGAATAGATTCAATATCATGAGCTTCCGCATCTATTCCTACACCATTTATGTTAATTATATTTTTATTCATGAATTTAAAAATGCCCAATTCAATCAAGAACGGGCATAAATATTACATTACACCACATTCTTATGTAGAGAGCAGTAGAGAACTATTAAAACGATTTAAAACAAAAATCATGATTTCTAAATTAATAAGGAAAGATTAGTTACCTTTCTTGGTATCCTTTCTTTTGTGAATAACATGAGCACGGCATTTAGAACAGAATTTCTTCAATTCTTTAACAATCTCCTCATTTCTATTTTTTGGATAGTGTGACAGATCATTCGCAGTATTACATTCACTGCAGAACCATGTACAATTTTGACTTTTTCCTTTCGCCATATGAAGTTTAACTTAAAAGTAAAAGCATATTATCTGAAATTTTACCTTTGTCAATAGCCATTTACCTTGCGAAAAATAGTACTTTACACTAAAATACTCCCGAAACGGATAAAGAGTTGGAGAAGCCTCTTAAAACTAAGAGGTCGTCTCCGACTTGCCCATTTTTTCTAGCTCCAAAGTAACAGCAGCTAAAACCTCCTGAACAACCTCACTTCTTCCAGCCATCACCTGCTCGAAAGGCATCTTCAATTTTTCATATTCCTGTAAACTCACAAACTTCTCTAAAACAGCATACCCAATAGAAATCAATTTATTTTTCAACGACCAACAATTTATTGCATCCATATCTACCAACTCCTCTACAAAAGCATTAAAAGAATCATCATTAAAAAATGGATTCATAAAATCCTGCTTAATCCATTCTTCACTCAAGCGCTTTGGGTTTAACTTCACAAAATTACAAAACCTCTCCATAAGCAAATTTACAAATCTATCCACAAAATCAAATGCCACATCATCTTCCAACTCACCATCAAAATTAAAAAACAAAAAATCATTAACACTTTCAGTATAAGCAGGGTCATTTGCCAACACATCCTTCAGTTCAACTAAATCACAACAATTTTTCCGCTCCATACGTATAAATTTTATTAAAAACTTATAACACATAAAACTTGCCCCGTCCATAATCTCCCGCTAAACTCCCAGTAATAAAAAACCACGCCGCGATAGCTCAGTCGGTAGAGCACTTCCATGGTAAGGAAGGGGTCCCGGGTTCAAATCCCGGTCGTGGCTCCAGACATCTCCAGCCACAATTTTTCAACTTTTTCTCTTGCCCAAGGAGTTTTTCTTAAAAATTTCAAACTTGAATTGATTGTAGGATCAAACATAAAACATCTTATGCTAATTTTTTCGGCTAAGCGTTCCCACCCATATTGCTCCACCAAGTCTTGAAGTATTTTTTTCAAAGTGACCCCATGAAGCGGGTTGTTTTTCTGTGTATCCATTTTAAATCTACTTAGATTTTTTAGCCAACTTTGCAGCCTTTTTCTCTTTTATTGATTTTCCTGGCTTCTTGCTTTCTTTCTTAGGCTCTTTTCCTTTTCCCATAGGATTGTTTTTTATAAAATATTAAATCAATAATACCTTTATTAATTATCTTTAGATATCTAATTACCTCACATTAAAATCAACTATAAACTCTCCTCTTATATCCTCCACAACTCCCCTCACTACATCATGGATAATTACCATTCCCTCTGGTTTTTCCAAAGGAACTATTGCACCTGGAGGAACGTCCCTCAAAGGAATGCCACTTTCATTTTCACCCTGATTATCTGGGTGATCAGGCGGTAAATGTGGATATTTAAAAGTCATAAAATATGATTAGAATTCATTATGATCCCAAATCAATAATTATGTCAACGAATATCATTGACATTTATATAAAATAGTCTAAAATAAAAGATCACATAATAAATATATGCATTTAAAAGCTTACCACCTAGGAGAAAAATTCAAAATGAAGGGCTTATTTAAGCTAAAAGGTTTCACTTTGCAAAATCGTGACCCTCTAGTACTTAAATATGAAAATTCAAAAGTATTCATCTTTAAATATGGTGTGGCGGTTTTCATGACCAAAAATGAAAAGCAAACCGAAGAACTCATAAAAAGACTAACTCCACATCTAGAGGGAGAATTTAGCAAATCAGACCAAAGAACCGAAGAGCTTACAATTAAAACAACCACTAAAACAGAACAAGTAAAAGGAACCACAGTTTATTGCCACAAAGCAGACGAACATTTCCAAATCTTATTAGCAGTAATGCTTGCCCGCTCGCTAATTCTAGAATTTTTCGAAGAACAAATTGGAGCACAATTAGACACACTTACAAACATTCTACATTCTTTTGCCAAAAAAGGACGCACTAATCTTTCAACTCGCCAACTCCTAAAAGTAGTAGGCAGAGCCATGCAACTTAGAAATCTAATGGTAAGCCAAATGGCGCTTCTAGATAAACCCGACTTTACCTGGGACGACCCATATCTCGACCAATGGTATCCAGTCCTAGACGACGAATACGAAATTTCAGACCGTTACGAAATCCTAGTAAAGAAAAACGACATCATCTTCACTGATGTAGAATTCGTACTAAACTACTTAGAAAGCCGTAAAGGATTATTTTTAGAAGCCGTGATTGTTTTCTTAATTTTATTTGAAATAGGTATAGTAGTCGTGCAGTTCCTTACTGGCAACCACTCCTAAAACTTGCTCAAAAATTCTTTCGTTACTCCTTAAAGTTGAAACAGCCTTTTGCAAAAGCAAAGACATATCATCTTTAGAATCACCTCTCCTAAAAGGCAAGTTTTTACTAATTTTTCTATTAAACTCATAACAGCCAACAAAAATTTCCTCAGCTCTTTCTAAACTCAAATCATTCACAACTGGATTGCCAAAGCCCCTAAATCCAGCATAAGGATCACTTATAACACTCTCTCTACTAACTTCCGCCAAAGAAACTCTCCCACTTCTTGCTCTTCTATCATCAGGCAAAGCATTAAAAATTTTCTTTGGAATAGTAAAAGCAAAAACATTATTAGTCTTCACAATTGCTTCAGAACTTAAAAACCCTCTAGGAATAATTTGCCCTATTTTTTCCCTCACAACTTCCACCACATCACCACTCTGCAAACCCAATAATCTAGCATACTCCTCATCAACATATTTTCTCTCATCAACTCCCACAAGCGTAAAAAACATTGGCAAATCTTGCATAAATTTAACCATAGAACCACTCCAACTCTTCCCAAAATCAGATTTTAAAGTTTGTGAATTTTCCCCTCTTGTAAAAGAAAAAAGCTCATCATCATACCCATAACCATCCAAATCAAATCTACCCATACATAAAATTAATGGATACTATTATAACAATTTTTAAATCTTAGTCAATCTGCTATAATACATTCAAATATAACTTATAAAACCCATGGCAAAAGAACACTCAATGGACATTACGATTCAATTCGATTTCCAAGAACTAAAAAATGCAGTTGAACAAACAAAAAAAGAAGCAGTAAATCGTTTCGATCTCAAAGATGCAAATGTAGAAATAGAGCTTAGCGAAGACAACATCAAAATCACCGCTCAAAGCGAAATGCAAATAGACTCAATTCACGGAATACTTATCAAAAAAATGATCAGCCGTAGCGTTTCACCTTTAGTACTAAAACGCGAACCCGCTAAGGAAATTGGTGGAATGAGAATGCGTGAAGAAATGAAACTAATCAAAGCACTAGACCAAGAAAACGGCAAAAAAATCGCCAACATAATTAGAGAATCTTTTCCTAAATCAAAGCCAAACATTCAAGGTGACACAGTAAGAGTAACATCTCAATCAATCGACGAACTACAACAAATAATTGCCACCCTCAGAGCAGATGAGAAACTCGCACTACCGCTAGAGTTTGGCAATTATCGATAATCCCTTCGCCTACAATTAAGCAGCATCTTTAGGCGACATAATCTTAAACATACCAGTACCACACTTAGAACATTTCCCCTTCATTGCAGGGCGTCCGTTCTTCATTTCAATTTGTTCTGCGCCGGCCATTTCACATTTAGCGCGACACTTTACACAGTATCCTTCCATATTTATAGGGTTAGAAAATACTATACCCAGAAATATAGCAAATTTAAGGAAGATAGACAAATTTACCCACCACTGATACATTTTCCTCATGATAAAAAAACTCCTCATTCTCGCCCTCATCATAAGCACAACGGCATGTACAAAAGCTCAAAAGCCTGTTGAACCACCTTCAACACCACAAACAAGTGTTTCAATAATCCCCGACCACGCCCCTGGAGAAATTCCTTTTGATTTCCCACCTGTTGAACTCACTTCAACACCCACAGGTTCTTACGTACTTTCACCAAGCCTGGCAGAACTACAAAATGCCTGGAATTATAAAGAAAATACCGTATTCACATTCGAACCAGCAATTCTTCAAAAAACTGTTGAAACAGTTTCAACACTCAAAGATCTTCAAGGAAAAATATTCGAAATGCCTAACTCACTTATTATTCCCCTTACCGACTCTCAAGCACAAAAATCCGATATTTTAATTACTTGGTGGCAAGGAGGTTCTGGGCTTGCACACGCCATAGTAAACAACTCCACCGACGAATCCACACCAGATGTTTACTACTTTGACGAATTCGTTTCAACACCTGCTACTCTCAAAGCAAAAACTTTCAAAATACTGTCGAACCGATTTCAACAAGGGTCTCCAATTGCAATCAAAAATGGGAATGAATATCAAAGTGGAATAATTATTAACATCAACAAAGAAAAGGCTTTAGTAAAAGGTTTCAATAACACAATATCTGTTCAAAACATTAAAAATGTCATCCCAATTAATCTGCACCCAAGTGTTGAAATCAATTCAACAGTATATGCACCAATTTATGGAATCTTCACAAAAGTAACAGTTACCGCAATAGATGAAGAAAAAGGGCAAATAAAAGCCAGCTACAGCGAAAATGGAAAAACAAACGAACACATATTTTTCTTTTCAGAAATAATAACTAAGCTGTAAAAAGCTCTCCCTTAAAACCTTTCGACCTAAAAATAGCACCTTCTTTGCTAATTAACATGGCTTCCACAGGAAGTGTCGAAATCATTTCAACACCTCTTTCAAAACCCATCACATAAAGAGCAGTACTATACGCATCCACCAAAGTACCGTCTCCTCCTTGTATATAAACGGCCAGCATATCGTCTGCACACTCACCAGACGCCGTATTTATCAAATGATGACTCTTACCCCACTTACGCTTACTTGCACTGCTAGAGGCTAAGTAAAAGCCATCAACTTCAACTCCACCAATCACCTCCCCCTCATTTAAAGGATGTTCAAAAGCCGCCTTCCAACCACTACCTTGTGCATAAATATCACCACCAGCATCCACACAAAAACTACCGTTCAAACATTCAACCATTTTTTTCAAAGCATAGCCTTTGCCTAAGCCGCCTAAATCTACTGGAGCTGTAATTTTAACCCTACTTCCATCAAATTCAATTTCACCGATTTTGCCACTATCACTTTCAACAAAAGAATAATTTTTATCATAACCCAACCCTCTCAAAACACTTTCCACAGCCACATTAAACGCTCCACCAGTATTTTCCTTCACCTGTTGAGCTAACTTCAACAAATGCATCATCTCCTCACTAACTTCAAAAAAAACACCCACATTTTGATTCAATTCCCAAAGCTCATTCCCCTCTAAAAAACGAGAAAAAGCCTTCTCGATGCGTTTGCATTCTTTGAAAGCTTTTTCGAAGTCAACATCACCAAAAATTCTAACGCGTGTGCCCAAAAGCTCACGCTCTTCACAATTATGAGGCATTTTCAGCGTCAACTTTTATAGCTTTAATTGCATTATTAAAACCAGCAGGTGTAAGAGAAGCCCCATTTACCACAGTAAAATCATCTAAATTTTCTAATTTTTTTCCAATAACTAAAGTATTAATTCCTTGGATAAACATATCTTGCAACTTAATGCTAACTTCATCCGTAGCCTTATTTGTAACTGTTAAACTAGTTACAACATCATCTTTAACTGTCACTTTTACGCCTAAAGTTTCCGCTCCAGCAGGACTTTGATAAGCACCAATTTCCTCATATGTACCATCTTTATATTTATTGGCAAAAACCATCATTCCATTCCCACCACGCCCCATCATACCACCGCGTTCTACAATCATTTCTTCCACAGGAGGTAATTGACCATCATTAGCAGGCATTGCTTGATCAAGAGCAACAGGTTCAGAATCAATAGTTGTGTCTACAGGCAAACATCCAGTGAACACACCAGAAATAATAACTGTAAGCATTAATAGGTAAATTGTTTTTTGCATAACTTTTGAGGTAAAATCTTAAGTAAAATTACTATCTCATATATGCTTATGAACCTCAAGATGTCTCCACTAAAAATTATCAACATCCTTCTTGGACTTTTTGCACTAGGTGCTATTTACTTCAACAACTTCTCTCAAGCCGTATTATTACATCTTTTAGCAAGTGTTGGCCTTGCTATTATTTTATTTGCGACACTAAAATTTCTCACAAAAAAACCAAAATCAATCTACAACACAATTTCAACAGCGCTCATAATTTTCCTAGTACTACATTCCAATTCCCTACCAGCAACAGCACTTGCAACAACAATTGCCACTTTCAGTAAATTTTTCCTAGAAAAACAAGGTTCGCCAGCCATAAATCCAGCAGTTTTTGGAATAATTCTAGCAACACTACTACTAAAACTATTCGGATCAGACTCAACAATAGCTTCTTGGTGGGGAACGAATTACAAATTATTTGGAGGGTATTTCACGCTAGCATTACTCGCAATTTGGACAATTTTTTTCCTTAAACAATGGCGCAAGTACGCCATATTAATAAGTTTTCTAATTCCACACGCTATCTTTACTTACTTTTATAGCGGAATAGAAGCCTTCCAATTTGTTTTCACAGACGCCACAATCTACTTTTTTGCCACAATCATGCTCATAGAACCACGCACTTCTCCGATAGAAAAAACAGACCAAATAGCCTATGGAATACTAGCAGCAGTTCTATACAACGCGCTTGCAATCGCAAAAATACCGCAAGCATCACTTTATTGTATCGCAATAGTAAACTTAGTGTTTTTCATCAAAAAAAGCATAAAGTAGCACAACGACAAAAGGCCCCTTCTAAAAGCGGCTTCAATGTCTTAAAGGTCTAATTTTACCACTTTGCCGTTTGGTCTTAAGCACTGACCCCTGGTATGTCCAGGTGGGTACCCTTTTCTGTGTGACCACGGTCAGCAGATATATCGGGTTCCCTTAGGTGAGCTTGGAGAGAGAGTAGTTAAGACTCTAACGCGCATTGCAGATTGGTTTAATTGTATACAAAAATAGAACGCAAGTAAAGGGCTAAGATAAGCCAAATACAAAGAGTCCGCGACACAAAAAGACGCGTTATCATTTGAGTGGACACTACTACATCTAGGTACCCAAAATTAAAATACCCTCTACAATAACAGAGATTTTCCTTATAACTAAGCCAAAAACCGGATAACCTAGGAAATTAGACAGAACAAGAACATCAATCATCATTATGGCAATAAAATATTGAACCCCATTTTCCAAATAATTTGCATATTGATACTCATATTTTCTAGGAATAAAGAGTCCTAAAATCTTAGAACCATCAAGCGGAGGAAAAGGAAGAAGGTTAAAAACGCCAAGAAAAATACTCACATGAAAGATTGTTTGCAACTGTGTTAAAAGAATTTCAGGCATAAATTTACCAGTATGTTTCCACAAAAATGCCACCGCGAAAGACAAAGCAAAATTAGACATAGGGCCAGCCAAAGCTGTTAATGCACTATCCCTCACCGGCTTCTTAAAATTTTCAGAATTCACAGGAACAGGCTTTCCCCAGCCAATTCTCATTGTTAAAAGAAAAATCAAACTTCCATAAAGATCCAAATGCCTAATAGGGTTCAAACTAATACGACCTTTCAGTTTTGCAGTAGGATCGCCAAGGTAATAAGCGGTTACAGCATGTGCAGATTCATGCACAGACAAAACCACTAAAATAGCCACCAAAAAATGTAAAAAACCTGTTAAATCAAACATATACTTATGAATTGTATCATGCTATAAATGTGTGGCAATAGCTATTAAGGAGAGATGTCCGAGTGGCCGATGGAGCACGCTTGGAAAGCGTGTGTAGGGCAACCTACCGGGGGTTCGAATCCCCCTCTCTCCGCCATGAAAAATTAACGACACCACAGGTGTTGATAATTTTTCATCACGAAAGGGGAAGTGAACCCGAAGGGTTCGCACATTCGAGTGAGCGAGACAAGTAGACGCATTTATGCGAATATTTGCGAGCGAACGATGGATGCCGTGGCAAGTGAAGCGAGCCACCATCCCCCTCTGAAAAATTAACATCTCAACAATGAAAAATCCTACCTACAAATTCAATTCACAAGTTTGGATTTATCCAGGAGTCGCGGCCTGGCATTTTGTAAATCTGGATAAAGACACCTCCGAACTCATAAAAAACCTCTACGCCCCATTCACAAAGGGCTTTGGCTCTCTACCAGTAACAGTAACTGTTGGCAAAACTAGCTGGGAAACTTCAATTTTTCCCGACAAAAAATCCGGCAGCTACCTTCTGCCACTCAAAGCAAACATCAGAAAAAAAGAAAACATCAAAGCCGATGACACAATAAAATTTGAAGTTAAAATTATGACAGGATTATAAAGTTTTCACCAACCTTAGACCTCTATGCCATAAATCAAAAAGAACCCGCCTTAAGGCGGGCTCTTTTTAAATAAAAAGAAAATTATCTCGTAACACTAACAGTTTCAGAAAGCTCAGCCGTAGGAGCCGCAACAGTAACACGACCATTCGCATCAGAAGCTATAGTATAACCTGTATTGTAAGCTGAACAATCAGTATACGCTGCACCACTTGCAGTTGGATCATAAGGCATTTCAGCCATATATGTAGGAACAAGATCAGTACAAATATCAATCAAACCAGCACCACTACCAACAACAGTTGGAGTCGTTGTAATAGCAGTAGGTAAAGCACCTCTGTTATCAATAGAATACTGATGCACCGCATCTAAAATAGCTTTAACATCACTACTTCTTTGAGTATTGTTAGCCTGAGAAATTTGTCTACCAGGATTAATAGCCACAATCACAATAGCAGCCAGAATCGCAATAATCACCACAACTAAAAGAACTTCCACCAAAGTGAAACCTTTTTTATTCAACTTTAAATTCATAGGATAGGATTTAATTAGTATAAATTTACTTTATTTTACTTACCTCTTGGGTTTTTGACAAGTTAGTATACTTCTGCCACTCAATCACTGGTAAAGAAACTTCAATAGGATCATCACCATTTCCATTAGCATTCCAAGTAAAATAAATATATAAAACATAACCAATAAGTACAAAAAAAAGTAGTATACAAACAAAAAACAACCAATACTCTTTATATTTATTTAACATAAACTTGTATAATTAAGTTAACATTCTTAGATTGATTTTCATCATTTTTTGAAAATTTTAAATCTTCAAAATCTATTGAATAAATTCTAATAAAATAAGGCAAAGACTCAAATTCTCTCAAAACTCTATCTAAATCTCCAAACGATCCATAAAAGGAAAGTTTATAAGCCAAAGATTTACTCTTGCTATCCAACACAATTGAATTAAGTTCCAAATCAAGCCCTAATCTTTGGGCAACCTCTTCAGTAGATGCAATGAAATTAATATACCCTTCCTCACTAACCGGTCTCAAAGAAAGCAAATAATCTACAATCTCCTGAGTACTCTCAGTATAAACTTGCAAACTTCTCTCAAAATTTGCCTGAATACCATCCGCTTTATCTAAAAATTTTGTAAGACTTGCAATATCATGACGCACACCAATCAAAGAAAAGCCCATAAATAAAACTACAAACGTACTTATAAGAATAAGCAGAAAGGAAACAAAAATCAGTCTTTTTAAGCTATTAGGCAGCTGCACTAGATCCATATTTTGGTAAGTTTTTAAATACAAGTTTAAGTTCTATAAAGAAAGATATATCCACTTTTTCATCAAAACTGGAAATAGGAGATATAACTTCGTCCACATAATCCAATTCTTTAAGATTTTTCGTTGCTTTGAGTAAGGCCGCCCTGTCACTTGCAACACCTGTCACACCAATAATCAATCTGGAATCATCAAATTTTATACCACTCAAAGTAACACCATAAGGTAAACTAGATTTAATTTCTCTTAAAACCTGTGAAACAGAAAATAAAGTATTATCAATATTACTTAACTCATTAACCTCATTGTTAAAATGATTAATTTCATCACGAATCTGCTGATAACGTGTTCCATAAAGCAATTTGTCCACAGAAGACTTTTGAATCTCTAAATTCAACCTACCATAATTTAACTCTTGATACTTAAAAAAGATAAAAGTAGCAACAAACAAAGATATTACAGAGATTAAAACTGAAGCTACAGCAACCCACAAATAATTTTTCTTATGCGCAATACTCTCCTTTAAATTATTTGGTAAAAGATTAATACCGCCTTTAGAATCAGGCAAAACACCCCTTAAAGCAATACCAACAGCGTTTAAAAAATATGTTGAGTATGGCACTTTGCCAGCAGATGTTCCCTGAAACTTAGCCTCATCCACAACCAAATAAGCCCTTGGATCAGCCAAAACAATCTTGTAATTTTTAAAATGCTTCTTTGCCAAATCATAAAATCCTGGCAAATTCAAAAATTCACCAGTTATAAAAATTTTCGAAATTTTATCCTCAGCTTTTTTTCTCAAATTAAAGTCCACAATCAAACGATTCGCCAATTTAAAATTAGATTCAATAAAAGAAGTTATCTTTGGCAAAGCTTTACCGTTAAATTCACCAGACTCCTTTTGAGCAAGAACAGCTACTTCATCCTGACCCAAAATGGTCATCAAAGATTTTATAAGCTCTTTACCTCCTTTATTAGAACCAAAAAAATACCGAATCAAATGCCCTTTTAAAACCAAAAAATTAGTAGATAGTGTACCAACATCAATCACTAAACTAGTTTCAGCCAAATCAAGCTGCTTCAAAACTCCATATTTCAAAGACTCAACATCAGCACCGAAAAGCGAAGGTGTAATACCAATATCCTGGAAAAGCTTCGCATATTTATCGACCACATCCTTCTTAATTGAGGCAAAAAGCACATATTGATATTCTTTATGATCCGCTTCAGTTTCCTTATACAAAACAGAAAAATCCCAATAAACATCATCAATAGAAAAAGGAATTACAGATTCAGATTCATACGGCAAAGTTTTCCTAATTTCGGCCGCGTTCAAATTACCAGGCAATTTAAAAATATGAGAGAATATCTTCGCTGAAGGAAAAATTAAAGCTACATTGTCATTTTGAATAAGCCTTGGCTTAGCCGTCTCAAACAAAGACTTTAAAACAACCTTCATTTCTTCCGGCTTTAAAATCTCCCCATTCCTAATCATATCAGAATCAAAAGTGACCCTATTGTAAGCCTCCAAAATAACTTTCTCACCTTTAATCTTTAGTTCCACTAACTCAGCAGAATAATCATGAATATCTACACCAACTATTTTTTTAGGAAAGAAGCTCATAAATCAATTCTATTAAATTTCACTCCAATTTGAAAGGTGTGCATTGTAAACTTCACCATTTTGAACCAAATTAACACTCGCTTCAAACGACTTAGAAAATTCCAAATAGTTCACATCAATAGAAATTGTTTTTAATAAATTACCAACAACATTCACACTACAAACAGTATCAGAATCAGCATTAATTGAAGTAGAGGTAAAATTAATATCATCCTCAAGCCTCTTTATAGATTCCTCCAAACAACCTTCAGCAACATAATAAGACCACTTGTCAGCATCAAAATTATACTGTTGAGAAGAGGTAGAAATATTCACATTCGACATTCCCACAACAAAAATTATTAAAACTGCAGAAACAATCAAAACCATAGTAATTGCTGCCGATCCCCTCATTTTACATTTTAAATTTTTCATAAATTTCTCAAGGTTATGGATAAGTGAGAAGAAACGCTTTTATTCACATTGGAAATGTCTACATTTTTGGAAGAAATAATCGCATCAAAAATGATCTGATCAGGCGCTTGATTATAAATTGATCTATGAAATCTAAATACACTAAATGCAATGTCATCAGAATTCAGCTTCACTGCCGTATTCGCGCCCTCCTTCATATAAACATCACCGGCAGAAAAATAAAACATTGTTGGTGAAACGGACGCCTCAGAAAAATTCAAAGACAGAGCACCCTCATCACTATCAAAAACACTATTACCCACATCAACACTATCAGCAGTATGAATAGCACTAGTCACTTTATAATTCACTAAATTTAGAGTGGACTGCACCTCACCAAAATTTTGAGTAATGTTACTCACCGTCAAAATCTGCACAGAAAAGCTTATAAAAGCCAACATCACAACACCAATAATTGCAAAATAAATTAAAATCTCCACCAATGTAAAACCTTTTTTCATCATGGTATAAAGTTTACTCTTACAGAATTAATCACCGGAGAATTGGCTCCATCGGAATCGATAAATACTTTGTATTGAAAATATCTCACACCACTCGCAGCAGGATCAATAACAATTGGAGTGCGTGAATCCTCGTAATAGGTAGCGTTTGTGCCATCTGGCCCCACCCAAGTAGCAGAACTCAAACCACCAACACTACTCGCAGTTCTAATTTGAAATCTCACGTCACCACCCGGCACTTCCACATGATCCCACTCAATAAAATTATATCTAGTAAAAGTAGAATTAGTATCAAAAACACTGGACTCAAAAGTTCCACTCAAAACAATAGAAGCTTGAGTAACTCCCACAATCACAAGCCCCTTATTATTTGTATCCAAAGTCACATAAACATAATTTTCATCAGCATCAACACCTGTACCCTTACCTGTTAAATCCAAATTATAAACCAGAGTTGGAGAAAAAGGATTACTCACATTTACAGCAGCAAGTCCCACATTTTGTTCATCCACGGCGGCGTACAAATAACTATCCTGTACAACAAGATCTTGAATTTCCCCACCAACATTCAAAGAAGTAATCACACTTGGATTTTCCGGATCAGAAATATTAACTACATATAAAGAATTAGCAGAATCTTCGGTGCCTAAATAAGCAAACGGACCGCTAATATAAACACTATTAACCTCCTCACCCACATCAATAGAAGCCACAACGGTAGGAGAATTAACGTTAGCAATATCTACAACTCTAAAAGCCATTAAGTCATCATCCAATCCCAAAAATGCATATGAGCCACTTATTGCCACATCTTGTACGACAGCATTAAGATCAAAACTCGAAACTTCATTTAAAGCGGTTGGATTTGAAATATCTATAATTCTAAAACTATCATCACTAGAACTATTACCCATAAACAAATAGTTTCCAGAAACCACCATATCATTACCATAGGCATCAACATCCAAAGTGTCACTCAAAGAAGATGAAGCCGGAGAAGAAACGTTAACCGCTCCCAAACCTGCATTACTTTTCTCAATTCCCAAAAAGACATTATTTCCACTCTTGGTAATTTTCCTACCACGTCCACCAACATCAACATCCTTTACAACATAAGGATTATTCACATCCGAAACATCAATCACGCTAAAGCCTGCTTGAACTTTATTATTAGCAATATAGGCGTAAGAGCCATCAACATAAACATCATTTCCATGATCTCCCACATCCACAGAAGAAAAGAATCCACTTCCCTCTTCTTCAAGAATTAACTGAATAGAACAATTGTCAGCAGGCGGTGAAGGCTGAGCAACACTTTCCATATCTGTATAAGTTCCAGCATCAAATTCGGTACAAGTTGTTTGCACAAAGTCATCACCGGTCCAATTAGAGATATAAGTAACAAGGCTCACGCTTTTTGGAAAAATCCCCTTAAAAAGCCAAGAAATTTCCGAGGTAACTTTTTTCGTATCCGGATCGAAAGTGCCACTATCTGCAATATCTCCATTCACATCTCTATAAACATCATCAACGGTAACCGTTCTCTCGTAAAAACCATCTACATCCTCCGGTGCCGGCACAAAAGACCAAACATCCGTAGTAAAATTAAGCCCATGATCACCATTCGTAAGAGATAAATAATTCTGATCTCTGATTCTCCTAGCAGCTTCAAGACCTTCTTGCGCATAAAATATTGCTTCACTCCCAACCTGTACATTCACATTTCTACCAATTGTATCCAAACTCAAATAAAATATACCTATACTAAAAATTGCAAAAACAGTGATAGCCAGTAAAACTTCAATAATTGAAAATCCATTAATTTTAGTAATCAATCGTCCCAATTTCATTAATGTTAATTGTTATAGTTTTATTAATTTGAGCAGAAGTTAAATCGAAGCTTCCATATGTTGAAGTAGTTCCGTCAGGCGAATTAAAAATCACGTTATCTCCGCTTCCATTTAAAGAAATATTAGCAATTGAAAGTGTTGAAGGAAGTTCAACACTAAAATTAGTAGCATCAATTGGATTAAAAGAACTGCCAGTAAAAAGTACAAATCCATTACTCTGCAAATGAACCGCATTATGCTCCGATGAACCGGAAATTGCATTACTCTGAGAGAGTCGTAAATATGCAACAATATCAGCAGCCTGCGTATTAACATCCGCACGAACTTGCGAAGTTTGAAAATAAACAAAGCCAAAACCTGCCACCATAGATAGAATAAAAACTACCAAAATAACTTCCAAAATACTAAACCCAAATGTGTTTATTTGTTTCATCATTTTGAAATCAAACTAGGTAGTTGATAAATAGGTAACACTATCGCTAAAGCAATTCCTCCAATCAAAGCAGCCATAAAAACAAGTAAGAAAGGTTCCAACAAAACAGAAAGATTTCTGGTAATTGTATCAACTTCACGTTCATATAAAGTCGCCAAACTCTCGGTTGTTACATTCAAACTTCCAGTTTTTTCACCAATATAAATCATCTTAGTCGCAATAGGAGGAAAAAGCCGTGGATTACCTTCCAAGCTATCACCAATTTTTCCACCTTTATCAACTTTAAAAGCAGCTTCCTTCAAAGCGTTTTTATATAAATGGTTATCAAGCATATTACCGGTAATATCCAAAGCCTTCACAACCGGCAAGCCCGACTGCAAAAGTGAACTCATCGTTCTAGCAAATCTCGCCAAATTTGCATAAACAAGTAACTTACCAAAAACCGGTAAATAAATAACAACTCTATGCCAAAAAGGCTTCATGAATTTCGCTCTAAAAATATATACAAAGAAAGAAACTGCACCAACAACAATAGCAAAAAACAAAAGAGTTTGTTCAGTTACAAACTTACTAAAACCAATAAGTATTCTGGTAACTAACGGTAAAGTTACATCAAAAGATTCAAAAATATCAGTAATTTTCGGCATAACAAAAAGCACAATTGCAATTGTTAAAAGAAAAGTAACACTAATAATTACACCAGGATAAATAAAAGCTGAGATCACTTTTTTCCTCAATTCATATTCCTTTTCAAGCTGCAAATCCAAGTACTCAAGTACCTTTGGCAAAGTACCACTCTGCTCTCCGGCACCAATCATGTTTATAAAAATATTGGAAAAAACATAGTCGTACTCCTGTAAACTTTGAGACAAAGATTGCCCCGAACGAATTCTCTCCAAAATATTTTTATACATCTTTTGATTATTCGGTGCACTCGTCTGATTAATTAAAATTGTAATAGCTTCCGTAATAGTAATGCCCACTTTTATCATCGTGGACATATGTTTCACAAACATCAGCTTGTCCTGCAAACTCAAATGCGGTTTTTGCCAAAACCAAGTTGTCATTGAAGTGTCCTCAACAAGTGAAATCAAGTTTCCAGGTTGGCCGGAAAGCTTTTCTCTGGCTTCAACAAGCGTAGAGGCGTTCACCACGCCTTCATTTCTTCGTCCACTATCATCTGTAATTACATAATTAAATTTAGGCATAATTTAGGTTAAGATCTCATCACTCTCAGAACTTCTTCAATACTTGTAATCCCTGTCATACATTTCAAAAGACCATCTTCTAGCATAAGAACCATACCCTGCTTTCTTGCCATATCTTCAATTTCCTTTGCCGACGCTTTAGCAAAAATCAACTTTTTAATTTCATCACTCACCTCCATTACCTCAGCAATTGTGGTTCTGCCTTTGTAGCCTGTACCACCACAAAAACCGCAACCAACAGCTTTATAAAAAACATATTCCTGCTGATTTTTCACACGTGTAAAAAATTCTCCAAGATCAGAATGCATATTAAATTTCTGGCCAAGCGCGCTCAACTGTGCAATGGACAAACTATAAGCTTGCTTACATTTAGAACAAAGATTTCTCACAAGTCTCTGTGCCACAATCATTTTAACCGTAGAAGAAACCAAAAAAGGCTCAATACCCATATCGGTTAAACGCGGCAAAGTAGAGGAAACATCATTGGTGTGCAAAGTCGCAAGCACCAAATGCCCGGTAAGCGCAGCATTAATTGCCACACCAGCCGTTTCTTCATCACGAATCTCCCCCACCATTATCACATCCGGATCCTGCCTCAAAAGCGACCTTAAACCATTAGCAAAAGTTAAGTCCGCAGCATTGTTCACCTGAATCTGATTAACTCCATCAAGCCTATACTCAATAGGATCCTCAATAGTTGCAATGTTTGTTTCAGAAGAATTTAAAAGTTTTAAAACCGAATACAAAGTGGTAGTTTTACCGGAACCGGTAGGCCCGGTAATAAGAATCATGCCATAACTGTTCAAAATATTATTGTGAATGATTTGCAAATTTTTAACGCTGTACCCCAAAGATTCAATATTTAAATCTTGATTAGACGAACTTAAAAGCCTCATCACAGTTTTTTCACCGTCATAAGTTGGCACAATGGAAACACGCAGAGTAATCTCATTTTTCTCAAGCTCAATTTTAAAACGACCATCCTGCGCCGCCCTATGCTCATCCGTTCTCATATTAGCCAAAACCTTAATTCTCGTAGTTAAAAGCTCCAAAATCTGAATAGGCATTTCTGTGATTGCGTGCAAAATTCCGTCAATCCTATAACGAACCACAAACACATCTTTATGAGGTTCAATATGAATATCCGAAGCGCTATTTTGATACGCAAAAAGAATCAAAGTATCCAAAATTTTTGCCGCATCATTAAGCGACTCAATTTTAGTTGGATTCGTCATCGCACCCTTAAGTAGAGTGTTAAATTTTGTATTAACGTCTTTATTATAAGCTTTTAGAGAAACTTTAATGTCTTTTTTAGTCGCATAAAAAGGCTCAACATTAAGACCGGTTTTCTTCTCCAAAAAATTAATCAGCTCAAAATTATTCGGCAAATTAAAAGCCACTTTTATCGACGTTGGCGTTTGCTCAAATGCAACAACAAGCTGCTTAGAAGCAAGCGCATACGGAATAATTTTCAAAACCGAATCAACAATAGTTTTTTCCGATAATTTCACAAATGGCACCCCATAAAGCGAAGATATCACTTCTCCCAATTTTTCATCCGGCAAAACCTCTCTCTCAAACAAAAGATCTGCCAAACTTTGACCTCGCGAAACAGCTGTAGCCATCAACGAATTAAGTGTTTTTTCATCAATTAAGCCCTGCTGAATTAATGCCTGCAATAATTTCTGATTATCTACCAAAATAATTGTTAATAAATCCTATAATTATAGCACATTTAAGCTTTTTCATCAATAGATATGAGACAAAAAAAGTGCAAGAATCTAACCATGACAGTAAAAATCCACCCATCTTGGAAAAAACAACTCAAAGACGAATTTGAAAAACCCTATTTCAAAACGCTAACAAAATTTGTAAAAGACGAGTATCAAAAAACCACCATTTACCCTGCCCCAAAAAACATTTTCCAAGCCTTCGAACTTTGCCCATTCGAAGATGTAAAAGTAGTAATCCTCGGCCAAGACCCCTACCACGGCCCCAACCAAGCCAACGGCCTCTGCTTTTCCGTAAACGAAGGCACCCCCCTCCCCCCGTCACTCCAAAACATCTACAAAGAAATCCATAGCGACATTGGCGAACCCATCCCAAAAACCGGCAACCTCGAACACTGGGCGCGCCAAGGGATTCTCCTCCTAAACGCCACACTCACAGTGCGCGCCCACCAAGCCGGCTCCCACCAAAACAAAGGCTGGGAAGAGTTCACCGATGCGGCCATCAAAGCCCTTTCCGAACATCGCCAAAATTTAGTTTTCCTACTATGGGGATCTTATGCCCAAAACAAAGGCGCCGTAATCGACCCAAAAAAGCACCTCATCCTAAAAGCCCCGCACCCCTCTCCCCTCTCCGCCCACCGCGGATTTCTCGGCTGCAAACATTTTTCAAAAACCAACGACTATTTAAAAATCCACCACCTCACCCCAATAAAATGGACGTAACCCAACTAAAAAAAGATCTACAAGCTTATGCCAACCAAGAAAAAGCCGAATTTTTCCCCCGTTTTTTCAAAACCGGCAAAGGCCAATATGCCGAAGGCGACAAATTTATTGGCGTAACCGTCCCAAACCAAAGAAAAATCGCTAAAAAATACACAAACCTCCCTCTCCCGGAAGTAGAAAAACTACTAAGAGATCCCATTCACGAATGCCGACTCACCGCCCTCCTAATCCTAATCGAAAAATACAAAACCTCTCCTCAAGCCATTTACGATCTCTACATCAAAAACCTCAAATATATAAACAACTGGGATTTAGTCGACACTTCAGCGCCAAAAATCCTCGGAGAATATTTGTTAGAAAACCCCAACCGCGACCTTCTCCACAAACTTGCAAAATCACAAAACCTCTGGGAGCGCCGAATCGCCATAATCTCCACCCAAACCTTCATCAAACACCTCCAATTCGACGACACAATAAAAATAGCCACTCTGCTCCTCCAAGACACCCACGACCTGATACACAAAGCAGTTGGATGGATGCTAAGAGAAGTCGGAAAAAAGGACCTCAAAACTCTAGAAAATTTCTTAAAAAAACACCACAAAACCATGCCACGCACAGCCCTCCGCTACGCCATCGAACACCTACCACAAGACAAACGCCACCACTACATGCAAAGCTAAAGCGGACTCACAATCCCCCTAATTTTACCAACACTAACCTGCGTATAAAGCTGAGTGGTTTTCAAAGAGGCATGCCCCAAAAGCTCCTGAACATAGCGAATATCCGTGCCCGATTCCAACAAATGTGTTGCAAAACTATGCCTCAAACAGTGAAAACTCACATCTTTAAAAATCTCCGCCCCCAAAGCCGCCTCACAAAAAACCTTTTGCACCGACCTACAAGAAAGCCTTCCACCTCTATTACTCTCAAACAAAAAATCATTTTTATCCTTCAAAAGCGCAATTGCCTTAAGAGGCCTAATTAATTTTTGCGACAAAATTGTAATTCTATCTTTACCGCCCTTAGCAGCACAAACTCTCAAAATATTCTTTTCAAAATCCAAATCCTTAACACGCAAATTTACCACCTCACTAACCCTCAAACCCGCAGCATAAGCCAAAGCTATCATCAATTTATACTTTTTATTGGACACATTTTTTAAAATCCTAAAAACCTCCTGCCGACTCAGCACAACTGGCAGTTTTTTCGACCTTTTTGCAAACTTCACATCAATTTGCCCACGAATTTTCAAAACATCTCTATAAAAAAATTTAATAGAATTTAGGTACAAATTAACAGTTTGCGAAGAAAGACCAGCCTCATGCTTTAAAACCAAAAACTTTCTTATAAAATCAACATCCAAATTTAAAAGTGCAGTCTTCTTTGCATTCAAAAAATCCCTGATACACCTCAAATAGGAAGAAAAAGTCCTACGAGTATAATTCCTCAAAACCAACTCTTCCCTCACCTTAGCCAATAAAACCTCAACATCTTCATTCATAATTTATGACAAATAAAATTCTAAAACCACCATAAATCCCAAATCTAAATTTTTCTTAAATTTTTTCTAAAAACTTCCCATAACCACCCAAAAAGCGTATATATTTAAACAAAAGTTCAGATATGAACTAGTTAGGCGACATATTTTTGAAAAATTTGTTTTTAAAATGTTTTTGGTGGGCTTTAAGAAATAAGGAATTTGATTTTTTTAATTTTAAAGAGGGGGGTAAAAAGTGTTTTCTCCGCTATCGCTCCGAAAACGAATTTTAATTGGAAAAAAGCAAAAAGTTTTATATACTTAATATAGTTTTAACTCATTAAAGAGGCAATATGGCAAACGAAAGAAAAACCGAAATAATCACAAGAGACCACTTTTCCAAATTTTTGGATTCTATTTATATTGAGGAACAACGCTCAGATAATCCAAAAATTGATAAGTTGTTAAAATCCGCCTCAAAAAAAGGTGGCGGAAAAGGTTATCCAGAATTTATAATCAGCTA
>PFDP01000015.1 GCA_002772535.1 Candidatus Peregrinibacteria bacterium CG10_big_fil_rev_8_21_14_0_10_36_19 | reverse complement strand
TCTCCTCCCCAAGCTCACAAAACCTCACATGAATCTCTCTATTTGTCATAAAATTTTAGGTTATGAAGTGCCCTAAACATTAGCAAAATTCATCAAAAAAAATCAAGCCAAAATCGCAGCAGAAAGCCAAAAACCAACAGTTTTTAACGCTGAGAATTCAACCTTAAAACGCCACAAAAGCCCTCTGACGCGCACCACCATATACTTCCATCAAAAAACTCAAAAAATTCAACTTCGCCCACATTTCCCCACGAAAAAAACTCAAAAAAAATTGCCAAAAGATCTCACCGCCAAAATCCCATCCCCGGGGATATCCTCGCCATTTCCGCCAAACTATTGCATAATCATTGCGCATTCAAATCCCAAACCCGTCCCCACTCTCAAATTTTAAAAATGTTTAACAATCTCTTAATAATATTTTGAGATTGTTAATCTGTCGAAAAAGTCGGTCAATTTTCTGAAAGTCAGATTGTAAAGTTCCACCAGCCATCGACAAAAACTAAAAATCCATCACCCCTTCCCAACTCCCCTAAAAATCTTTAAAATAAAACTATGCAAAAGCGCTACCTCATCATTCCGCTTATTACGATCACCGTTGCCGTTCTTGGCAGCCTTTTAACTTCGGCTGGAATGCCTTGGTATAATGCAGAACTCATCAAACCTGCCCTTACACCACCAAGTTGGGTTTTTCCATTGGCTTGGAATACTATTTTCGTACTTGCAACAGCCTCAGCCCTCATTACCTACGACAAAGCTAACGACGAAATTAACTTCTTTTTCTTCAAATTCCACAAAGAACCAAAGCCAGTGCATATTATTGCACTCACTTTTTTTGCAGCAAATGCTGTTCTAAATGTTTTCTGGAGCTTCCTTTTCTTTTATCTACAGGATCCTCAAGCCGCATTTATCGAAATGCTTGTACTTGAGCTTACTCTTATTGCCCTCCACTTTTTTACTTGGAAAATCTCCCGCATTGCTTCCCTTCTACTTCTTCCTTACACAATTTGGGTTGCATTTGCGAGCTATCTAACATACCTTATTCTCCAATTAAATTAATGGAGAAATATGGATAGTATTGATCAACAACCAGTTACTTCTACGGCAGACATGCTTAAGGGCAATTATGAGGCATTTGATTTAATTACAGATAGTGATGGTAATTTGCCTGCTAGTATTGACTTAGCAAAAACATTAATACCTCAGGGGGTAGACATTAGAGTAGTAAATAGTATCGAGAAATTACCACCACAATGTATTGACGAAGCCTTTTGTGACACTGGAAATTCCGTTTGGGACCGATACCACGAGACTATTTATAAAGGGAGAGATGGTAAAATTGTTAGACAAACGTCTACCATGAAAATCAGTCTTTTTGATGAGACAGAGGCACAAATAACATACTTTATAATTCAAAATCCAGCATTAGAAATTGTAAGCACTACTGCTACTGCTGTTGAGAATGTTTAGGAAATCCTAAAACGCAAATAATAAATTGGGCCTTTATCCATAAATTTGCCTTCATAATGAGTGAGAACTTCGCGCAAAATTTGCGGACCATCACTTCCTCCATGTACATCTCTCACTTCTTCCAAAATTTCACCATGTTCACGGACAACTTCTACCGAGTAATCAAATAGTTTTAAATTGTCGGTTTTAAAATGTAAAATTCCATCAGGTTTTAAAAGTCTTTTATAGATAGCTAAAAATCGGGCAGATGTTAGTCGTTTTTTATGTTTGCATGGTTTGCTAAATGGGTCTGGAAAAGTGATCCAAATTTCGTCCACACTACCTTCTGGAAAAAAATCTCCTATTTCTTCAATTAAAATTCTTACAAATCCGGCATTTTTCAGAGAAAGTTTAGAGGCGTTTTTAGAGGCATTCCAAATCCTATCTCCCTTTTTATCTACACCAAGAAAGTTTTTTTCTGGGAATCTTTCAGCCATGGCAATTGTGTAATGACCATACCCACATCCAATTTCCAAAATCAAAGGCGCATCATTCTCAAAATATTTTCCATCAACACAAGGCTCACAAAAAACATTTTCAAAGCTGCACACTTCATCTATTTGTTTTTGCTTGTTTCTCGGCATGACATGAACTTAACCAATGCTTGACCAAAAATCAATAATTACCTAGAATCACCTCCTTTAAAAATTTATATGAAACTAAGGAATCTAGCATTACAGGTTTTAGAGAAAACAGGACATTTAGAAGGTGGTGACAAAAGATATATGCCAAAGCATCTTAAACACCCAGATCTTAATCCTGGTGATACGGTTAAACTTGATAGTTTACGCTCATGGTTAAAGGGCGCTCTGCTTTTTGATAACAGTGTTGATGTAACTACTACTAATAGTAAGTTTCCAAATGGTGAAATTCCAGCAAAATTATTTCATTCTATGCCAAAAGAAAGAAGAGAAAACACTCCATGGGAGATAGAAGATGGAGATAAAGTGCGTCATTTAGATATAGATGAAAACTCTAGGTTAGCGTTAAATCTTACTGCGCGCTATATCAAAGCAAGAGCATTGGCGGAAATTATGGATCAAAATAGAGCGGCCCATATTTGGAACATTTTACTCTCTGGAGACGTTGAAAATGAGAAAAACCCTTTTCGAAAGCATGATAATTTTCATTCTGCCAGATTTGTTGCTGTAGCGGCTGCTATGAAATTAAACCACATTAGAATAGGAAGTAGTCATACAGAAGATAACCAATGTGCAATTCTTATTATAGAAAACGCTCTAGTAAAATTGGGTTTTTCAAAACCTAAAAAGGATGTGAATTTTGGAAATCCTGCACAGCGGAACAAACCTCCGAACTATCATTTGCGATAACAAGCTGCTTTCTTAGCTCTTTTGCACCGTCAAATCCTTTGCAGTACCAGCCAAGATGTTTTCGTATATGTGGAAAATATAGATCACCCAAACTTTCAAAATACTTGGCATGCTCTATCATTATCTCAAGCCTTTCCTTTAAATCTGGCTCTTTATCGCTAAAAAACCACGGTGTTCCAAAAGTAGCCCTACCAACCAAAACCCCATCTACTCCATATTGTTCGCATTTGTTTTTAGCATCTTCCATGCTAGAAACATCACCATTGCCAATCAAAGAAACCCCAGTTCCCTTACAAATTGCTGCCGCTTTCGCAATCTCATCCCAGTTTGATTGACCCATATACATTTGTTTCAATGTTCTCCCATGCAAAGTTATGTTCGCAGGATTTTCCTCTAAAAGATTTTGAATCCATTCTTCTGTAACAATTTTGTCATACCCAATTCTAGTTTTTACAGATACAGGAATCATCTTTCTTTCAACATTTCTTCCTTCTGTCATTTTTCTAGCCTCCAAGATTATATTTTTATGAACACCTGCTTCTTCCATAGTTATTCCTTCAGACCAATCTTGAACCCCCTTTTTACAAGCTTTAATAATTTCTCTCGCTAGTTCCGGAGTTCTAATTAATCCCGCTCCAGAGCCATGCCTAGCAACTGCATTTGCCGGACAGCCCATATTTATATCTATTCCATCAAAGCCCATCTCGCAAAGCATCACACTGCACTTATAAAAACTATCAACTTCTACTCCATAAATTTGAGCTACAACAGGGCGCTCCATATCATGGTACTCAAAAGCCCTAAGCATCTTGGTCGCGCCCCGCGCCAACCCTTCCACATTTGTAAACTCTGTCATTACTAAAGAAGGTTTACCATATTTGCAAACCATATAGCGAAAGGCTGCGTCTGTTACTCCGTCCATTGGCGCGAGTCCGATTATCGGAAGTTCCAAGTTGTCCCAAAATCCTCTATTCATAGGCAACAATATGTCAAAAAAAGCAATTAAACACAAGCCTTGCAAGTTTAAGATAGAATGAAAATCATAAATATGTTATTTTAACTTTAGATTTAAACCCTCTTTCCTCATGCAGAAACAAGACGCTCAGGCGCTTTCTTGGATGAAGCAATACCTCCGCTTCACCGATTATCTTGGCGCCGCCCAACTTTATTTGAGAGATAACTTTTTCCTCGAAGAGGAATTAAGGCCGGAACATTGTAAGTCCCGTATACTTGGTCATTGGGGTACAGTGCCGGGGCTAAATTTGGTTTATGCAAACCTTAATTATCTGGTTTATAAGCATAAAATTAATATGCTTTTAGTTACTGGTCCGGGTCATGGAGCACCTGCAATTTTAGCTAATTTATATGCAGAAAAAACACTCGACGCATTTTACAAAAACTACCCACTTAATCGTAAAGGGTTTGGTCAAATAGTTAGTGATTTTAGTTGGCCCTACTCCCCTTTTCCAAGTCATGTTACGCCAACTGTCCCTGGATCTATCCTTGAAGGAGGAGAGCTTGGGTATAGTTTAGCAACAGCCTTTGGATCAGTTTTAGATAATCCGGATTTAATAACAGCAGTAGTAGTTGGTGATGGTGAAGCAGAAACAGGCCCAACAGCTACAGCTTGGCATAGCAACAAATTTATTAATCCAAAAACCTCTGGAGCAGTTTTACCAATTGTTCATATAAATGGCTACAAAATAAGCAATCCAACAATTTACGGAACAATGAGTGATGCCGAATTAACAAGTCTTTTTAAAGGTTATGGATACAACCCTCACATTATAAAAGGCCCAAATGTTGAAGAAAAAACAATTGCAGTAATGGAAAAGTCCTATCAAGAAATTAGAGAAATACAGAAAAAAGCTCGCTCCCAAAAAACTCTAAATTTTCAGCCAAAGTGGCCTGTAATTTTGTTACAAACTCCAAAAGGATGGAAAGGTTTAGATAAATTTCATGGTCATAAAGTGGAAGGATCTTTCCACTCTCATGGAATACCGGTAGATCATCCAAAAGACGATCCAGAAGCCTTAAAAGCCATTAAAGGTTGGCTTGAAAGCTATAAAGTGCATGAGCTTATAGATCAAAAAGGAACTCCAAAAAATGAGGTTTTACAGTTTGTGCCGAGTGGAAAATATAGAATTGGAATGAATAAACACGCTATTGGAGGTAATTTTTATAAGAAATTAAAGCTACCTTCTTTAAGTAAGCACGGAATTAAATTTAAAAAGAGAGGAGCAACATTGGCAAGCTCTATGGGACAAGGTGCACTTATGTTACGAGATATTTTCAAAATGAACGAAAAAACTTTCCGTCTAATGTGCCCAGACGAAATTGAGTCCAATAAACTTGGTGCCATTTTTCAAGCAACAAAGCGTGCTTATATGTGGCCACTAAAAAACACAGATGAAGATCTTTCTACAGAAGGTAGAGCCATGGAAATGCTTTCAGAGCACACACTTCAAGGTTGGCTGCAAGGATATATTCTCACAGGAAGACACGCAATGTTTGTAACCTATGAGGCCTTTGCGCCAATTATTGCGAGCATGGTTGATCAACACGCCAAATTCCTCAAGCAGTCATTCAATGTTAAATGGCGAAAGCCTGTTGCCAGTGCTATTTATGTGCTTTCAAGTTTAGGATGGAGGCAAGATCACAATGGGTATTCTCACCAAAATCCAAGTTTTATTTCTGGAGTTTTACAAAAGCATGGCAAATTTTCTCAGATATATTTCCCTTCAGATGCTAATAGTTTGCTTGTAGCCTTTGAAGAAACTTTCAAAAAACCTGATTCAATTTCTGTAATAGTTGCAGGAAAACGAGATCTACCTCAATGGCAAACTATAGATGAAGCTCGCGAACAAGCCAAAACAGGATTGCGTGTATGGGATTGGGTTGGAGGAAAAGGTAGTAAAAATCCTGATGTTGTTATGGCATCAGCTGGAGATTATATTACTCAGGAAGCGGTTTTTGCAGTAAAAATGTGTAGAGATTTAGTGCCAGAATTAAACATCAGATATGTAAATGTTTCAGAGCTTACATCACTGGGGCTTGGTGACTATTGCCAAGGAAATAGTTGTCTAACCAAAGTTGGATTCAACCAGTTCTTTACAGACAAAAAGCCGGTTGTGTTTGGATACCACGGTTATGTAAATGATCTTGAGCAAGTACTTTGGCCACACGCAGATTCAGACCGCTTCACATTGAGAGGTTATAACGAGGAAGGTTCTACTACTACTCCTTTCGATATCAAGATGCGTAATGGTGTGAGTTGTTACCATTTTGCAATTGCTCTTATTGAACAAGGTTCTAAATCAAATGCTAAGGTAAGACGAAAAAAGGATAAAATTATTGCAGAAATTAACGCCAGAATTGTTCACCATCAAGAATATATTAGAGAGTTTGGTGATGACCCTGAAGAAGTTAAAAATATGAAATGGTAAAAAATATTGTCATTCTTGGGGCCGGCTTTGCCGGCCTCAAAGTTACTCAGGATCTTACCAAAAAACTCAAAGATCCAAACTACAACATCACTCTTATCGAAAAAAGTGATGTTCATTTATATCGCGCAGATCTTTATGAAGTTGCTACAGCTTTTAATCAAAAAATCACCAAGGAGTGTCTTACAAAATTAAGAAACACTATCGCAACTCCAATCACAGAACTTGTAGATACAAACAGGGTTAAGCTAATTAAAGACGAAGTTGTAAAAATTAAATCCCGCGAAATCCTTTTAAAAAAAGGCAAACCTGTTAAGTATGATTATTTGGTAGTTGCCCTTGGAAGCATTACCAATTATTTCAAAATTCCAGGTTTAGAAAAATATTCACTCCCACTAAAAGACATCCAAGACGGCATCGCAATAAATTGTCATCTAGATCAACATTTACAATCACTATGGGAAAAGAAATCTCAAAAAGAGGTAAACATTGTTATTGGTGGAGGTGGCGCAACAGGAGTTGAAACCGCTACCGAACTTACTTCTGCCTACAAAAAACTTTGCAAAAAATACGACTATCCTTACAAAAAAATCCACATTCACATAATTGAGGGGCAAAAAATGCTTGGAGGTATGGACGCTAAAGGAACAAAAATCATCAAAGCTCGACTAAAAGAACTAAATGTAAAAGTTCATTTCAAAAGTTTCATTACAAAAGTTACAGCTAAAGAAATCACCATCAAAGACGCTCCAGAAAAACTTCCCTACGACATCCTCATCTGGACAGGTGGAGTAAAATCCAATCCTGTAGTTGGCTCAAAACCCATTGAAGTAAGGCCAACTCTGCAGTCAAAAGACGCACCTTCTATTTTCGCAGCCGGAGATAATGCCTTTTATCCAGATCCACAAAATCCAAAACAAAGGTTGCCTATGCTGGCGCGTACAGCTTTCGACCAAGGCTCACTTATCGCCGAAAATATCATTCGCAATATCAAAGGAAAAAAACTAAAAAACTACAAGCACGCCTCTTTAATATACATTTTGCCACTAGGCGGCCGCTTTGCATTGCTCAAAACTCAAAAACATCTCATCAGCGGCCGCCTCATCTGGTACCTCCGCCGCCTCATCTTCCTCAAATACTCCCTCGCCATCCTTCCATTCTGGAAAGGGTTGCGTAAATGGGCTCACGGCACTAAGATCTTCACAGAAAACGATTAAAAATTATGTCTGATGTAGCGCTAAAAATTAGTCACGTTCAAAAGGAATACAAAAGCGGAACAAAAGCCCTTCAAGGTTTAGATTTCGAAGTAAGACGCGGAGAATTCTTCGCCCTACTTGGCCCAAACGGCTCTGGTAAAACAACTCTTATCAATATCATCGCCGGCCCAACAAAAATCACAGAAGGGTCAGTAAAAATTTTTGGACTAGATATCGCAGAACACCGTGAAGAAACAAAACGCCTTATTGGAGTTGTGCCACAGGAAATAAGTTTCGACTCTTTTTTCACCGTAAACGAAACCATGAAAATCCGCTCAGGCTATTATGGCATTCGCAATAACCAAGAACACATCGACGAGATCCTCGAAAAGCTCAACCTCCACGAAAAAAAGCACGCCAATACTCGCGCCCTTTCAGGCGGTATGAAGCGTCGACTCCTCGTTGCCCAAGCACTTGTTCACAAACCAAAACTTCTCATCCTAGACGAGCCCACCGCCGGCGTAGACGTAGAACTTCGACACAACCTCTGGAAATACATGAAAGAGCTCAATGAGGGCGGCCTCACAGTTCTCCTCACAACTCACTACCTCGAAGAAGCCGAAAACCTTTGCGAACGCATCGCCATCATCAACAAAGGCAAACTGGCCGCCCTCGACACCACCGCAAATCTCACAGCCAACAACAAACTCGAAGATGTCTTTATCGATCTAACCTACAATAGCAATGTTTAATAACCCAATCGGAACTTGGACACTTTTCAAGCGCGAAACCAACCGTTTCATGAAGGTTTACATGCAAACAATCATCGCGCCGGTTATTTCTAATCTACTTTTCCTCACAGTCTTCGGCCTTTCCCTAAGCCGCGGTAGTGAAATGATCCACGGCCTAAGCTACCTCCAATTCATCGTCCCAGGACTCGTAATGATGGGTATGACAAACAATGCCTACCAAAACCCATCCTCCTCAATCATCATCACAAAATACCAAGGCCGCATCGACGAACTAATGACAATCCCCCTAACCCCAGGCGAAATCCTCACAGGCTTCATTGCCTCAGCCACTCTCCGCGGCTTCATCGTAGGTATTGCCACCTTAATCCCAGCAGCCTTTTTCGTAGATGTTACCCCATTCTCACTCCCAATCACTCTCCTCTCCGCCCTGCTCCTCAACCTCTGCTTCTCCTTCCTTGGATTCGTAGTTGGTGTTTGGGCCGACGAATTCGACAAAACCGCCTTCCTCCAAAACTTCATCCTCATGCCACTAACCTTCCTCGGCGGCGTATTCTACAGCACTTCAAGTCTCCCATCACCATTCAGCTACATCTCAAACTTCAACCCTATAGTTTACATGGTAAACACTCTCCGCTACGGCTTCACCGGCTACGCCGAATACTCCATCACACTATCTTTCGCTCTAATAAGCGGAATTACTTTGGCTCTAGGAATAGCCTCATATGTAATAATCCGAAGTGGTTGGAAGTTGAAGAATTAAAAGGCTTTCTTACCTTTGGCAGAGGGTATTGTTAATTTTAACTGGATATTATACACTAAAATTAGTCAACAATTGTAATATAAATAAAATATATGGAAATACTTTTAATTTGGGCACTCGGAATTGTAGTTTTATTTATTCTTTTTGGATTGAGAGTGATTAACCAATATGAGCGTGCTGTTGTATTGACTCTTGGAAAATATACAACTACAAGACAGCCAGGATTGACATGGGTTTTTATAGGACTTCAACGAATGATAAAGATTGATATGCGTATTACTACTACTGATATTCCACAACAGGAAGTAATAACCAAAGACAACGTACCTGTTGGTATCAATGCAGTTGTTTACTTTCAAGTAAAATCAGCAGAAAACGCAATTTTGAATATTAAAGATTACACACTTGCCGTTTCTCAATATGCCCAAGCAGCCCTTCGTGATGTTATTGGAGGCATCGAGCTTGACTCATTACTTTCAGAAAGAGAGCATATAGCAGAAGAGATTCAGAAAATTGTTGTAGAGGCTACTCAGTCGTGGGGAATATTAGTTACGGACATAAAAATACAGGACATTGAATTACCAGCTGACATGAAAAGGGTTATGGCAAAGCAAGCCGAATCGGAACGAGAGCGTCGCGCAATTATAATTAGAGCAGAAGGAGAATTTCAGGCTTCAGAACGTTTAGCACAGGCTGCTTCAGTTCTAAGTTCTACTCCTGGAGGTCTTTCAATGAGAACCTTGCAGACAATAGAAAAAATAAATCCTGATCCATCAAAAACAGTTATATTTGCTTTGCCAGTAGAAGTACTTGAAGGAATTAAGGCAATATCAAAAACAGTAAATTCAAAATAAAGTAGGGTTCTCTACTTTATTTCCTTCAAAAAGGATTTTGCTAATTCAGCGGTTTCAGTGCTTGATTGATAGAAATTTTTCCATACCACAACTATATCTGCATCATTAAAAATTGCTCGCTGTGCTTCTTTAATTGTATCTCCACCAGCCACAGCAACCAAAACATCATAACTTCCTTTTATCTGTTTTATTTGATACAAGGGGATCTGTTTTTCCGTTGATAGTTCAGTTTCATCAACACCCCTATGTAGCATTACTACATCAGGAAGTTTTTTTAATTTTTTCAAAACCAAAAGAGCATTTTCAACATTTATCATGTCAATAATTGAGTCGATGTTGAATTTTCTACATTCATCTATAAAACTATCAATGGTTTCAATCGGTGCAACTCCAAGACAGGTTGAAGCGTTAGCACCAGCACTTGCCATCATCTCAACTTCGCGCGCCGCTAAATCAGTACATTTATTATCAGCCACAATATAACTACCAATTGGTGCCAATGCTTTGATTCTAGAAATAGCTTCTGTTCCATATATTTTTATTAAAGGTGTTCCCGCCTCAATCAAAATTCTATCAGAAACTGGAAGTTGTGAAATAATCTCTCCCGCTTCTTCAAGAGTGCTATTTAGAGCTATGTGGAGATATTTTTTTCGTTTTTGTAACCTTACTTTTTTAGATAAAATTTTGAGAATATCCAAATCATCTTTTGGAATATCATCCTCTAATTTAGATGTCATTTTTAAATAATTGGAAAGGTATAATTTATTAAAAGTTTCTTGATTCACCACAAAGAATATGTAAGCTCCTATTATAAAAATTACACCTAGGGTCTCATTTATACTAAAAGCAATAAATACAAAAATAATTATGAAGTTGAAAGATTTAAATTGATTTTTATTGTTTCTAATTTTCATAAACTTTATTTAAGCAGTTTTAAAAAATCTTGTGCTAATTTAGCAGTATTTCCAGGTGCTTCATAAAAAGAGCGCCAGATAACTACGATATCTGAATCATTAAAAAAAGTTTTTACAACATCACGCGTTGTCTCTCCACCAGCAGTAGATATTAAAACTTTGCCATAAGTTCCCTTTATTCGGTGGATTTGATCTAGTGGAATTTGTTTTTCTCTATTTTTCTCATTTTCATCTACACCACGATGTAAAACAATCACAGTAGGAAGTTTTTTTAATTTCTGTAAAATTTCAAATGGAAATTTTACATTCATCATATCAATCATTGAATCAATACCAGCTTTTTCACACTCCTTAATAAATTCGTTTATAGTCTCAATTGGTGCTAAACCTAAGCAGGTAGCCGCCGAAGCGCCAGCTTCTGCAGCTGCCTCCACTTCTCTTGAGCCTCTATCCATGCATTTTAAATCAGCGACAATGTATCCTGGTTTTTTTAGTTTCTCCTCCCACCAATTTTTTAGTGCTGTTATTCCATTCATTCCATACCTTTTTATTAAAGGAGTTCCCGCTTCAATTATGATTTTTTCCGAAGCAGGAAGCATTGCAATCATCCCTCTTACTTCTTCAAGAGAGCTATTGAAGGCTATTTGGAGATATTTTGATTGTTGTTTAAGCATAAGTATATGTCATTTTCTACAAATTAATTATATCCGACTTTAAGCTATTTTCCCAGTTAGACGCAGAAACAACACAAAACAAAAAACCGCCAAACCTACATTAAACATGGGAAAAGTCCTTCATCTCCGGGGATATTCTGGACTTTTTAGCGGAGTATGGGCTTATATGCATTTCTATATCAAAAAGAATGAACAAAACTTTTTCGACCAAGCGTAGTAAATTTTTTGTGGCAGGTCTCGTGGTTTCCTGCATACAAACAATACGAAGCTATCGTCAAAAAAGCCTTTTTTGAATATCCATTATTTTGGAAGCGTTTAAACCTTTAAAAAAAGGTGAGTATATACTCACCAAAACACAATTTAACCCTTATTTCAAGCCAAAAATCTTGATCATTTTTCTGATTGGGGTAGATTAAAAATAAACAATAATCAAAAAAATGAAACTAACAGAAAACGAACTAATACTACACAATCAATTCTCCGAATACGGCAAAAATGCCAAAGAATGGCTAAGAAAGTGCGCCCTCATGCTTCCCAAAATCAACAGGCACAGAATTTGGGAAAAGAAGGGTTTCAGTTCTATTTACGAATACGCTGCCAAAATTGCTGGAATGAGCAGATTCCAAGTACAAGACGCACTTCGAATTATGCACCACATAGAGAACAAACCGGCCATCTTAAAAGTCGCTCAAACAAAAGGATTGAATGCTATCAGACCCATCGCCGCCATTGCCACAACCGAAAATCAGGAATTATTAGCCGAAAAAGCCAATTCCATGAGCAAAAATACCCTGGAAACTTGGGTCAGAGATATACGCCAGGAATTCTGTACTAGTACAGAATCAATTCAAAAAAAGCCCATTGATAAGCCAAAACAGGTTCAATTTTCTCTCCCGGCAGAGATAGTTGAAAAATTGGAACAACTCAAAGGTCAGCAAACCTGGGAAGAAATTTTTAAAGAGTTTATAAAGTACAAAGAGTGCCAACCTCAAAAACCCGAGCCAATACGCACAAACTCAAGACACATTCCCACCTCAATTAGTAAATATGTTAAACACCGCGCTTCTGGCCTCTGCGAGCATCCCCACTGCAACAAAGAAGCCGCAGAATTACACCACACTATCCCATTCTCACTCCACAAAGTCCACGACCCAGACCTGATCCGCCACATCTGCAAAGACCACCACTCCATCGCCCATCATGGCCTAATATCCAACCAGGAATTTTCTCCAGAATCTTGGCAAACTCTCAAACAAGAGCATACACCAAACAAATACACTCAAATCAACAGCCGGGTCATAGCCCACAAGCAACTAAATTTTGCGCCAAGTTAAAAGAAAAAAATGGTGGGCCGAGAAGGATTCGAACCTTCGAAGGCGAAGCCAGCAGATTTACAGTCTGCCCTATTTGACCGCTTTAGTATCGACCCATATTTCAATTTGCAAACAGGATTATATCGAAATAAGCTCATCTTGCAAACCAAAAACCTCCGCTATTGACTTTCCACCCTCCAAAAGGCAAAATCCTTCCCTATGCGTTTATCATCATTCGTCAAAGAAAGGCCTAAAACAACAGCTTTATTAATAATCGCTGGCATATCTGCAGCAGTAAATTTATGTAGTGAATCAAAACCAAATCCAACCAGAAATCACAAACCACTGCTTCAAGCCGACTCCTCAAATTCAAACGATACCCCAGAGTTACTCCCAGAAGATTTATCAGCAAAAACGAACACCAAGGCCTTTGAAGTTCTAAAATTAGATCTTGGCAAACCGGCACTTCAAGAAATAATAGAAGACACTCCGGAAGGATACAAAGATACCGTTAGAGATTTAAGCTTTAAAGGAGATATAAATTTGTTAGCAGTAAAAAGAGATTGCGAAGATTTTATTGGTAAAGGTCCGCTTACAGGCTACAAATTAACAGCACTATCTCCACTAGAACGCCTTAGCTTTTCACTAAAAACTTTATTGCGTGAAATTGCAAAATCTCCAAACAGCAGAGATAGTTTTAGCAAAGTTCTAGAATCTTTATGTGGCGGAGATGATTATGCTGGAAAAATTGTTGATAGCTTAAGAATTGGTCTTAATGAAATGATGGACGATAAAGAATTGTCTCCATTCGAGAAACATATTCTCTTACAAGAGGCTAATAGATTCACACAAGAATTTTTAAATTCACCAATAAGTGATATTGGTTTGGATCCAGACAAACTAGAATCATTAGGCATTAATTCCGATAATGAAGTACTTAATGTTACGAATTTTAATACAGATAGCATTATGGATAGTGCAAAAAATTATTTAACAAAGTTAAGTATTGCATATGATTCCGAAACAGATCCTCAAAAACTGGCAGCCATTCAATCAAAAATCACATCTGCAAACTTCGCTAAAGCTACTTTAATTAGGGAAACATTTTATCTTAATGAAGCTGATTTCGATTCCCAATATAGACAAGGTGTATGCTATTATCCTGTAAAGATGTAATAGATTTTCATGTCTCAAACTTTTCCTTATGCCTTTATTAGAGGTGAAATAACTCCAATCGAAAACGCAACCGTACCTATTCAGTGCAAAGCTTTTCAGTATGGATTAGGTTGCTACACAGGAATGCGCGCCCATTGGGACGGTGAAAATCTCCAACTTTTCCGACTAGAAGATCATTACAAACGTCTCAAAAACGCCGCCGAAAAATTAAACATCTATTTTCCGTACGACTTCCCAAAATTCAGCGAAACCCTCAAAAACTTCATCAAAAAAAACGAAGTTAAGGAAGACGCCTACCTAAGAATAAACCTTTATTGTGCCTCAACCCAAATGACACCCCGCTTCAACAACCCCGACGACGACCTCGCCATCTACCTAATCTCCCTCAAAGACTATTTCAATTCAAGCCAAGCTCTCAATGTGCGTATAAGCGACTACATCCGCATAGACAACGACATGATCCCAATAGAGGCAAAATCTACCGGCAGTTATATTAACTCCGCTCTCGCAAAAACACAGGCACTCTCAGAAGGTTATGATGAATGCCTTTTCCTCAATCGCGAAGGCCATGTTTGCGAAGCATCAGGTGCCAACCTCTTTGCCATTAAAAACAACACCTCCACAACTCCCCCACTCTCAGACAATATCTTAAACGGCATCACTAGAGACACTGTAATTACTCTTCTCAAAAACGAACTCAATATCGAAACCCAAGAGCGCACAATCTTACCAAATGAACTCACAGAATTTGAAGAACTGTTTTTTACTGGAACAGCAGCCAAAATAACCTCTATCGCTTCCATCAACAAAGCCCCACTGAAATCTTCAGACACACCAACAGCACAAAAACTCCAATCACTTTTAGATAACACCTTCCGCAACAAGCTACCCCAGTATTCTCACTGGTTAACTCCGGTGTATTAAGCCTCAATTATTTCTCCACCATCCCCACTCACAACATTTTTAGTTCTAAGGCCTTGACCATTTCCAAGCTCTATCCAGTCAGCCAATTTTGGTATTGATAAAACGCCTTCTCTAGAAATTGTAACCACGAATTTAAAAATTTCTACTATTCTTTCACCTCTAAGTTCAGTAACAAAATAAGTTCTATTTATACCTCCTAAATGGTTAATTTCGTCTTCTATTTCGCATTTTTGATTACTTTGCAGAGTATTAAAAGATATTTTTTTAAGCTCTCTAGGCATACAACTCATTCTCATTAAAGCAGTTTTATGGAGCTCCATTTGATCTCTAACATGTTGAATTACACGCCCATCACCCATTGAATAAGATTTTCCATCATAAAAAAAAGTTAAACGCGTACGAGTTTGATTATTTTTTGGGTTGATCAAGGCTCTTAATTCCATAAAAGGTGGAATTCTTACTTTTAAATTAAGATCATTTTTAGTAAATGCCAAAGATTCTTCATCGCTTAATTCTAGTATTCTGCCAAATTTTGTAACCAAATCCGTAGCAATGTCTTTCCATTGAGTTTCTAGATCATTTGTTACAATTGTTACAATTTCAGAAGCTCTATTTATTAGCCTAAAAGCATGGTTAATTGTGTCATCATTTCTCATGACCAAATCCGCCCAAACAGTTTCATCATTACTATCTAAAACCATCTTAACAATCTCTCTAGCCCTAGAAATGCTCAAATCCACCTCTGTATCATCCTCTACATCCTCTTTGTATCTAAAATTAGCTAACAAGTTCTGATAACAAACATATGATTTTGAAGTCCAATGTTCATCAAAGTCATCAGAATGAAGTGGGTTGATATTGATCCTATCATTTATTCTACACATAGTTAAAGCCACATCCATCAGGTATATAGCAGTTTCCCTATCATCATCATTCCTAAAAGGATCACGATTATTATATAGGTCTTCAACAATTTCCTTTGCTCTCTCAAGACTCATGCCATCAAAACCCTCTACACTTTCATTAGCACCAAATCTGCGAACTCCATCTAATTCCAACATATAAAAATTTAAAAGGTAGCGAAATCTACTATTAAATTAACATTTAGTCAAATGTATAGTGCAAATTTGTAAACAACCGCTATTTTGAAAGCAAAGAAAACTTTTTTAAAGTTTTCTTAAATGGAGCCACAAAGCATCCAACTTATTTTATGTTTGTGTTCGGGTTTTATAGCAGTAAAAAACAAAATTCCTTCATTCAAGCCCACAAACATACTTCAACTTGACCAATAAAGCCCTAAAGTGTACACTTTAGTTGTAATAATCCAGCAATATGACTACGAAGATAATCGGTATAAAAGAATACCGCCAAAACATCACTACTCTCTGGAAAGAGGCACGTGAAAAGAACATTAAATATATTGTTATGTACCACTCCAAGCCTGTTTTTGAGGTTAGCCCATTACAAGATGAAGATGAGCTTATTGAGCTCTTAAAGAAAGATATTAAGGAGGCTCGGGCACAAGCTAAGAATGGAGAAACTACTTCTCATGAGGATCTTATGGCAGAGTTTGGTATAAAGTAAAACCTATGTTTCGATTTGAATACACAAAAAATGCTGCAAGAGATCTTCGACAAATCGATCAACACATTGCAAAGCGTATTTTAAAGAAAATGGATTCTTTCTCAAAGCATGAAAATCCCCTGAAATTTGCCAAAAAACTAAAAGATTTCAGCTTAGGGGAATACCGCTTCAGAATTGGTGATTACAGGGTGATTTTTGATTTAAACGAGGATGGAAGCTTAAAAATTCTAATGATACTTTCTATAAAACACAGGAAAGAAGCCTATTTAGAGTAAAAAACATTAAGTTAAAAATCTTAAATGGAGCCACCTATAACAAAGAGTGAGCAAAAACTTTCCGACCAAGCGTAGTAAATTTTTTGTAGTAGGTCTCGTGGTTTCCTACATCAAAAAATACGAAGCTAGGGAGGAAATGTTTTTGCAAACAACCGCTATTTTGAAAGCAAAGAAAACTTTTTTAAAGTTTTCTTAAATGGAGCCACCTATCGGATTCGAACCGATGACCCACGGTTTACAAAACCGTTGCTCTACCAGCTGAGCTAAGGTGGCACCTTGTCTACAAGAAGCAGACAAGCGGAATTTTATTTTAAATCAATCTAACTGTCAATTTTTTTTAAAAATGGTACACTCATATGCGTTATGTTAGATCTAAAATCACAATTCCCGGAAGTTCTGCAAGATGAATCCTTAGCCAATTACTGCACTTTTCGCGTAGGAGGTAAGGCCGATTATTTTTTTAAGGCAAATACTCTCAATTCATTGCAGAATATCCTAAAATACGCCAAAGAGCATCAAATCCCCTACTTTATTATCGGCAAGGGATCCAATGTACTTTTCTCAGATAGGGGTTTTCGTGGGCTTATAATTCAGCTTGAACTCAAAGATATTACTTTTCACGAATCTTCAGTAACAGCCCAATCTGGCGTTATTACAGCAGTTCTGATAAATGAATGTATAAAAAACGGCTACAGTGGACTTGAAAAATGGGTTGGACTACCTGGAACAATCGGTGGTGCAGTTTATGGTAATGCTGGTTGTAACGGGCTTGAAACCAAAGAAATACTCACAGAAGCTACAATCCTAGATCCCCTAACGGCTGAAACTCGTACAGTAAAAAACACTTATTTCGAATTCACATATCGTCACAGTAAACTCAAAGAAACAGGCGAAATTTTAGTAGATGCGACATTTTCTCTACAAAAAGATGTTCTAACCGCCGAGCAACAAAGGGCTATTATGTCTGAAATACAGCAATTTAGACTAACCAAACAGCCCCACGGACCATCATCCGGGTCATTCTTTAAAAATCCTTCTCCAGACAAACCAGCGGGCCTCCTAATAGATCAAGCAGGCCTCAAAGGAACAAAAATAGGAGACGCCCAAATTTCAGAAAAGCATGGAAACTTTTTCTTAAACCTCGGAAAAGCCACTGCCTCAGACATTTCTCAACTAGCCCAAAAAGCCCAAAAAGAAGTTTACGAAAAATTCCAAATCAACCTCGAACCAGAAGTTCAAATTCTTACAGAGACGGGCAAATCTAAGCTATAAAACATTACCAAATCTCCGCAACTACTTTATTACACAAAATCATTCTTTTTGCTACAATAGCAGCAGTTAATAACAAAATTCCTATGTTTAATAAACAAACGCTAAAACAGGCCTTAATTGTTTTCGGTCTTACACTTGGAGCACTTACATTGGTTTCAGCTTTCCCGGTAGCATCAGCTGCACTAATCAGTCCAAGTGATTCACCTTCATCTATTGTTGAGGCAACAGGTGGAGAAGGTTCTATCAGAGCTCTAGTTCTAAGAATCATCAACTTTGCACTTGGTTTCCTTGGAATAGTGGCGGTTATCATGGTTATCTACGGAGGTGTTACTTATGTAACAGCAGCCGGAGCAGATGAGCAAATTGGTAACGCAAAGAAAATCATTCTTTACGCAGTAGTTGGTATTATTATCATTCTACTTTCATTCGCAATCATCAACACTGTACTACAAGCTGGTACTGGTGTGACGCAATAAACGCTTACGTTAGCTTACCTAAAAAGCTCCATGCCTTAAAAAGTGTGGGGCTTTTTTTAAATCTAAGCTGCTAGTGCTTCTCTTTCCACTCCTCCCTCTTTCACAGTCTCCAAATCATCCTCCACCACAACTTTATCTTTTAAAATTTCCACAATCTTATTTGCAGGTATAATTCTTTGATCATACTGTAAAATTCCTAAAATATATTTTGCCACGAAAATATTTTTCAATTCAAAGCTATTGGTATCCAAAGAAAAATCCACCACTTTTCCAAGTGCTTTGCCATCACGAGTTACAACTTTATTGCCAAACAAAACAATGTTTTTTTCTCTAATTTCCGAAAGCCTAATAATATCATTTGCCTCAATAATATCGTCAAAATGATTGATCTGCACAACATCACCCCAGCTTATAACATCTCTATCCATAATCACCATCTGGTTCGATTTATCCACCACAAAAGCCAAAAGTTTACCTTTATCGGTATCTATAATGATGTCTCCAACCATTGCAATGGGCTTTCTTCCATCGCTCAAATACACGGCTGTACCAACAATATTGCTAAACATTTTTTCCATAACTTCATTATAATGCAAAAATTGACTTAACATTAGGCATTTTATTATATAGAATCACAAAGCAATGTCGGGGTGTAGCTCAGTTGGCTAGAGTACCTGGTTTGGGACCAGGGGGTCGAAGGTTCGAGTCCTTTCACCCCGACCATTTAAAAAAGATGCTAGATTTTTATATCTAACACCTTTTTTTGTTTACAAACTCCCCCCTTCCCATCTAGAATAAAGGCACTTAATCTCATACTTATGAATTCAAAAGTTTATATTGTACTCGCCTTAATTATTGGACTAGCAATCGGTTATTTTGCTACTAGCTCAGAGTTATTTAAAGGTTTCCTTTTCTTCAGCCCAAACAAGTCTATAAACACAGAAAAAGCTGGTTTTGACCTTGTTAATGAAGAAGTTCCAGAAGGGCAAATGATCAATATCGAAAGCCCAACAATTCAAAATAATAATTTAGAACGCGGGTCTATTCAACCAAGAAACCGCGCCTTAACCCAATAAAAAATGTCAAACCAACGCTTTGAACTTTCAAATAGATTATTCATTCTGCTTTCTGCTTTTACTGCAGCCTTATTTATATTTTGGGGTTTCCGCATCGCAGAAATTTACCAAAACACTACAGGATCTCAACCTCGTGAAATCGTAGTTGAAGCTCAAGGCAAGGCCTATGTTGTTCCGGATGTTGCCCAAGTAAATCTAGGTGTAAACACTAAGGGGCCAGAAACTGTAAAAATTGTTGAAGAAAATACTAAAAAAGTAAACGCTATAATTAAAGCACTTACAGATAAAGGTATCGATTCAAAAGACATTCAAACAGTTCAATACAACCTTTACGAAAACTACAAATGGCTACCAAATGAAGGTTCAAAACCAGACGGTTATGTGTTAGACCAAAGCATTCTTGTTAAAGTTCGTGATATTGAAAAAATTGGCTCAATTATCGATCTTGCGAGCTCAAACGGTGCTACAACTATTGGAAATGTTAGCTTTATTGTAGACAATCCAGATGCCGCAAAAGACGAAGCAAGAAATGAAGCTATCAAGAAAGCAAAAATTAAAGCCTTGGCAATTGCTTCTGAAGCTGGACTAAAACTTAGTGAGGTTTCAAATTATTATGAATATTCTGGCAATGATTACTACAACGGGCCACAAGTTTATGCCGATACAGCTAGCCTAGAAAAAGGTGGTTTTGGAGGTGGAGGATCTGCAGAAGCAGCTCCATCAATCCAACCAGGGCAGCAAGAAGTTACATTGAATGTAAGCCTAACATACAAGTTGAAATAGACAATCAGTACCCCATTCTTTCCTTCCTAAACTCTTCAAAGTCTTTGCACTTGAAGAACCTATTGTTTGCTTTCTCAAAGCCAATAGTTGAAATAGGAATTGAACCATAATGGTGACCTGGATACACTTTAGTAGATTGTGGGAGTTTCATTATTCTTTGTAAACTTTCCCACAAATCTTCTACATTACTGCCTTCAAGATCCGCTCTGCCACAACCTTCAACAAAAAGCGTATCTCCAGTTATTAAATGACCATGTTCTTCAATATAAAAGCAAACCGCATCATCAATATGCCCAGGTGTATATAAAACTTTTATTTTTAGTCCATCTAATCTCAGAATATCGCCTTCATCAATAAAAACTGTCATATTTTCCTTTAGATTTAATCTCTTAGCTGCATGCTTATGAACATAAACCGGTACCCCAAATCTTTCTACCAATTTTTGCACTCCAGAAACATGGTCGAAATGGCTATGTGTAAGAAGTATCATTTTTACATTTAAACCATCTAGCCTGATCTCCGAAATCAAATGATCCGTATCTCCAGGATCCACAACTGCAATATCCTTACCATTCTCTATAAAATAAGAAAAATTATTATCAAAGCCTTGTATTGGTATTTGTCGTATCATCTAGCCAATAATACTAAAATTTTACTGCTTTAACAATCTGATTCACCCACACTTTGTCATCGTACACAAACTCTTCCTTATCTATCTTAAAAAAAGATCTATCTAAGCTATTTAAAACATTTTCAGGTCTATGATAAAAGGATTCTATTACCACAGTCTCACCATCTTTTGTTTTTAATTTTGGTGCTTTCTTTTGATTTATATTTGTCACAATAAATTCTCCTCCAACCTTAAGTACTCTATTTACTTCATCAAAAGCTTCTTCCAGTTTATCTAAGTGTACTAGCAAAAAAGTAGCCACCACCATATCAAAGCTTTCATTTTCAAATGGTAATTTTCTAATATCTGCTTGGGCAGTTTCTATCATTGGAAATTTCTTTTTGGTAATTTTTAGCATGGCATCAGAAAGATCCACAGCGCAAACTTCCGCACCAGCCATATGTAGATCATGAATTATCCGGCCAGTCCCACAACCAACATCCAAAACTTTTTTACCTCTAAGATCTCCAAAAAATTTCAAAAGCACATCATTTTCAAAACTATTCAAATACCCCAGACTATCATCATAGGCTGTAGCATACTTATTATAACCCTCTTCAGAGCTAACCACATGCGATTTTTTTAGGCTTCCTTTAAAACTCATACAATAACTGTTATACTTAAATCATATCAATAACTCAACACAATGGGAATCGGAGGAGAAAAACCAGCAATGAGAGAGATCGATGACACGCGTGCTGCTGGGCGTGAAGATGCATTTGAATTAATTGTAGAGCGTATTAAGGGTACAGGCGCTGATGTAGAGGATGTATCAACTCCCCTATTTGTAGAGATCGATGAAGACGAATTTGAGGTTGGTGAAAAACGCGTGGTTAATTTTAGTCTTAACGGTTTTGATTTTGAACTTACTCGTAAATCTGAGGAATTTACTCTTCAAGGAGCTGGTCACAAAAAGCATGTTGAGGCGCTTAAAACTCCAAGAATAAATATTGTGTTACGCAAAAAGGCTCAGTTCTCACAAGATTGGCAAGTAGTAGATTTAGAAGATATGTTTTAATTAGTCTAAGATTTTCTTAGCCCATCCTTCCATTTCAGCCTCTTCTTCGTCGTTATTGTGGTCGAAACCCAAAGCATGTAGAACACCATGCACGAACAAAATTTCAATTTCTCTTTTGAGAGAGTGGCCTTTTTCTTTGGCTTGCCTCTCTGCAGTATCAATAGAAATAAAGATATCGCCCACTACAAGGCCTTCTTCTACAGTTTCCCAGTCAGTAACCTCTAGGTAAGCAAAAGTTATTACATCCGTAGGTTTATCTTTATGGCGGTGCTCCTTATTAATTTTATGAATTGTTTTATCATCTACAATTATGCAATCAAATTGGCCATCTAGGCCTTTTAATTTTTTATCCACATAAGACTTCATTACCACATAAGTTTTATCAACAAGCTGCATTAAATTAGATTTTTGAACTTTCCTATTTGTCTCATTTATAAAATTGAAATAAAGCATGTTTTTATTTTAACCAAATATCATCATAAATTTGCCACTCATTTTCATCAATTTCCCAGAATGGATATATTGCTACTCCTTGGAAATTATCTGTCTCACTTCGAAAGTGATTAAGACCTCTAGTTACGCCCAAAAGCCCAGTTCTGATGTTTTCAACTTCTGGATCAAACCAATCTTTCTTTTCGTCATACTGATAGGCAGGAAGCCCTATAAACACTTCTTTACCGTCAAGTAAACTTGTAACCCGTATTGTTTGTTCCATCACAAGCCAAATATATTTCCACTCTTTGTCTAGGCTTGTGTCATAAGTCATTGTGATAATTTGATCAGCATATCTAGCCACATTTTTATAAATAACTTCAGTATTATAATTTTCCAAAGGTTTAAAGTGATTAGCTATCCATAAAAAATTTTTCGGAATAAACTCTGCTAACGCAACAGACATTTTTTTATTCTTCGGAATCATATTTTTAGTTTCTTTCAAAAGTTCTATAAAATTAGTATCTCCATCCCACACTGGTTCAATATCAAAATGCACTCCATCAAAACCAACTAGCTGTGTAAAAATAAAAGCTTGTTTTGCCATATTATGACGCACTTCCCTATCGTTTAAATCAATCTTACCCCTAATTTGTCCAAGCCAAGCCTGATACTGAATTTCTTTATCAAATTTTTTAGCCTTTTCAATGAAATTAGTGGCAAAGGCATATCCATTTTCCTCAACTCCCCCATCTTTTTCGAATGGGCCACTGTGAACAAAAACAGTTTTTATATCATGTTTTCTAAATGTTTCTACCAATTTCTGTATTTGGCTATCAGTTTTATAAACTCCCACCCATTCATGACCAAGCCAAACAGCATTATTTCCCTTATTATAGAAGCTTCCGGGCTGATCCGCTGAAAATCCCAAAAAATATAGCCACACAAATATTAAAAAAAGAAATGTTACAGCTAAGGTCGTTATTTTCCAGATTTTAAACATTTCTTAATTTTTTTAAGGCATCAAATACTATAATCCCATAACATGTTGCAACATTCAAAGAATTTGCGCGACCAAGCATAGGTAAACTCACAGCCATATCAACTTCTTCCATAATTTCATCAGAAATTCCATATACCTCATGGCCAAAAACAAAACATACAGGACCTTCATATTTTGCTTCAGAATAGTTTACTGCATTTTCTGCAAGCTCTACTGCAATAATTTTTACTCCCATTTTTTTCATTTCTTTTATTGCTTCAATCGTTTCTTCTTTATATTCCCAAGGGACTAAATTTTCTGCCCCCAGAGCTGTCTTAGAAATCTCCTTACGCGGTGGAAAACCTGTAATACCACACAGATATATCTTTTCAAGCAAAACAGCGTCAGAAGTCCTAAAAATAGCTCCTACATTAAACAGGCTTCTTACATTATCTAAAATTGCAAATATTGGTGTCCTATCCTTCGTTTTTACTTCCGATTCCGAAGGTTTCATCTTCTGTATTTCTTCGTAAGTTAGCTTCCTCATTTATTCTTTTAATATATGCGAGTGCTTCATCAATAAGATCATCAAGCTCTGCCATAGTAATATTATCATCAGGTCTAAACAAGTCCCCATTGTTAATTATGCCATTCTCAACAGCAAAATTTGTATATCTTGGATACCACCACATATCAGCTATTTTTGGATTAACATCCTTAAAGTAGCTTTTTTGGTTTTTGAGATTCTCCACAGACCCCAGTTCATCAACCAATTCAAATCTAAATTTATTATCAACTAATTTTAGTGCACCTAGTACCACTTTTAATGATTGTATTCGAGATATTGGTCTTTCAGGGTGAAACGGGCTATTTTTTTCATTTAGATATCCGTTTATCATTCCAAGCATCGTGGCAATATTAATATCATTATATAGGCGATCATTTGGACCAACATCTGGATATAATTGTATTTCGCCATCTAATTTCATTTCGTCATAATCAGACATAGCCGAAAAGTTGAACAAGCAAAAATCTATAAATTTTGCACACTCTTCTAAATCTTTTTCGTGTTGTGTTTTAAGTGATAGCCTTTGTAGTACTGTAGAGATAAATTCATCGCGTCTTACATAGTTTTCTGTTGAGACTATTCTGCCAGTCCCAAATCCTATGCCATTACCTCTAATTACATACACTTCTCCATTATTCATAGACTTTTCACCATCTGCATATCTTGCACCAATAACTAAATCCTTGTAGCCGTCTTGGTCAAAATCAATAGTCAAAATACTACTACCAAACCAGTCATCAGTATCCTTACCAACAATTAAAGATTTTTTACCATTAGCGTAGTAAATATTTATATTACCAGGTGTGCTTTGAGTTTTATCCCCCACTCCAGGAGCGCCAACTACAACATCGTCTTTCCCATCCATATCAAAATCTTCCATCATCACACTAGCTCCTTGCATGCTTTCACTTTCAAAGTTTGTGAAAATTTCATCGGGACTGCCTTTCATTTCTTCCTCAGTCCCAAAAAATAACGAAACTTTGGAATCTTCAGAATTTCCACTATATGGGAAACTACTTATTGCAATATCGTCAATGTCGTCATCATTAAATTTGCCAGTGTCTACATCAAAACCAAACCACTCTTTTTCATTCTTTCCCTTTAGTACATGCTGATAATTCCTTATCACATAGTCATTAGGAGAGAAGTCATCATAGATATAAACCTTACCTATTTGTCTAGTGTTGTCTACTCCACCATAGTAGGCACCTACAATTAAGTTTTCTTGTCCATCACCATCTATATCGCCGCTTGCAATACTGCTGCCAAATCTTTCGCCACTTTCATTTCCTCTTATAGTTAAGCTGATTTCCTTCTTTAATCCCCTTTTGTGTCCATAGTAGACATTTACTTTCCCAGAGTTGCTATATGAGGGGGTTGAAGCAAAGGGAATGCCTATTATTAGATCATCAATGTCGTCATTATTAATATCTGCTGAGTAGACATCAAGCCCAAAAGAATCATTTGTTTCATATCCTGATAACGTCAAATCTGGCTTAACGTAGGTGATATTTAAGGTTTGAGTATCCAGTAGATTATCCGCCTGACTATTCCAATCTCCGTGTCCATAGTAAATGTATACCTCGCCAGGCCTATCGTTTGATTTATAAGCATTATAGGCGCCTATCGCAATGTCATCATTACCATCATTATTAAAGTCTCCAAAAACTAATTTTGATCCTAATTGATCTCCAGAGTTTTTCCCAGAAAATGATAGCTTTTTATTTCCTTTTTCTAGATACATGTCCACAACACCATTCCATTTCTTATCGTCCGTAGAGGCAAAAGGGGAGCCCATCGCGATATCTTCAATTCCATCACCATCAAAATCTCCTTTAGCTAAAGATGCGCCTTTTTGTCCGCCAGTAAATGATCCTTTAAATACTGTTGTATCTGGCTCAAGAGCCATAAACATTTCATATACAACCTCGGCAGAGGCTATCTGTGAAGTTAATACCGCCAAAATGGCAGTAATAATTAGATTTCGCATAATGTGGGAATGAGAGTGTTTCTATTATGAGGGACGAACGAAATATGTAAAGATCAAAAGTAGACATCGGTAGACAAATGCACTAGAATTGCGGCAAATATGTCCACATTTTGTCTATACCTAGTCTATAGACACTAACTAGACAATAAAATGACAGTAGACAACCCTTTGTCCACATACAACATAGACAGAAAAGTAGCTAGTAAGCTGTTAAAAGTGTCAATAAGGACACTAGACAGGTATATTAAGGCAAAAAAATTGTCTACTATGTTAATAGATGGCAGAATTTGGCTTAATAAAGAAGAAATAGCTAATTTTAACAACGTGTCTACTGTTCAGGTGTCTACACCTAAAATGTCTATAGACAGTAGGGTAGACACTATGGACAATGTGGACAATGTTGATGTGATTAATCAAGAAAATGTCGACTTTGTGTCCACTCGCGTTAAAAAAATAAACAAACCAAGCGGTACATATAAAAAACTATTCGAAGAGTTGAAGCAGGAGTTGAGAGAGAAGCAAGAGAGGTTAGAAATCGCAAATTATAGAGTTGGGCAGCTAGAATCGCAAGTTAGAAATAGTATACCAATGCTCGAATATCACAATGAAAGTTTTAAGCGCACTCAAAAGGAAGATGAGCTTAAAAAAGAGCTTGTTCACAGCACTGAAACGGCAAAAAAAATTGCAAAACAGCTTCATTATGAAAAGTTAAACAAAAGAATTTTTGTAATTATCTTGCTTATAATCTTAGCTCTCCAACCACTTTGGTTACTTTTAGTCTATAGATAAAGATTTATTGCATTTGGATAATATCTTTTCTTTCATATGAAACCTTCATTCCTGGTAATGCGGCTTTCATTCTTTGTAAAATTCCTCCACCAACTTCTATATTTCCTAAAATGGTTGAAGACTCACCAATAACTTCAATTACAAAAGGGGATGACAATATGCTTCCATTAAGCAAAACTTGTCCTTGTGGTAGGCTATCAAATCCAACAGTTTCATTAGTAATTCTAATGCCATTTACAGCTACAGCTTGGGCTCCGGTACTCCATAATTCATTGATAAAATCCACCAACCAAGGAGTGGTAATTTTTCCCTCAAATTTAATATAGAAACCAGGTCCAAAAATAGGGGATTGCCCACTTATTTTTGTGTACCTTTTGATCTCATCATCAATTGCTTTTAGAGCATCACCCTGACTAGTCAAAAGTTTTAAATTGGCTTCCAGGTCATCCATTTCGCTCTTCAAAGAAAGATTCTTTTCTTTCAGGATTTGAATTTCTTGAAACACATTACTCTTACCATCACGGCTCAACACATCTAGCTTGTTAAAAGACTTATTTTGAGCAACAACAAAAATTCCAAGTAATATTGCAACCACTAATATGTATATTTTTCTTGGATCCATTATTCTACCAAATTTATGTAATTATATTTAAGATCGCCATTATAAATAGGAATTCTTACCCATTCTCTTAAACTTACTTTCATACTCACTTTGCTCTCTTGAACTCTCTTGTATAGCTCCGGCAAAGCAGCTCTATTACTTAATCTTTGTATCATTATTTCCGGATCTCCTATAGCACTTACAACAAAAGGAGGGGATATATAGGAGTTATTAACCAATATAGTGGTGCCAACTGAGGATATTGGAGAGCTTGCGATTATTCTTTGACCATTTACTGAAATTGCATCCGCAGAAGCTGCGTTCATAAGATTAACTACATCACGAATATCGGCCGCCTGTATTAAACCTTTACTACTAATATCTTCGCCTTGTCTTACGGCAATTGGACTGTCATTTAACGTTACCTCTAAGCCTTTACCAGTTATTTCGCTTAGGCCAAGTATCCTTTTTAATTTTTCTAGTTCGGTCAAACTGGATTCAGTCCCTTGTGATTTTATTAGGTCTTGTTCTCTTTCAATTTCTTTACGCAAAAAAACTATTCTACTCTGAAGATATGTTTGTTCATCAAGAAAGCCTTTTATTAAGTTTTCTCTCGCACTAATTTCATCTGCTAAAAAGTTGCTATCAGATGGTGCATCACTAGCAAATTGCCAGCTCATTAGTACTCCAAAGCATATACCTGCTGCCACCAAAACTACTGAAATCTGCTTGTTCATCAGCCTAATAGTATCTTGATCATCTTTGTGGGTAAAGGTAAACTTCGGCCATGATTGCAATTTTTGATTCCGGTTATGGTGGTCTCACAGTTCTAAAGCCCATTTTAGAGCTACTGCCTCAATATGATTATCTTTATCTTGGGGATAATGCCAAGGCTCCATATGGTATTCATAGTCCAGAAACTGTTACGGAGTTTTCACAAAAAGCAGTAGATTATATGAAGGGTAGGGGAGCTAAGCTGATTATCTTTGCCTGCAATACAGCTTCTGCAACTGCACTTTCAAAAATTAAAGACGATAAAATTATTGGAGTTATAGAACCATCAGCACTTGAGGCATCAAAAGTTACAAAAAACGGCCGCATAGGGGTGGTGGCCACCAAAACAACCATAAACTCGGCCGCCTACGAAAAAGCCCTTAAAAGGCAAAATAAAAGCTTGCAAATTTACACCCAAGCTTGTCCTTTGCTTGTTCCGTTCATTGAAGAGGGGTGGCACACAAAACCAGAAGCAATCTCAATTCTCAAAAAATATCTTATGCCTTTAAAAAATGCCAATATAGATACTCTGATTCTTGGTTGCACCCATTACCCAATAATGTTGAAATCTTTTAAAAAAATTATGGGTAGAAAAGTTAAAATAGTAACTTCAGGTGAGATCACGGCTAAGTATTTAGAGGAATTTTTAAAAGCAAATCCAGAGTTAGAGAAATCTTTAGGTAAAAATAAAACTCGCACTTACTTCACTACAGACAATCCAGAAGAGTTTAAAAGGTTCACAGAAAACAATCTTGGTATGAAAATAAAAACTCCAACAAAAATAAATTTATAAAAATTTCACCATTGTTTTTTTTCTAATCTAGCCATAAAATAATCGCCTTATTATTTAACCCAATTTTTTATGGCACCAAAAGGTCCAAATAAGGGTCCAGAGCACGACATTGATGCTTTAGGATTTGATAGTACTGATCGTAAGAATGTTGCACTTTTAGTTGCAGCAATGAAAGGATTAGTCCTAGCTGGTATTATTGCAGGTTCTTCAAGTGAAAGACCTGTAGCAGCTAAAGAAACACGTGATGCTGTTGCATCAGTCGTAGAGCACTCAAATAAGTAATCTACTCCCATTCAATTGTCCCTGGCGGCTTGTTGGTAATATCGTAAAAGATCCCAGAAAGTTTATTTGTACTAACGAGTCGCTCTACGAGGGGGGTAAGAAGTTCCTCCTTCATTCTATAGAAATTTGCAGTCATTGCCTCCGAACTACACACCGGTCTTAAAACTACAGACTCTCCATTTCGACTATTCAAATTTACCGGAATAAGCACGGTAGGGAACTGCCATATTTCTCTATGAATATTGGCTTCAGTTAAATAATCCATCACAATCTTGTCTGCCTCTTGAATAGTCAAAGTTCTCTCTTTGTTTAGGTCACCTTTCACTATGCACAAATCATTAATTTCATTAGTGTTTAAGCAGTAAATCACCCTGTTCACCTCATCAAACTGATTAGTCAGACGGGTAGCCAAGCTGTCTAGGCGATCCCAAGAAACCTTGTTGCCATAGAGGCAAACTGGATGTCGGTATGTACGCTCATCACCCTGAACACCTACACTTTTCAGTGGCAAAACTTTTGCCTTGAGTCCATCTGCAGCTACTATTTTATTAATCTCATTTTCTACATTTTCAATTCCATCAAATGTATCTTCACCTTCAACACACAAACATCTCACAGCAAGTCCAGGCCCTGGGAAAGGATGTCTGAATGTCATTTTGTCATTTAGTCCCAACTTTTTCCCAACCATTCTTACTTCGTCTTTATACAATTGAGATAGTGGTTCAATTACTTTTCCTTCTTCCATCAATTTTTGAACTCTCTCAACCCTGTTGTGGTGAGTTTTAATTTTATCCGCATGTTTTGTTCCTCCGGTTTCAATCGTGTCTGGATAGATAGTACCTTGGCCAAGTATCCATTCATCAGGATTAAGACTAAGATCATCTGACACTTTTGCCTGTATATCTAAAAATAAATCTCCAATAATTTTTCTCTTTGCTTCTGGTTCATAAACACCTTTAAGTGCATCAAAATATTCATTTGAGGCATCATAGACATGTAAATTTACAACACCTAATTCCTTTAGTGCTTGCTCCACTTCGTTTCTTTCGTTTAAACGCATGAAGCCGGTATCAACAAATAGGCCAAAAACTCTATCTTGCCCCAAAGCTTTATCTAAAAGTAAGAATGCCACTGTACTATCCACGCCTCCGCTAATCATTAAGAACACTTTCTTATCACCAACTTGAGTTTGAATATCTTTAATAGCGCTCTCAATATAGTCATCAATATTCCATTCGCGTTTTGCTCCCGTAATATTTACAAAATTTTCTAATAGTTGAGATCCGCATGGCGTATGAGTTACTTCCGGATGAAACTGTACTCCATAGAATTTTCTATTTTCATCTGCCATTGCTGTAATAGGGCAGTCCTCTGTTTCTCCAATTAATTCAAAACCTTCAGGTAGTTTAACCACTTGATCAAAATGATTCATCCAAACTTCTTCTTTTTCTTTAAGCCCTTTGAGTAAACCTTCACTTTTTTTAAAATCCACAAATGCTCTTCCGTACTCCCTTATCTTACCTTTTTCAATTATACCTCCAAGCTGTTTAGCAATTACTTGATGACCATAGCAAATGCCTAAAACAGGTATGCCTAAGTCAAAAATTGCAGGATCACAGCTTAAACCTTCATCAGAATTAACACTGGAAGGGCCACCAGACATAATAATACCTTTGTATTCCTTTAACTCTTCTGCGCTAACTTCAGGCTCCTTAATCTCTGTATAAACACCAAAACCTCTTACTCTATTAGCAATAAGATGCGCATATTGACCTCCAAAATCTAAAACAACAATTTTATCCATATTATTTTGCAGCTTCCTTGAAGCGGTTAATTAAAAATTGATTATCTAATGCCTCTATTAGCCAACCAGCTTTAGGCCCACTATCTTTTCCAAGTAGTGAAGCATAAATGGCTCTAAAAATTACAGCCGGTTGAAAGCCTAGTTCCTTTTTCTTATCATGAATAAATGTTTGAACATCATGTCCTGTGGCCGCAGGATTTTCTTCCAAATATTCAGCTAACAGTTTAAGGAATCCCTTTTGCTCTTCATCTAAATTTGCACATTCTTCCGGTAAATCTTCTCTTAGTTTGTAAATATATTTTTCAGGACTACATGTTTCTAGCCACTTCTCAGAATATTTCACTCTCAATTCCAATTCCTCTTTATCTAAATCATTTAGTTCAGCTCCTTTCATTTCTTCAACTCTTTTTTCCATATCTACATGGGGCATTTGAGAATAAAAAGATATCTGACTAAATCTTGGAAGAAACCTATTACGCTTTTTAATATCATCTTCGTAGTAGTGAGTGAATTCAAAAATACGATTTTTATGTTCAATTACATCTTCACCTCCATTGAAATAATCATTACAAGCTTCGTCATACTGATCAAACAAAACCGGTATAGTATCTCCATCAGGGCTAAAATTAATAGTCTTCATTACATCCTTCTGAATCATCATGAATCTGAAAAGATAACGAGGAAGTAGTTGGTACAGGTCTACAGCTGTAGCGCCAACTCCAGAAGATGAAGACATCTTAGACCCCTCCATTAAAATAAATTCATGACGCACATCAAAAGGGTGTTTATGATCAAACACTTCTTCACAAATTCTATTTGATACATGCCTTGATCCACCAGCAGCATAATGATCTTTACCAGCTCCCTCCAAATCCACTTTTACCACACAAAATTTAGCAGCCCATTCAACTTTCCAAGGCATAGTTGCATTTCCTCCAAATGGAGATTTTTCACCACTATGAGAACATCCTTGAGTATATTTTAGTTTAGCATCACATGAATATTGTACTTTTTCTCCATCCCAACCAGTTACTCTAGTAGTGGCAATTTTTCCACAACCATCACAAATAACTTGGCATGGATACCAACTTTCATCTTTTTGAGAACCGCTAACTTCTTTATAAATCTCTCTAATTTTGTCCTTATTATCTAGTGCTAAAGCAATATATTTGTCATATTCTCCAGCTTCATATCTTTCACTACTAACATAAAACTCAACATTAAACTTCGCATCTTTTAATACTTCAGTATACTCATTTGCAAAATAAATTGCATAATTTTCTGCTTTTCCATCGGGAGATGGTACATCTTTAAGTCTTTTTCCTAAATGTTCAGACCATGATGAATCAACATAAGAAGGTACTGAATCAAAAGCATCCGTATCATTTATTTCGTAATAAAAAACATTATCAACTCCACGACTATGTAAAACATCAGATAATACAGCGTGCATTACAAAAGATCTCAGCGATCCCACATGAGGACGCCCAGATAAAGTTTTCTCATCTCTTAAAATAAGTTTTCTTTTACCAGCTTCTTCTTCATAAGCTGCTAGGAAGTCATCTACTATACTGTCTGCCCAAAACATAGTTATTGAATTAGTATACGCACATCATAAAGGCACAATTGCCAAATTACAATTCCTAATCAGGGATTACATAATCTCCTGGTTTTCTTTGTAGATCAAGATCCACAAATTTCAATTGTTCTTTTCTAAATCCAAGTTCAACGTGACCTATCGGACCGTTACGGTGTTTTCTAATAAAAACGTCAGTTACGCCTTTTCTATCACTATCTTCCTCATAGTAATCTTCACGATACATCATCATTACAACATCAGCATCTTGCTCAATAGCTCCGGATTCACGCAGATCAGAAAGTTGAGGCGCCTTATTTGGACGCATTTCAACCGCACGAGATAATTGTGAGAGTGCTAAAATTGGAATTGAAAGATCACGAGCTAATGCTTTTAAACTCCTAGAAATATCCGAAATTTCTTGTACTCTGTTCACCTGACCACCTTTTGTATTTGCAGTCATCAGTTGTAAATAGTCTATCACCAAGAAGTCTAAACCACTTTCCATTTTTAAACGTCTTGCCTTTGCCTTTAACTCAGAAATTGAATTACCAATTGAATCATCAATGTATATTTTCATTGAGTTCATGTCGTCCATCACAGAGCCAATTTTACTAAAATCATCATCAGTAAGTTGTCCGGTTCTCATTTTCCAAGAATCTACTGCAAGTAAGCTACAAAACATACGCTCTACCAATTGTTCTTTCGACATTTCCAGTGAAATAATTCCAACAGCAGCTCCACGCTTTGCTACATTTTGAGCAATATTTAAAGCTAAAGCAGTTTTACCCATAGATGGCCTTGCCGCCAAAATCACTAAATCCGAAGGTTGAAACCCAGAAAGAATATGGTCAAGTGATCTGAAACCTGTAGAAGTTCCTCTATATTTTTCTTTTGCCTCAGGATCATGCAAATCAGAAATTTTTTCGTAAGTTTTATTTAAAACATCTTTAATATGTACAAATCTATCTCCTACATGAGTTTGTGAAACTTCAAAAATTGCCTTTTCTGCACTATCAATCAGTTCATCAATATTATCTCCTTCTCTATATCCCAATCCTCTTACAGTATCTCCAGCACGGATGATTTTTCTTAATACACTTTTTTCTTTAATGATTGTCGCATACTGGAAAATATGAGTAGCGGTTGGTACCTCAGATGCTAAAAGCGCAAGATAAGATGCACCACCAACCAAAGCCAATTGCTTTCTTTCCTCCAATATATTTGAAAGGGTAACCAAATCTACTGGCGATCTCTTATCATATAAATCCAAAATGGCTTGATACACCATTTTGTGAGCATCATGATAAAAATCCTCTGTTTGTAAAAAATCAGATATTTTTAAAATCGAATCTTTATCAATCAAAATAGCACCAAGAGTCGACTTTTCAGCCTCCAAACTGTGTGGTGGTACGTAGTTATTTTGATCTTTCATATATTGCCCTTGGGTAGATAAATATAATCAAATTTACCATTACTTACAACATCTAAAATTTACAAAATTTTAACAACTTTAAAGTAATAGAAATTTATGAACAAAAAAACTACGGGCGATTTAGGCGAAAACATGGCAGAAAATTATCTCTTAACCTTAGGCTATAAGGTAATAGAGAGAAAATATTTTGCCAGAGTAGGGGAAATAGATTTAATAGCTATATGTCCAGAAAATAAAACAACAGTTTTTGTTGAAGTAAAAACTAGAAGTAATCAAAAATTTGGACTGCCAGAAGAATCAATTACAAGTAAAAAACTTTATAAGCTAAAAAAAGCAGCAACTCATTTTTTCAATCACACAAGTCGAAAAGTCCCTTTCAGTTGGCGACTTGACCTTATTTCCATACAATTAAAAAGTAATCATTTTGAGCACTTTAAAAACATTCTCAATGGATAATTCCAAAAAAAGAGTAATTGCCTTCATAGTTTTCACCGCTTTCTTTATCCTCTACTTTATATGGGGATTAATTAACAAGGGATATCTTTCTATTGATGCAGAAGCTCCGTTTTCAATAGAGGTAGTGGGGGAAGGCACTACAGAATGTAATGATTCTCCATGCGAAATAAAACTTCATAGTGGCTCAAAAAGTTTAGTTATCAGAAAAACAGGTTTTTTTGATCTAGTTGAAACGGCAGAAATCAAAGCTTTTAGAACAACTAATATATCTTCCACTTTTAAGTTTGCACCAAGTATTAAAGAAATTTCCAACATACCCTTTGAAGAAGATTTTCAAGCATACTCTCTCGTAAAAGATGGAACAGGGCAAAGTTTAATCAATTCAAGCGACTTAAGTAAAAAAACTTTAGCCTATTTCCCAAAAGAAATTTTAGAGGCAACCATTTTCGGTAATAAAAGTGCAGCTTTGATTAATTCTCCAAAAGGAAGTTACAAGGTAAACCTTTCAACAAATGAAAGCGTTCTCTTAGCAGATTTACCAAGTATAACCTTCGGAAAATTTTCACATTTCGGAGATTATTTTGCTTTCACAAGTCCAACTTTTCCAGAAATCTGGATGTTAAATAATAATGAAGCATTGAAATTAAATTTAAGTTCAGGAGACAATCTTTTTTCTTGGTCAGCATTAGACAAACTCTACTATTTCAAGCTAGTTGGAGAAGATTATATTTTAGGAAGTTATGATCCAAAAACTAATCAATATTTAGAAATCAAAACCTTTGCAAATATTAGTCCAGATACTTTCCTTATCAGCGCAAATGAAAAATTTGCCTATTTTACTTCTGGTGAAAAATACTACGAAATCCAATTAAAATAATTTAGAAATAATTTAAAAATATTTAACATAGTTACTGCATGTTATAGACATGTTTAGTAAAATTTTTTCTTGCTCATCTAGTGGTCTGAGTTGCTCTACTGTTGAAGTTCAGGCAGATATTTCAAACGGATTGCCATCATTTTCAATAGTTGGACTTGGTGATGTATCAGTACAAGAATCAAAAGAGAGAGTAAGAGCTAGTATTAAAAACACAGGTTTTAAATTTCCACCAACAAAAAAAGTGATTAATCTAGCACCTGCACAAATTCGCAAAGAAGGCCCAGCGTTTGATCTACCTATAGCCATTTCTTTACTTCTGGCTAGTCGTCAAATATCAGTCAAAAACCTTGAGAAGTCCATCATCATAGGGGAGTTATCTCTAACTGGAAATGTAAAACCTATCACGGGAATTATTGCCATTGTTGAACACTCTAAAAAAGCTGGGTTCAAAGAAATATTTATTCCTTATGAAAATTCAATGGAAGCCAGCTTTTGTGGGGGAATAAAAATTTATCCTATAAAAACTCTTTCACAGTTAATTGAACATATTACTGATCAAATTAACATTCAGCCAATCAAGCACAAAAAAATAGTTACACAGCGTATTCACAGAGGCATTAAGTTTGAAAAAATCATTGGAATGGCGGGCGCCAAAAGAGGGCTCCAAATTGCCGCAGCAGGCGGCCATAACACACTACTTTTTGGCGCCCCAGGGTGCGGAAAAACAATTCTTTGTCGTGCCTTTAAATACCTGCTTCCGCCCCCAAACACAAAAGAAGTATTGGAATCTACAAAAATTTATTCTGTGTGTGGCTTATTAAATGAGCAAACTCCAATTATAAGCAATCGTCCCTTTAGAGAAGTTCATCACACTGCAACAGCCGCCGCCTTAATCGGCGGCGGCCAAAACCCCAAACCAGGAGAAATTTCTTTAGCTCATAATGGTGTATTATTTTTTGATGAAATAGCCGAATTTCCTAAAAAAATTCTTGAAACACTAAGGCAGCCACTTGAAGACAAAAAAATCAATATAAGCCGCAAAGGGCAAACCATTACATATCCAAGCAACTTTATTTTTCTAGCGACAATGAATCCTTGTCCTTGCGGCTATCTTGGATCTAAGGATCAGAATTGCAAATGCACTGATTCTCAAATTAAAAATTATCAGAAAAAAATTTCAGGACCACTATTGGATAGGTTCGACATTTGCCTGCATATTCAAAAAAGCAGTATGGGTGATTTATTTCAAGAATCTTCGAATCCACAGAATTTAACCGATCGTATATATAATGCTAGCCTCACTCAAAAATCGCGTTTCAATCATAACAATGCAGACATGAATATTAACGAAATAAAGTTACATTGCCAGCTTTCACCAGAAAATACAGACTTCTTAAATCAAGCTGCAGAAAAACTAAAGCTATCAAACAGGGGCTATTTAAAAGTACTAAAGGTAGCTCGCACAATTGCAGATTTAGAATCTTCAGAGTGTATTAACCAGTTACATTTAGCCGAGGCTCTCCAATATAAAAGTACTAGTTTGACAGTCTAATCAATATTTTCTACTGTCTTATCTAGATACTAAACATTTCAATGAAAATTCGCATAGATGAACTTTTGGTTCTTAAAAAATTAGCCGGTACTCGTTCTCAGGCAAAGCAGCTCATTCAACAAGGTGTTGTAAAGCATCAGGGAATAATTATTTCAAAACCTGCTCAACTCTTAGACGATTCTGCAAAAATTGTTGTAACCACACAGGAGCAATATGTAGGTAGGGGAGCCTATAAATTAAAAGCTGCCATTGAGGAATTTGAAGTGAATATAAATGAAATTACTGCTGCGGACATTGGAGCATCAACAGGAGGTTTTACTGATTATTTATTACAAAATGGTGCTAAAAAAGTTTATGCTATAGATGTTGGACATTCACAGTTAGCAAGCCATTTAGTTCATAATCCTCATGTGGTTAACCTCGAAAAAACTAACATTAAAGATCTTAAAGAGTTACCAGAAAAAGTCGATTTAGTTGTTATAGATCTTTCATTTATTTCAATCAGGCACGCCATTCCAAACGCCAAAAATTATCTTAAAAATGAAGGCAAAATAATAGCTTTATTTAAACCTCAATTTGAAGTTGGATCTCAGTTTCTTGGTAAAGATGGAGTACTTAAAGATTCAGAAAAAGCAGAATCTGCTCTTCGGGAATTTTCTGAGTGGTCCAAAAAAGAACATAATATAAGAACAATAGGTACAATCAAATCACCTATTACAGGAAAGAAAGGCAATCAAGAGTACTTAGTTTATTTAGATCTAACAACAGTTAAGTAAGGGCCGTGAACGGGATAGAATTTGTTAATACTATAATCTGAATTTCCTAGAGTCATTTTGATATCAGCAGGTTTTTCAATATCAAATCGAAGTCTAGTTCCTACAACTGTAAAATCACTCACGCTTACTTCAATACTTATTTTGCCAGTCATGTTTTTTTCTACTGCGAAATCAACATTCTCAAATTCCAAGTAACCATCTTTTATTTTAGCGTCATATAAACTTCCATCTTCTAGTGCTAATTTTACTTCTTGAATTAGCTCTGGATTAATTCCTACAATTTTTAATCTCAAATCTTGTAACTCAAATTTTTCACTAGGATTAACAAAGTTAAATTCCATAATTTGTTTATAGTCTTGAGGCTTGATAAAAGCATTTTCAACATCATAATTAATTTCAAAATTAACTATTCCAGGATTCTGATTTTTTGCTACAAATCCCCCAACAGCCTTTTTAATTTCAAAAGGAATTTGTTCAATTTTTACATGCTTAGACTCTAATTTTGGTAAATGAAATGTGCTAACTAAGTAATTTGAAACATCTTCTTGTGAAAGAACGGTGGAAAAAGCCACCATTGTCATTACAAAGAAAAAATATGCTTTAATTATTTTTTGAATACTCATTTATCAAATGTTTTAAAAACGATTTAGTTAAAGGTTTATTTGGTTCAAACTTTTTACCGTCTGTAAAAAGCCCTTTATTAAAGTAGCTTTCGGCATATGCATAAGCTCTACTGGAAGCACTTACATCTTCAAAATGTGGAGCCCCATCTGATATTGCTAAGTCTGCATCAAAGTAATCCATCACAACATACAAAGCATCTCCACGGCTCATATTTTCCATTGGGCCAAATTTTTCAGCCCCCATTTTTATCAAACCAAGATTATAAAGCGTTTGAATATATGGTGCATACCATTCATTTTCATCTACATCATCAAAGTTCTTTATTCCTTCATAAGAAACAGGTATTTTTGCCAAATTTATAAAATCCTTGGCAAATTCCGCTCTTGTCATTGTTTCTTCCTTTTCAACTTTTGCAACATCACTGATTGCATAATTACCTGTAACTGGATCTGTAATTTTTACAAAGAAATAAACTTTGTTTCCATCAAAAGGAACAAAATCTATTTTATCCTCAGGCATGATATCAGCCAAATTCTCATTACTATTCTCAAATAACTCATAGCTAACATCATTATAATTTGCATATTTACCTTCCCTCTCTGTTTTCATCTCTTTACTAACAAAAAGTTCAAACTGATGTTCTCTAAGTCTAAACTTTGCCGCATCATATTGAATTTCAAAACCACCAGTTGGTAAAAGTCCACTAATGTGCAAGTTTTCCACTTTCGCTTTACTATCAAATACACTGGTTTCAAAAACATTATTTGATTCATCAAAATCAAATTCGTCCGTTAAATTAACATCAACTTTAATATTTCCTCCATTGTAGTTGCCATCAAACAACGCTTCATCCTTTGCAATAAAAGTTGCTCCAGAAGCCAAAGAAAAACCTTGCTCATCAGTTTTAATAACACTAGCAGACCCATCATTCATTTTCATTACAACACGGGCGTTTTTAATATCGCCACCATTGTTTTTCAAAACAACAGTAGCTTTGTATCTAAAGTAATTAAAAGACTCAGTAGGATTAGATTTTTTCACAAATACAGCTTTCTCTATAGCCAAATCAGCAGGCTTAGGAGCGTAATTTTGGATTAAAGAAAGTATGGAAGTTTGTACAAAAGTTACACTGCTCGTTCTAAAAATAATGTTACTAGAAAAGGCAAAGGCAACTACAGTTACAAGTAAGTAAAATAATACTTTTTTCTTTTTATATGGCATTTTGTTTTTATTTTTGTTTCTCCCAATTTTACCATATTAGAGACAAAAAATCAACATTGATCCATATAATCAAACACTCTATCAAAGTTTGGGTTATGTAAATAAAAACGCTCATATTCAACAGTTCCATAATTTTTCCAAAACCCAGGCATAATATCTAAGTAATAATTAAATTTTTCCATTGCAGTCACACAATCTCCTCTTTCTAGCGATAAAATGCCCCAATTCAAGCTTACAGGTGGATAGTAAGGCATTTTTTCAAACGCCTTACCAAAAAAAACATCACCTTCTTTGCAAGCTTTTTTATCTCTATTCCTACATTTCTCAATCTCAATTTTTCCTTTCATCATATAATATAAACCATCTCTTCCGCCATTTATATAATTAGCTTTATCAGAATAAAAATCTGCTAGTTCCAATTCTCCTGCATCTCGCAGCTCTGCAGATAATACATATAAATAATAACTCTGGTATGGGTTGTAGAGTACAGCATCAAAGGTATCACTTATTGTGTTTGAGTTAGCCAACTTATAATCTGCTGCAATTACCAAAATATTTTGAAAAAATATAGAAAAAGCCACAAACAACAAAAGAACTACCGCAAAAATTCTTCTAATAATAATGTTTTGCATAAATTCCAAATTCCTTTTAATTGTTTTTTGAGAGCTTAAAAAAGCTAAGAAAGCCAGCATAAAAGCCAACACCATAGCAAGTTCCGGAACCATAAACCCAAACATACTCGCAACAAAAACAGCTGAAATTCCACTCAAAATTCCAATTACATAGTATTTATCATCTTGATTACAGTTTTTTAATGCACTCCAGCCAACAGTAAAAATCACAAATAAACCATAGAAAAGAACACAAAGGCCCAAAAGACCATTTGTAACCATTGTATCTATCACAATGTTATGTGCTCGGTCTGGAATAGAAGTTACGCTTTCTAAATGAAGTAGCTTAGGATCAAAATATCGTTGAAATTCTATACCAAAGGTCTCAAATCCATGTCCTAGCAATGGTCTTTCAGAAGCAAGATTTAATGCTCCTTTCCAAAGCATCATTCTAATTTCAACAGTTCCAAAATTTTCCTTTAAATCAAATCTACTTACTCCAAAGTAATTTGCGCTAAAAACAAGTATCAAAAGAGTGACAGGAATTGCAATTGTCCAAGCAAGAATGCGTTTTTTATCAAATGCCAAACCATATAAAAGTCCAAACACACCCAAACCACAAAATAGGCCCACAAATGCTCCCCTCGTGCCAGAAAATACCAAACTAACTATTCCCATTAAGAAAGCCAGCCATATCCACCATTTTCGTTTGATAATTGCATAACTCAATAGTAAAAAAATCACCAAATCAATATATCCAGCCAAATAGCTTGGATGGCCAAAAGTCGAAGAAACCCTGCCAAGGGAAGTTTGAAGAACTCCAAGTCCAGACAAGTCCAACCCCAAAAGTTGTAAAGTCCCATACAAAGAAACCACAAAAACACTGAGAATAAAGACTTTAATTGCTTTTTCCCATTGTTCTTTGCTATGAAAATTAAGAACTAACAAAAGGAAGAATAAAAAAATATTAAAGTACATAAATCCACCCATCATTCTATAATAGCTACCCCAAAAGCTCAGTACAGGAGCGCTGGAAGCTATTATTCCAAGCCCAACAAAAATTAAAAACCCCGTAATTAATATTTTGACATCTTTTCTTAAAAACACAGAAAAAATTTCCAACTTTGGAGTTTTTACTATTTTTAAAACAAAAATTGCCAACATCAGCATCAAGCAAATACGAAAAAAAACCACCTTTGGTAATTCAAATGCCAAATTCAAAGAAGAAGAAAACAGAATAGGCATAAAAAAAAGGCATATATAAACTATGTAATCGAATGCCTTATTAAAAAAATTACTTTTCATACCCTTTCATTTTACATGAAAAATTACTATAATTCATCAGCATGCCAAAATTTATCGTACAAGGAGGAAGAAAATTACAGGGAACAGTAAAAATAAGCGGTTCAAAGAACGCAGTTTTGCCAATAATTTGTGCCTCCTTACTTGCTGAAGATAAGACAACTCTTACAAATGTCCCTGATATTGCAGACGTTCATTCAATGCTTAAAATAGTTGAAAGTCTAGGAGCAAAAGTAAACTTTGAAAATGATACTGTTGAAATTATTCCAGGAAAGCTCAAAAAAAACGCTATTCCGGATGAACTTATTAATAGAATGAGGGCATCTATATTAATAATAGGGCCATTGATTCCACTACTTGGAGAAGTTAAAATGCCATTTCCAGGAGGCTGTGTCCTTGGAAAGCGTTCAGTAGATACTCATACGTACGCATTCAAAAAGTTAGGTTGCAAAATTATCGAAGAAAAAAAATATATTCACATCACTTCAAAAAAACTTAAAGGAACAAAAATTATTCTTCCAGAACTTAGTGTTACGGCTACGGAAAACGCCATCATGGCGGCCGTTTTAGCCGAAGGTGAAACAGAAATTCGCCTCGCGGCCGCCGAACCACATGTTCAAGATCTCTGTATTTTCCTTCAAAAAATGGGAGCAAAAATAGAAGGAATCGGAACTAATAATATTAAAATCAAAGGAGTAAAGAAGCTTAAAGGAGCAAAGCATTCGATAACTGGAGATTATTTAGAGGCTGGTACATTTGCAATTGCTGCTGTTGGAACAAAAGGAGATGTAAAAATAACAGGAATTGATCCAGGGCATCTAGACAGTTTTTGGCAAAAACTGGAAGAAATGGGAGTTAAATTTACCCTTGGGAAGGACTATGCTCACATTCATCCGTACTCTGGAAATTTACAACCAGTAACGTCATTAAAAACTGCAGTATATCCAAGTTTTGCTACAGATCTACAAGCACCTTTTACAGTTCTACTAACGCAAGCGAAAGGGGTAAGCAAAGTTTTTGAAACTCTTTTTGAGGGCCGTTTAAGTTACCTATTTGAATTAGAAAAAATGGGTGCACATATTGAGTTCCTTAATGCTCACCAAGCTTTAATTATTGGCAAATCCAAATTAAAGGGGTCTTTAATTTCTAGTTGTGATATTAGAGCTGGAGCAGCCATGGTTGTTGCGGCACTAATTGCTGAAGGTGAAACAGAAATTTCAAACATCAGATACATTGATCGAGGATATGAAAAGCTTGAAGATAAATTTAATGCTCTTGGAGCTAGCATAAAAAGAATCCAACCAAAGGACTAAAAAATAAATTCCAATCTTCCATCTATATCGTTTCGATATATTTTTTCAATTCCAGCATTCTGTAGATTTTCCAAAACACCAGGATATGGATGTCCAAATTTATTATTTTTACCACATTGTATTACTGCGATTTCAGGAAAAATAGCCTCTAAAAAATCCATACTAGAAGAGGTTTTACTTCCATGATGACCAACCTTCAAGATATCTGCCTTCAAATCCACATTAGCTTCTAATAATTCTTTTTCACCATCAGTTTCTAAATCCCCAGTGAGTAAAATTTTCACATCTTTGTAAACTAATTTAATAACAATAGAAGAATCGTTCATCGCAAAAATATGTTCTCCAAAAAGTGAATCAAATGGAAACAAAAAATCAACAAAAACCCCATCAAAATCAAAGTCTATTTTATCATTTTGGTATATAACTTCAGAATTTTTAGCCCTTCTCAAAAATTCTAAATAGTCACTACTCTCAGATTCCACTCCACTAATAACAACTTTTTCTACATCATATCTTCCCAAAACTTCAACAAGTCCACCAACATGGTCTTTATCAGGATGTGTTAAAACTACCACATCAATTTTTCTATCAAAAAAAGGCATAATTTCGGCAAGTTCATAAATAATTTTATTTCCTGCCCCACCATCAATTAACATTTGTTTGCCATTTGGCGTATTTATAAAAATGCTATCACCTTGTCCCACATCCAAAAAATAGACATGAAGTTTTTTATCAGGCCAATGCAAACCACTATATAAAACAATAACAAAAAACATCACGCCTAAACAAAAAAGCCACTTTTTATAATTTAAAAACATGCCCTACATTTAGCAGAGCATGTTTAAATTTCTATAAAATTTTTCTAAATTATTTTTTCTTTTTTCTAAATCTAGTACTCATTCCAAGTGAAGCTAGAGCTAGTCCAATCATTCCAGGACCAGTTTCAGAAAGCGTTAATTTTGCAATTGCACCCTCACTTTCATTATTAGCTGCATCAGTTTGTGATAGTTTAAACCAATATTCACCAGGTTCATATTCACCAACTTCATATTTGTTAGAAAGTGAATCTAAATCAGTTTTCTTTGTATAAGTTTTACCTTGATCCTCACTTACATATACAATTTGATTCTTTGTATCATCTTTATTTTCAGGTGGATTTTTCCATGTAAGTGTAACGATGTATTTTTGTGCTTTAGCAACAGCTTTAGCGACAAAACTAGTTACATCTTTAGGTGGAGTTGTATCTTCTTCATTACTTTCTAAAGAAAATTCAATACTACTTTTTGAAGCAGCAACCACATTTCCAGCTTCATCTTTTAAGTCTACTGCAGTTACCACATAAGTTTTTCCAGATTCAAGACCATCAATTTTTAGAACCGTGGCAGCGTTATCCAAACCTGCTTTGTTTTTACCCATAGCAACTTCCACTACTTCTTTTGTTTTTGTATTATCATCCTTTTCAAAAACACTAAAGTTTGCAGCAGGATCAATATCTAGAACCACAGCTTCATTAAAGTTAACAACAATGTGACTCTCATCAATAGAAGTAACTTCCAGCATTTGTGGACCATCTTGATCAGAAGCCTTTTCAACGCTACTAGAATCAAATGAAGCCTCATCAGAAGTTCCACTTACTATAGGGTTACCTGCCTTATCTTTAATATCAATTCCAGCTGTTAAAGTATAAACAGATCCAACAGCTTGTCTTTTTGTTGTTAAGATAACAGTTTTCCCAGTTTTATCAGTTTCATCCATTTTTGCATCAAGCACACTTAAAAGTGCAAATGTATCTTGATGCTCAATAGTAAAAGCATCTTCAGGGTTCTCAGTTGGGAGCACAATAGCTTCAGAAAATACTACTTTCACCTCTTCTATATTAATAGCTTCGGCTTTAGCAACTTTAGGAGCTTCAGTATCACTACCAGCAGAAGCAGTAGGAGTTAAAGATAATTCTTTAGCCCATTTACCACTTTCATTACCCGCAGCATCATATGCTACTACAGAGAAATAGTAAGTTTTACTATTTACCAAATCATTTACTGTATATTTCAGTACATTTCCAACATCCAGTTTAAAGTCATAACTTTGACCAGGTTGTGACACAGATTTAAGTCCATAATGAACTTGATATCCAGCCACTCCCACATCATCAGTGGCAGCATTCCATGTAAGTGAAGCAGAAGCGTTTAAGGCTTTACCTTGTAGATTTTCTACATCACTAGGGAGTTTATTATCTGCCGCAAAAGCAGTTGTAGACATTGATACCATTACTGTTATCGCTGTCAAAAATGATACTATTTTTTTCATTTTTGTTTTTGTTTATTTTTAAATTTTTCATATCATTATATCAAAAAAGCCTAAAGAATGCAATAGGCAGCAATTAATAATTATCTACGTCTCTTAGAAACACTCCTCTTTGTTATTTTAACTCGTTCAACAGTGTTCTTATTCATTTCAAGCACTGTAAGAACAGCTCTAGGCATTTTAATAATTTCACCTTCCCTAGGGAATCTATGTAAAAAATCTAATATCATTGTATTTATAGTATCTCTTTCTTCATCACCAACCTGTGTCTTAAAATAGTCATTCACATCTTCAACTAGTGTTTGACCTCCAACAATAATGGTTCTCTTATTTATAATTTCCATTGGATTATCATGGTGATCAAATTCATCAGAAATATCACCTACGATTTCTTCAAGTAGATCTTCCATAGTTACAAGTCCAGCAGTTCCGCCATATTCATCTATTACTATTGCCATATGCTGATGTTTTCTTTGAAAATCTCTAAATAGCTTATTAATTTTCTTAGAAAATGGAACTTCAATAGGGGTAGCTAAATCTAAATTTTTCAATTTAGTTCTAGGGGATTTTTCTTCGTAAAATCTCAAAATTTCCTTCAAAGAAAGTATCCCTACTATATTATCCAAATCACCATTATATACAGGCAGCCTTGAGTGAGAGTGGGTAATAAAAAATCTAACAGCTTCAGCAATTGTCGTGTTCTGATCTAGACCTTCAATAGTTACACGCGGTGTCATTACCTCTTCTACCTCAATATCGTTAAATTCCAACACATTCTCAATTAATTCTCGCTCATTTTTTTCAATTGCACCTTCCTGCGCTCCAATTTTAAGCATCGCCACAATTTCACCTTCAGTAACAGTGCTACGAGTTTTAGAGCCAAACATAAAGTTCACTAGATCAACAATTTTATCAAAAAACCAAACTATCGGGAAAAGAAGTAATTGTAGAATATAAATAGGCCTCGCCATCAATAATGAAACTCCAACCGCATGTTGATGAGCAAATGCTTTAGGAGTAATTTCTCCAAAAACCAAAATTAAAAATGTCATTACTCCAGTTGCAATACCAACAGCACTAGAGCCAAAAATATTAGCAAAAAACACAGCTGCATAAGCACTGGATCCAATATTTACTATGTTATTACCAATCAAAATAGTAATAAGCAGCTTATGTGGATCATTTTTTAGCTTTTTCAAAATAGCACTATTGCGCACCTTTTGAGCCACTAAATCATCCACTTTTGAGTTAGAAATGGATACCAGAGCCGTCTCACTTCCTGAGAAAACACCAGAAAGCACTACGAGACCAATCAAAATGATAATTTGCGGATACATTTAGTATATTAAACCTTCCTTGAGTCTAACATATTTTTTCAGTAGAATACAGCTATGAAATTTTATATTGACGAAAAAGTCTTTGAACAGCATCCACAATTAAAAGTTGGAATTATCTTAATCAAGAATTTCGACAACATGCGTCGCAACTCTTCAGTGGAAAGTTTATTACGCGGCACTTGCGCTCAAAAGGCTAAAATATTTGCAAATCAAGAGTTAGATTCTATAGATGAAATTAAATATTGGAATGAGGCTTATGTGCATTTTGGGGTAAATCCAAAAAAATATACGCCACAAATAAAAGCCCTTGCTAGAAAAATTATTCAACGAAAAGAAGTTGAACACATAAATACTCTGCTAGATATTAGTAATTATTTTGCAATTAAAAATCTTATACCTGTTCACGCACATGATCTAGATTGGCTTTGTGGTGACTTAAGATTAACTTATGCAAAAGGTGTTGAAGCATTTAGAGCCATCAATACTATCGAAGTGAAAGATGCTAAAGAAGGGGAAATAGCTTATATGGACGACGGAGGTATAACAAACAGATATTGGAACCACATGGAATGTGAAAGAACCAAAATAACAAACAAGACTGTTAATGCGGTTATGATAGTGGAAGATCTTTCAGATATGCATATGGATAAATTCGGAGAAATATTAAGAGAAATGCAAAATTCAGTTATTAAGTATATTGGAGGGCAGATTGAGCCCTACATTATTAGTAAAGGCAGTCCAGCTATTGAAATGGGCATTGAAGGGCGTAGATCGGCTGATGATTCAAAAATTCCCCAACAAGAAATTGCCTACTTTTTAGAAAACCACAAATGATTAAATTAGAGTTACAAAAATTATTAAGCGCCGCTTCAGGAAAAGAGGTGAAAATTGAATATCCAGCAGACCCTAGTCATGGTGATTATGCTTGTAATGTAGCATTAACTCTCTCTAAAGAGCTTGGCAAAGCCCCACAAATAATTGCTCAAGAAATTATAGATAAAGTTCCTGCCAATAATATTATCGGAAAAATTGAAATCGCCGGACCAGGTTTTATCAACATTTTCATTTCCGAAGAATCACAAAAACGCGAACTGGAAAGAATTTTAAAAGAGAAAAATCAGTATCCAAAAGTTTCAAGTAATAAAGAAAAAATAATTTTGGAATACAGTTCTCCAAACATTGCAAAACCGCTTGGGGTACACCATTTGTTATCTACTATTATTGGGCAATCACTTTACAATATTTACACTCAGCTCGGATACGACACCGAAAGTATTAACCATATTGGTGATTGGGGTACTCAATTTGGAAAACTTATATATGCCTACAAAACTTGGGGCAAAAAAGCCACAATAGAAAAAGATCCAATATCAGAGTTACTAAAACTCTATGTAAAATTTCACGATGAAGTAGAAAAAAATCCAGCAATAGAAGATGCAGGGCGTCTAGAATTTAAAAAATTCGAAGAAGGCGATAAAGAAAACCGTGAACTTTGGCAATGGTTTGTAGATGAAAGTATTAAAGAAATCCAGAGCACATACGATAAAATTGGAGGAATCCATTTCGACCACACCCAAGGAGAAAGTTTCTACGAAGATAAAATGTCCGCAATTCTTGAGGAAGGTAAATCTAAAAAAATATTTAAAGAAGGGGAGGAAGGTGCTTATATTGCGGAATTTGAGGATGAAAACATGTCACCACTAGTGATCCAGAAAAAAGATGGAGCAACGCTTTATTCTACCCGTGATCTTGCAACAATTAAGTACCGTATTGATACCTTCAAACCAAAAAAGATACTTTACATGGTGGATATTGCCCAAACACTGTATTTCAAACAGCTATTTGAAGTTGCAGCTAGGTTTCCATGGTTCAATACTGAGTGCGTGCATGTTTGGTTTGGTCGTATGCATTTAAAAGACGGTAAAGCCAGTACCAGAAAGGGGAATGTAATTCTTTTAGACGAAGTTTTAGATGAAGCCGTAGTAAGAGCCAAAAAAATAATTGAGGAAAAAAATCCATCTCTCCAAAATATTGCAGAAGTTGCCAGAATTATCGGAATCGGCGCTGTAAAATACAACATCCTTTCACAAAACCGTACAACAGATATAACTTTCGACTGGGACCGTATGCTCTCTCTAGAGGGCAATAGCGCTCCATACCTTCAATATTCTTATGCTCGTTCTCATAGCATTTTAAGAAAACAGGAAACAACAAAAGATGTTTTGCCAGACCCGCCCGAAGCAGCCGAAAAAATTCGCCTAATTAAATCATTTTTGCCAAAATTCCAGGAGCAATTAGAGATGGCTGCGCAAGAATATAAGCCTAATATTTTATCAAATTATTTGTACGAATTAGCCCAAAGATTCAACTCTTTTTACAACGGTGTACAGGTGGTTAGAGCTGATTCTGAAGCCAAAAAGAAGGAGCGTTTAGAGATTGTAGAAGCGACTAGTCAAATCCTAAAAAACGGACTTGCATTACTTGGTGTTGAAGTTGTAGAAGAAATGTAATATATTACTCGGGCGCGAGTGCGAACAAGCGGAAGAGTCGCCACCGAACTTAGGGGGTGCTCTGGAGCGCAGTGAGCCAAAAAGTTCAAATCTGCTCGCAAGCAATTACGAGCGCACGGCGCGAGTGCGAACAAGCGGAAGAGTCGCCTCTGCAACCAAGAGGTGTTCTGGAGCGCAGTGAGCCAAAAATATAATAAGGAGAGATGGCCGAGTGGTCGATGGCGATAGTCTTGAAAACTATTGTAGGGCAACCTACCCAGGGTTCGAATCCCTGTCTCTCCGCCATTATCTGTACCCCAAAAAGTTACATGGGTGCAGTTTTCTTTTGTTAGAACGAATATTAAGTAATGACGTTGACAATCCACATAAATGTACCTATCATCAGCTCTTAGAATTTAACATCATAATCATGTCAGATAGACGACAACAAGAATGCGCTACTGTAGATGATATTGCCCGAGCAAAAATTAATAACATTCAAGTGAGAGATGGCGACCCTCCAAGGGAAGAAGTATTGCGCGCTGTTTTAGCAGAACTTCAAGCACAATTTCAAGCCAATAGCGAGGCTGCATCGGTAGTTCCAAATGACGTGAATACTGCGCAAGCACCAGCCAATAATGAGGCTTTAGAAAAACTAAATGACGTAGAAAGAGCCTGTCTTGAAGCAATGAGAGAAGATTTTGCTCGTGGAATTGTACAGATTGATGAAAATGCTGATAAAGACGGATATCGAGCAGCATTAAAACAAGACAAAACTGCTGGACAATCATGGGAAGCCGTTCAAGGAAGATTGCTGGCTAATGAAGCGTCTCTCTTGAAAAAGGCTGTAGAATTATCAAAGCTCACAGGCGATCAAGAGGGCAAAGGTGCTTGTTTGGTTGGAGTATATGAAAACGGTGAACTTGCTATCCGTCAAAGGAGTTCAGAAATTGTGAATGCAATCGTGAATAAAAAGGGTGAACTAAGGCTCGCATTTCATCCTGAGGCTCAACTTGAAGAAGGAGAACAATGTGCAAAAGCTGTTGGGTATCATGTTCCAGCGGATGCACCAGACTACAACAAAAGAGGTCTTGTAGCTGCTTCTGAGGCTGTTACTGGCGAGGATTATGTAGCGAGTCCAAATAGAAACGCATGGCGAGAAGCAATGCTTGAATGCCCTGACAACGTATCTGATGACGCTGATGTGCGTGTCGTGGACTTCTCTCCTGATCGTGGGAACGCTAACGTCTACAGCGCTGATGCGGACTTTCGGGATGATTTTCGTGGCGCGGTGCTCTGGCTAAGGGGCTAAAGACTTGGTCTTTGAACTTTAGCTTTCTTTAATTTTTATTTTCTCTTTGACCCCGCCTTAAGGCGGGGTCTTTTTTTACAAAATTTTTTTTTGGATGTAATCAATTAAGCGGTGAAAAGTAACCCGCCTCAGGGCGGGCTACCGTAAAGTGTTCTTTTACAAACAAGGCTTTGCATGAAAGAAGAAGCCTGAAAGTACATAAGAGCTACCACGGCGTAATCTCCAAACACGGTAATGAAAAAATGCAAAAATCTTAGTTCACTATTCTCCGCCACCTACAATCAATCCCCATAATGGGTTTTTGCTCTTTTGATATAAATAACTTTTTCTTTGTTTTTCACACTATAGACAATACGATTTTTTAAATCCAAACGGTAAGAATAATTACCCTTTAATTCACCTAAAAGTTTTTTTCCGCAAAACGGATCTACACACACAACTTCCAATAAAACATCCTTAAGCTTTGCTTTTAACTTTGGAGAAAGGGCTTCTATATCCTTTTTAGCCTGTTTTGTGAAATAAATTTTATATCTTTTCATTAATCTTTAAAAATTTCTTCAAAATTATAAACTTCGCCTTTTTCTATCTCTTTATCAGATTTTGAAATAGATTCTTTCAAACCTGAAATAGATAATAATTCCGCAGTTTCAAGAAGGCTTTCATAATCATTTTCAGAAATCATTACAACATTTCCATCTTTGGATGATATTTTTGTTGGAACATGTCCTTTTGCTGTCTTTTTTACAATATTAAAGAGGTTTGATCGGGCATCTGTAGTTGTTATAGTAACCATATTAATAAATTATGTACTAGTTTATGTACGTGATTTTATCACATGTAAAATTCAATTGCAAAAAATACCACCGTTTTGCCATGCCTATGTTTTAAAACTGTCTAAAAACTCAAACTAGCCTCATTCTCAATATAATTCTTTACACCAGCCCGTTTTCCAGTACTAACAGCCTTAACTCTATATTCAACACCTAGTGCGTAATTTAGAGGGTATTCTGAGCTAAAATTAACCACTCCATCGGTAATACTAACAGTTGGAGTATATGCGTTGCCATCTATGCTTAAAGATCCATCATCAGCACGTTTTAGGACATATTCAATTCCTTCTAAACATGGGTTAATTCCATCGTTACCATATTCCTCGCAAAGATTTATTGAAACTTCATATTTATCCGCTCCAACATCTGTAAATGCCATCGCCAATTTATCTCCACTCTTTGGTTTTTCAGCTGGTTGCACTAGTGCTGGAGCCTCTAATCCTTCAGGTAAATCTAGTGTTATTTTTAATCTAGTTTGATGACCATCGGCAAACATAGCTTCTAATTCATATTCTCCACTTAAATCATCAGCATCGCATCTGTAAGGAGTAAAGCCTGTGCTACAAGCACTAAAATCACCATTTAAACTCATATTTGTAACTTGTAAGCCTTCAGGAAGATCTTCGGAGTAAATAACATCATCACTTTCATTTACAGGGGTTTGCAAGCCCAAATCATTTCTGCTCAACGCAAAATCAAAGGAAACCGTTTCACCTGAAAGTAAAATTTGTTGCACATCTATAGAAACAGAATCTTCATTTTCTGCAGACATACAGCCGCTCAATGCCAAAATTGAAATTAGAGTAATTATTTTTTTCATATCCAAATTATAGCGAATAAAATATCAAAACAAAACTAGACTTTAATAATAAAATTCCCTATATTTACTCACGCATTTAAACGCGGAGAGGTACCCAAGTGGCTGAAGGGGCGGGATTGCTAATCCTGTAGGTCGGTTTTGCCGGCGCGGGGGTTCGAACCCCCCTCTCTCCGCCAGTATTATCACAATATGTTGTGATTTTTTTGCAATAATTAAATTTGACAATTTTAGAAAAATACTTATAATGCGCAGGCAAATTTAACCTAAAAACATGACAAGAAGATATTTACCAGGAAAAATGGGTACACAGCCAAGATATAATGAAGGTTCAACTGCCGCACCTAGTCCATGGTTTGAGCGTGATGCTCATTTAGCGCAATTCAACGGAGGATCTAATCATCCATCACACAATCCAATGGATTGGGATATGGGTAGCCCAGAATTACTTGCTGAGCTTAAAGAACAAGCTCAAGAAACAGGCTCTAAAGCTCTCAAAGCCCTTGAAATGTAATTAAAGTTTTCTTAAATAATTGGCTGCATATTCTTTCTGAGTATCAGCCTTTTTATTTTTATCAGACTCTTTTTGTTCAACAATAATATCAGGCACAAGACCCACATGATCAATAGTGCGGCCTTTTGGCGTAAACCATTTGGCAATAGTCAGACGCAAACTCGATCCATCAGAAAAACTTTCCACTTCCTGTACACTTCCTTTTCCAAAACTTTGTGTGCCCATAATAACACCACGCTTATAATCTTGGATTCCGCCAGCAACAATCTCAGATGCAGATGCGCTGCCTTTATTTATAAGCACTACTAAAGGAACATTTAAAAGCTTAGGGTTACCATTTGTTTTTAGTATAGTATCTTCTTTTCCTCTTTCTTTGATTATTACAGCATCCTTACCTTTATCTAAAAGGTAAGAAAGAATTTCTACAGCCACATCAAGATATCCGCCACTGTTGTATCTTAAATCCACTATCAAACCTTTAGGTTCATCCAATAACATTTCAGAAATTGCGGCACCGAACTGCTCGTTTGTTTTGTCATTAAATTGGTTAACACTAAGGTATGCGATATCTCCATCAAGTTTTTCAGAAGTTACACTATCTATGTTTATATTTTGACGCACAATTGAAACCTCAAATGGTTTTTCAACTCCTTCACGAACTATTGTAAGGTTCACAGTTGTGCCTTTTTCACCTCTAATTTTTGTAATGGCATCAAACAAAGACATATCACTCGCAATTTCATCTTCAATTTTGTAAATGATATCACCAGGAAGTAGTCCTGCTTTTTCAGCTGGACTATCCCTCAAAGGTGAAACAATTGTGAGCATTTGATCTTCTACTACAAGCTCAGCTCCAATTCCTTCAAGAGTACCCTCCAAACTCTCACTAAAGCTTTTACTTTCATCTGGTGTCATAAATGCGGTGTATGGATCACCATATGCATCAACCAATCCTTTAACAGCACCATAAACTTTTCCTTTTTCATCTGTTGCTTCTAAATTTACATACTTTTTCTCTAACTCCTTCCAAACAAGCCAAAATAGATCCATATCTACCGCATCTGCAATATTTTCCTGAAAACGAGTATCAACAACACTATCAGAAGCAAAGAGTTTAGTTGGCTCAATATAGCCAAATGATGTTGCTTGCCAACCAAAAAGAAAACTTACGGCAGCAATAACAGTAGCAAAAATAAAAGGATGAGGTTTTTGTTCTATCATGGAGATGAGTATATATATTAAGAAATGAAAAGTCTAAGAAATTCTTTTAAGAGGAGCAACCGATAGGGCTAATTTTTTTACACCAACTCGTGAATCTTCAAATGCAATTGTAATAACCCCTCCAGTAATATTTACAACTATTCCTGCTCCAAAGGCGTTATGCATCACTCTATCACCGGAAGACAAATCAGTATCAACACCTTTATCTAACTCAATTGGGATAGGAGTTTTATCCATTTCAGCAACAGATATGTGTTTACGAGTTGAATTTCCGCCAAAGTTTCTTTCAACATGATCATCAGTTAGATCTGCCAAAAATTGTGACGGCGCATTGCTTTTAGATTCGCCATAAAGCGTACGACTGCGTGTATGAAGAAGATATAGTTTTTCCATTGCTCGCGTCATAGCTACATACATTAAACGCCTTTCTTCTTCCAATTCTTCTCTATTTAATAAGCTTCTGCTATGTGGGAAAATACCTTCTTCTAGTCCAACCAAAAATACATAAGGAAATTCTAGTCCTTTTGCTGAATGAATCGTCATAAGAGTTACCGCATTATCTGTTTGATCCATACTATCGAGATCAGAAATCAAACTCACTTCTTCCAGGAAAATATTTAAAGACATTCCAGCTTCGAGTTTGTCATATTTTTGAGAAACAGAAATAAGTTCTTTAATATTTTCCAATCTTGCCTCACCTTCCACACTTCCATCATTTAACATGGTTTTATAACCAGTATCAGAAAGCACATGTTTAATCATCGCAGATGCTGAGCATTCCCCATTTAATTTTTGAAGATCTCTTATTAAGTGAACGAATTTATTTATTTGTTCTGCTTTTGCTGGTGAAAAATCAGGATTTTCATTCACTAAAAGCATGGCATTAAAAAGTGAAATATTATTTCGTACTGCAAAATTTTGTAATGACTCAAGTGTTTTAGCACCAACTTTTCTACTTGGAACATTTATTATTCTCAGCAAACTTACAATATCGGAAGGATTTTGAATAAGTCTTAAATAAGCCAATATATCTTTTACTTCTTTACGCTCGTAAAATTTAATACCACCAACTATTTTATATGGAATTCCATGTCTTAAAAAAACTTCTTCCATAACACGAGATTGGGCGTTTGTTCTATACAAAACAACAAAGTCATTATAGATAGGATATTCGCTCCCTATTAAAAGTCTCTCGATTTCTTGTGCAACCATTTGTCCTTCATGCCTTTCGTTATCACAAATCCACTGTACTAGTTTTTCTCCTTCACCTTTTTGAGTCCAAAGTTTCTTTTCCTTTCTATTATCATTTTTTTCAATGATAGCATTCGCTGCATCTAGGATTATCTGTGTGGATCGATAATTTTCTTCCAAGAGTGCAACCTTACAATCCGGATAATCTTTTTCAAAATCCAAGATGTTTTGTATTGTAGCTCCACGCCAGCTATAAATACTCTGATCAGCATCTCCAATCACACAAAGATTTTTATATTTATCGGCCAACATTTTTATAAGAGTGTATTGAGCATGGTTTGTATCTTGATACTCGTCTACACAAATAAATTTAAATTTCTCTTGGTAAAGTTCGAGAATATTTGGAAAAGTTTGAAAAAGTTCCACAGTTTTCATAATGATATCATCAAAATCCAGAGCATTACTTTTTTTGAGAGCTCTCTGATATCTAGGGTAAATTTCTGCTACTTTATCGTTAAAATAATCACTGGCGAATTGGGCATAATCATCGGGTGCAATTAGTTGATTTTTAGCATTAGAAATATGTGCCAACACGGCTTTTGGATTTATTTTTTTTGGGTCAATTAACATTTCGGTCATTATTCTTTTAACCAAAATTTGCTGGTCGGCAGTGTCATAAATTGCAAAAGAAGTTTCGTAATCAAGGTACTGAATATGCTTCCTTAAAATGCGTACACAAATTGAGTGGAAAGTTCCAACCGTTGGTAAGTTTTGATCAACAATTTTTTCAACCTCACCCATCGCCAAAATATCTCCAAAACCTTCCAAAACAGCCAGCTCATCTTGTCTTGATAAAAGTTTAGTTAAACGATGTTTCATTTCCGCAGCAGCTTTATTTGTAAAAGTAACTGCCAAAATGTTCCAAGGGCTCACCCCCCTTTCTTCAATTAGATAAGCTATTCTATGTGTTAATGCTCGTGTTTTTCCAGATCCGGCACCAGCAATAACCAAAAGTGGACCAGTGTAATGTGTTACTGCCTCAAGTTGTGCTGGATTTAAATTTTCTAATATTTTGCTCATAGTTTTGGAGCAACATTATATCCCCGTATTCAAATTTTTAAAACAACAAAAAAGCGCGGATTTTCCATAAAATAAATCCGCGCCCACCAATAAAAAATTACTTTACACTTTCTCTAATTCAGAAACCTTTTGATCCTGTTTTCTTCTAATAGAAACTTTCGTATCTTCTAAAGTTGTAAATTCAAATAAGAAATCAGCATCTTCTGGTAAAAGTCTTATACAACCATGACTCACAGGACGACCAATATGATTAACAGCTTCTGTCCAAAATGCACCACCGTCAGTTCTTAAACTCGGTAAGGCATGGAAACCGTATCCTCCACTCTTAAACCACATAAACTTAGGCATTATATAGTGAGGAGGTTTACTGCCAACTCTCACTTCTTGTTTTAGAGTAACTTTGAAATCTCCAATAGGTGTAGGTGTATCGTACGCACCAGAACTAATTGTAAATTGACGAACAATTTTATCGTCCAAAACAGCGTATAATTGTTGTTTACTCAAATCTACATAAATTTCTCTATTTCCAGCTAAATTAATATCACTGGCATAACCACTCAAAGATTTGTAATTAAGTTTTCTGCGTATATCCAGTGGACTATCATTAACATCCCCACTAACTACTTCTACACTGAAGTTAGAATCATCTATCCATTCGATACCTTCGAGTACAGGTGTAAAATATTCCTTTAAAATATCATCTCTGTTTGGAGCTTTGGCATAAAAAGTGAAAGATGCTACTTCTCCTGGATCAACTCTTAACTGATCCATAAAAATTCTATTTGCACCATCCCAGCCTTCTAAATCTTTGCTATAAAGTTCACTATCTCTATCTCTTTCTAAATCAGTACCAAGTGACATTTTAGGACCATCACAATTACTTTTTTTAGAAAACCAAGGCGTATTTCCTGTATTTAGTAGGAAAGCTTTGATTCTAAAAGTTTCCCCTTCATCTACTTGCAATTTTCGCCTAACTGAAACCACTTGGCTCTTATAAAGTTTTTCATCCGGATATTCGAAATCACATTTTTCATTTACCGTATGCACAAAATCCTGACCAGCAACTTTTACTTTCACAGCCTCAAAATCATCATGATTAACTGTGGAAACACGCAAAACTTTACTATCTGCAAAAGCCGCATTCATAAGAAACGCGCTAACGAGGGCAGAACCCAAGATTGAAAATAATAAACGTTTTACTGACATATATTTTTGTTTTAGTTTTTAATATAACATTATACAATATCGAGCCGTGTGAGTCAAGAGCTTAGATGTGGAGAGGAAATGGTGACACTTCGTCCCGCGATCCATGTAGATTTGGACTTAATTTTCGCAAGTATGATTACATAATAATTCAGCAAAAACGCCTAATATATCCCCGGGGATGGAATTTTTGGCGGATTTATTGGGGGGTAGATTATGCAACATTTTGGTGGAAACGCCTAATATATCCCCTCCTGAGGCGGGCAGGTTTGGGGGTAGATTATGCAATATTTTGGCGGAAATGCCTAATATATCCCTGGGATGGATTTTGGTGATTTTTTTCGTGGGGAAGCGGGGGCGAAGTTAGATTTTTTGAGTTTTGTGATGGAAGTATGTGGGGGCACGCGTCAGAGGGCTTTTATGGTGTTTCAGGGGGCTATTTCTCAGCGTTAAAAACTATGGATTTTTGGCTTTCTGCTGCGGGTTTTGGCTTGATTTTTCTGAAGATTTTTGCTAATGTTTAGGGCACTTCATAACCTAAAATTTTATGACAAATAGAGAGATTCATGTGAGGTTTTGTGCGCTTGGAAAGGAGAATCGGAGGATTGTAAATGAGTTGGTGGCTATGCTGCCTGAGATAGATCGCCTCAAAATATATAAGGATTATGGCTGTGCTTCGGTTTATGAGTATGCTTGTAAATATGCCGGCTTGAGCTATGCAGTTGTGCAAAAAGCGCTGTGGGTGGAGGAAAAATTGGTAGAAGCACCGAAGTTAAAAGAAGCTCTAAAAGAAGCGGGTGTGCATAAGGTCGCGCTTTTTGCGACAATTGCGAATGCCCAAAATGACGCAGCCCTAGCGGACAAAGTAAAACATATGAGCAAGCCTGCACTGCAGGAGCTTTCTAAGGAACTTCGCGGGAATTCTGTGAAGAAGGTTAGCGTGGAGTTGGACGCGGAAATGCAATTTTTGTTTGGGAAAATTAAGGAGAAATTAGGGATTGATGGTGATGAAGAAGCCCTAAAAGCTATATTCAAAGCGCACTTAGCGCACAAGGATGCTATGAAACAATCTATCAAAAAAGTCCAGAATATCCCCGGGGATGAAAAATCTAAAAACAAAAAACAGCTTTCCGAAGCCGAAAATCCCGCAGACGCACAGCCAACGAAAAGCCACCCCATCAAAGCCCCTTCGGGAGAACACATTCCAGTTTCACGATACATCCCAGCAAAAATCCGCAAAAAAGCCATATCAAAAACCAATGGAAAATGTGCTTATCCAAACTGCACAAAATCATATGAGCATCTACATCATCAAGATTATTTCGCGCATACGAGAAACCACAAAAACCTGATCCCACTTTGCAAAATTCATCATGAATTTATGCATAATGGAGTAGTCGCGGTTGAAAATGAGCCGAAAAAGTGGCGGATAGACTTGGGTGGCAAGATTTGTAAATTTGATGTCGAATATAGAAGGGCGCGGCAAAATAAATAGCAGCCCCTCCTTATCGCATAAAATTAGCACTCTTAAACTCTCATGACATCCTATTTCCCCTTTAAACTATCCAATTCCTTTTTGAAACTTTCCAAATCTTTAAATTGTCTGCAAACAGAAACAAATCTTATGTATGCAACTTCGTCTATATCTTTAAGTGCATCCATTACATTGTCTCCAATTACTTTACTGGAAACTTCTTTCCCAAGCGCAGACCAAGCTTCTTCCAGTTCATCAAGCATGCTACTTATTTGCTGTTCAGTTACTTTTCGTTTTTGGCACGCAATCCAAATTCCTTTTTCAAGTTTTTCTCTATCATAATTTTCTCTAACCCCATCACGCTTCACAACCAAAAATTTATTAGTTTCAATACGCTCAAAAGTGGTGAATCTATATTCACAAGTTTCACACTCACGCCTTCTACGGACGGCTTTGTAGCCATCTGTTTCACGGGAATCAAGGACCTTAGTATCTCTGTTTTTGCATTTTGGACACAGCATAAATAGCTTTAGTTAGACGAATTACACTATATGTTTTTCAAATTCACTAGTCAAGAAGCCATCTGTCATTCCAGCAATATAATCTTTCACCGCTACTTCAATGCCTTCCTCATCTCTTAAAAATTTCTCCATAGGAAAAGCGTTTGGGTGAGCCATATAGAATTCAAATAATTTTTTTATCATCACCTGTCCTTTAGTAACCAAACTATTAATTTCAGGATTCATGTAAAAATTGTTAAACAAAAAGTTTCTTAGCTCTGCCACCATTTCCTTCATTTCATTACTAAAACTCGCCAAAACACCTTCAAAGTTTTTTACATCTTCAACACTTTCAATCTTAAACTCTTCCAAGTTTTTAGTTGTTTGTAAGCACAAATCCTCAATCATGAGGGAAATTATTGTACTAATTACTCTTGCTATAAAAACGTCTGCATCCAAAATTAAATCATATTCTTTTCGCACAACTTCCTCAGCCAATTGCCATATTTTAAAAACTTTTAAACCATCAACACTAATAAGTCCAGATCTCAAACCATCATCCATATCATGATTTGTGTATGCAATTTCATCGGCAATATTTACCACCTGTGCCTCTAAATGAGCAGCTTTTTCAAATTTTTTACCAGCTTGATCAAATGCAGTTTGATGCTTAATTAATCCATCTAAAACTTCATGAGTTAAATTAAGTCCATCAAAATTGGGATATCTTTTTTCCAAAACTTCCACAATTCTTCTACTTTGTTCATTGTGTTCAAATGTTCCACCATATTTTCTCATCATCTGATCCAATGCATCTTCCCCTCCATGACCAAAAGGTGGGTGGCCAAGATCATGAGCCAATGCAATCACTTCACATAAATCCTCATTTAGCCCCAACCTTCTAGCTAAATCACGCGCAATTTGTGAAACTTCAATTGTGTGAGTAAGCCTAGTACGATAATGATCTCCACTACCGGCTATAAACACTTGAGTTTTCTCATCTAGTCTTCTAAAAGCCTTACAATGAATTACTCTGTCTTTATCTTTTTGAAAATTTAAACGAGTTGATCCAGATTTTTCTTCATATTTTCTTCCAGTACTGTCAGCACTTTTTACTGCATAAGTTGCCAAACTATTTCTCTCATTTTGTTCCAACTGTTCTTTGCTTACCATAGTTTGAAGTTAGGAGATCTTAATGATACAATAATATCGAATTTAAAACAAAATATGGACAATCAATCTAATCTTTCGCCAGCAGCTCAACAGGTATTTCAGGTTTTAACTCCTGTATATGGAGAATTAAGAAAGGAGATGCAAGACATCTTAGAAAGCCTTGTGAAACTTTCTAATACAATTATTAAAAAACGCGCTCAAAATGAAAACTGTGAAGAAGAAGTAACAGAGTTCAACATTAAACTTAACGACATAGAATCAAATATTTTTAGTGAGGTTACAGACGATGAAAGTGAGGTTATCCTCAACAACTTTTTTTCAAAACTTAGAGATCTAATAAATGAGTAAACAAGTCGATAATTTTTTAGAATATCTGGAGATCACAAAAAATAAATCTCCCAAGACTCTTGAAAATTATAGACACTACCTCAAAAGATTTGAGGATTTTTTGGCTGAACCTTTTGATCCTAAAAAAGTTACACTTCAAAAAGTCCAAAATTATAGACTTTACTTAAACAGACTGGTTAACGATCGCGAAGAAAAACTCAGTCTTAAAACACAGAATTATCACATTATTGCGTTAAGAGCTTTCCTAAAATATCTAATTAGAAATGATATAAAAACTTTGGCTCCAGAAAAAATTGAACTCGCAAAAGTGCCAGAAAGAACAGTGGAAGTAATAAGCAGAGAAGAGCTAACTCGCATTTTTCAGGCAGTGGATAAAACCAGCAAATCAGGATTGAGAGACACAGTTATTTTAGAAACACTCTATTCCACAGGCCTTCGTGTTAGCGAATTACACAACTTAAATAGAGATCAGGTAGATCTAAAAAGGCGGGAATTTATGGTTAGAGGTAAGGGAAGAAAGCCTAGAATTGTTTTTCTTTCCAAAAAAGCCGCTGACGCAATTTCAACTTATTTAAGACACCGAGACGACAACTACAAACCACTAATAATAAACGATGGTCGCAATGTAAAAAAAGAGGATGTGCTAGACGATGAAAGCCGCCGCCTTTCCACAGTAAGTATAGAAAATATTGTTAGGAAATACGCTCTCAAAGCAGGGATAATAAAGAAAGTTACACCGCATACTTTGCGTCATAGTTATGCCACCGAGCTTTTAATAAATGGAGCAGACATTCGCTCGGTGCAAGAAATGCTTGGACACAGCTCCATAACTACAACCCAAATTTATACTCACATTACCGATAAAAAATTAAGGGAAATCCACGACAAATTTCATCGCTAATATTTTACTTTCTCACCCTCCACAGGTACACTTACAACCATGATAATAGTAGAAAATGTTAGTAAAAAATATGGCAAAGAAAAAGTCTTAGACGACGTTTCTTTTCGTATTGATGGAGGTGAGTTTGTTTCTATTGTTGGCTCTTCTGGTGCAGGTAAAACAACATTAATTCATGCACTAATCGGTGCCAAAACAATTGATTCGGGAATGCTTAATGTAGATAATTTAGAAATTCCAAAACTTAAATCTTCAGAAATTCAAGCGTACCGCAGAAAGATTGGTATTGTTTTTCAAGATTACAAATTATTACCTCAAAAAACTGTATTTGAAAATGTAGCTTTTGCTCTAGAAGTAAATGGCATGACAGACGATTTTATTCAAAAGCGTACTGTAGAAGTTTTAAAATTGGTTGGACTAGAAACAAAGCGTAATCAATTTCCTCGTCAACTTTCAGGAGGAGAAAGGCAAAGGACAGCCTTAGCAAGGGCATTAGTTCACAACCCAGAATTGTTAATTGCAGATGAGCCAACAGGTAATCTAGACCCAGAAAATGCCCTAGCTCTAGCCAAACTATTGTTAAAAATAAATAGCTACGGCACTACAGTAATTCTTGCTACACACAACAAAGAAATTGTTAATGGTATTAAAAAGAGGGTAATTACTCTTGACCGCGGCAAGTTAATAAGCGATAAAAAGAACGCAACTTACAAATAAACTATGGCTACATACGAAGAATCAGGTGTAAATATTGAACTAGGAGACAAGTGTTCGCAAATTGCCTACACTGCTGCTAAAAACACATTTATTGGCAGAAGAGGTATGATAGGTGAGCCAGTTTTAGACGAAGGCGGATTTGCTGGAGCTCTTGATATGGGTGATTTTTTCTTGATCCAGAATGACGACGGAGTTGGAACAAAAATTAAAGTTGCCGAAAAAATTGGTAAATTAAACACATTAGGTTATGACCTAGTTGCTATGGTTGCAGATGATGCAGCTTGTTTAGGAGCAGAAACAATTTCTGTTTCCAACACTTTAGATGTAAATAAAGTTGATGCCGAAAAAGTTACTCAATTAATGGCGGGACTCGAAGCAGCTGCCCTAGAACATAAGATTGTGGTTCCAGGTGGCGAAATTGCAGAGTTAAGCGATATGACAAACGGGTATTTATGGAATGCTACTGCCATGAGCATTGTAAAAAAGAACAAAATTATCAATGGTCAAAACATCAAAGAGGGAGACAAAATTATAGGACTTCGTTCAGCAGGTATTCGTTCAAATGGATTTACTCTAGTTCGCTATATTTTAAAAGAAGCCTACGGTGAAGATTGGGAATTTGAAAAATATGATCATGAAATGACATGGGGAGAAGTAGTACTAACACCTTCAAAAATTTACACTAGTTTAATTATGGATTTGCATGGTCGCTTTGAAGAATCTCCAAAAGTAGATTTAAAAGGTATTGTGCATGTTACAGGTGGAGGTATTCCAGGAAACCTTCCTCGCTTGCTTAAGAAGCATGGTTTTGGTGCAAATCTAGACAATCTTTTCGAACCTCATGAAGTAATGAAAAAACTAATTGAACTTGGTAATGTTTCAAAGGAAGAGGCTTATCGTACATGGAATATGGGAGTAGGTATGATCATCGTTTCTAACGATGTAGATCAAATTATTGCAACTGCAAAAGCTCACAACATTGAAGCTCAAGTTATAGGTGAGGTTACTCAAAGTGGGATTATAAATATTGCTTAAATAATTTAGAAAAAATTTAAATCTAGCTGCTACAAAAATTGTATGCAGATTATTTTTAAAAAACATTTTCCAAACCAGCTCAAAGAAATTCCTAATCCACCAGAGAAACTTTACTGTCGTGGAGACATTAAAATTCTTAAAACTCCATCTTTGGCGATAGTTGGAACTCGCAAAATTTCCAACTATGCAAAACACATAACAGAAAAAATTGTTGAAGAATTATCAAATTACAATATCGCAATTATTTCGGGACTCGCCCAAGGAGTGGATGCAGTAGCTCACGCTGCCGCGTTAAAAAATAATCTAAAAACCATTGCGGTTCTCGGTAGCGGAATAAACAAAATTTGGCCGAGATCAAACCTAAATTTAGCAGAAGAGATTTCTAAAAAAGGATTATTAATTTCAGAGTTTGAGCCAGATCAACATCCTACAAAATTTACTTTTCCTCAAAGAAACAGAATTGTTTCAGGGCTCTCACTTGCTACTTTGGTAATTCAGGCGCCCGAATCCTCGGGCGCCCTCATCACTGCCCGCTATGCTTTGGAACAAAATAGACAAATTTTTACAATCCCAGCAGATCTAGATCGCAAAGATTTTTCTGGCAATCTAAAACTCATTCAAAAATCTGGTGCATACCCAATTTCATCTGCAAAAGAAATTATTGAAGAGTTAAATCTCACAAAAACCAAAGATAGTCAGCAGTTGGTTATCCCACTAAGTTTAACTTCAGAGCAGCAAAACATTTTAAATTTACTTTCATATAGTCGTGGAAAAACGGCAGATGAGGTTTCAAAAAATCTAAAAATCTCTATCTCAGAAACACTTATCCAACTATCGCTTTTAGAAATTCGTGGATTTGTTACAATAGAATACGGAAGATACCTAAGAGTTTAATGCACAAAATAAGAACAAATTATCAAGATTTTCACAGCAAGCCTTTTGCCTACATGGCACTTTTTCTAGCTTTGGGTGTAAGTATGCTTTATCCAATTTTTCCAAACTTTGTGAAAGATATTTTGAAAGAGGATAGTAATGTAAGTTTTTTCTTTGCTGCAATGGGAGTTGTTAGTTTAATGAGTGGACTTACTAGTGCATTACTTTTTAAAAAAGTCACTAGAATTTCAGTAACAAAAATTAGCCTCCTATTATTGGGTTTAGTTTTCTTTAGTTTTATTTTTATCAACAGAGTTTATGAACTTGCAGTAATAAATTCGTTTAAAGTTTGGTTAGAATTATTACTTCTCACCACTTTGGGACTTTTTGTAAGGGATTATGCGAACATGGCAAACTTAGGAAGAGAAGAGGGGTTTTATTATAGATATCAAAATATTGGTTATTTATTAGGGCCTTTAATTGGTGGATTTTTAGCGGTTAATTTTCAATACGAGTTTGTGTTTATTATATCAGCAGCAATTATGTTTTTTACATTGGCCTATTTTTTTTACCAAGAGTCTATTAAAGAGCATCCTGCGTTAGTTCATAAAAAAACAGAAAACCCAAACGAGCTAATAAAAAATCTCAAAGACTTCATTTCTAATTCAAATTATAGAAAGGCATATTTAATCACTATGTTTTCAATGATTTGGGTAGCTTTTAAGAGGGTTTATATACCTCTTTATGTAGTTTCAAGTGGATACTTAGAAACAGTATCAGGTCTTTTAATCGGACTTGCGATTATTCCCTATATTTTACTTGAGGTCAAAGTTGGGGAGTATGCAGATAAACATGATGTTAAAATTCCAGTTAGAACCGGGTTAATAGTGATGGCTTCACTTTTACTAATAACTTTTTTTAGTCCATTTCCGTTAATAAATTTTTGTATTTTGTTGCTCATTAATTTTGGAGGAGCAATGCTTGAACCACTTGGTGATTACTATTTATTAAAAGAAATGCCAAAAGAAAAAGAGGAAAACTTTTATGGAATTTATAGATCTGCAGATACAACAGCTGTATTTCTTACTATGATTTTTGGAGGTGTGATTTTAAGCTTTTTTGACTTTAAATTTCTCTTTCTATTTTTCTCGGTAACTATGTTTATTGCCGCATATTGGGCTCACAAAAAACTTACACACCGATAACCCTATGAAGCTCTTCAATTGTGGTTAAACCTTGAGATACTTTTGTATAAGCATCTTCCTTCATGGTTTTCATACCGGCTTTTCTCGCAGCATCAAATATCTCACCTGAGGATGCTCCTCTTAAAATCATTTCTTTAATATCTTTTGTAACTTCCAAAACTTCGGCAACTACGAGTCTTCCTCCATAGCCTGTATTGCTACATTTTTCACAACCATGCGCCTCCATTATTTCTGCAGGACCATTTACTCCATGATCTTTGAATTCTTGTAAAGTAGCTTCATCGGTAACTTTTTTAGTTGCACAGGCTTCACAAACTTTTCGTACTAAGCGCTGAGCAACTATAGTGTCTAAAGAAGGAGCTACCATAAATGGTTTAAGTCCCATGTTTACCAAACGAGGTATAGTTTCTACAGCATCATTAGTATGCAAAGTACTTAACAGTACATGCCCCGTTAGAGATGCCTGAGCGGCCGTTTCCGCAGTTTTAAGGTCACGTATCTCACCCAACATCACAATGTCTGGATCTTGTCTTAGAATTGATCTAAGGCCGTTTGCAAAAGTGTATCCTTTTACTTCATCAATTTGACTCTGAACCACTCCTTCCATTTGATACTCCACAGGATCTTCAAGCGTAATTACTTTGTTTTCTTCACTTTTCATAATTTGAAGAACAGAATACAAAGTTGTACTTTTACCACTTCCGGTTGGCCCTGTAATTAAAATCATTCCCTGAGAAATCTGAGTTGCTCTTTTGAGCTTTGCCAAAGCCTCATCTTGAAACCCCAATTCTTCAAGCCCTAAAGTTTTATTATCGGAAGACAAATACCTACACACAAAAGATTCGCCAAAAGGGGTTGGTATAGAAGACACACGAACCGCAATTTTAACCTCATTAAAATTAAATGTATAACGACCATCCTGAGGAATCGTCACAACATTTAGTCTCATCTTAGATGCGTATTTTAATTGCTCTCCAATTCTATGAAAAACATCATGACTCAATGCAAATACCTTATGCAAAACTCCATCAATTCTAAATCGTACCACCACAGAATGCTCCCCAGGTTCATAATGCACATCAGAAGCACTAGTTTTCATTGCTCCCACATCAAGCATATTTAAAGCCTCTTGAGCAGTAACTGTCTCAATTTTTTTCGCCAAATCTGTCATATTGGCAATTTCCTTTTCATAGGTTCCAATAGAAGATTTTTCTACATTTTCTACGACCTCAATTTTCTTATATTTTTGACTTTGATCATATATTTCAAAGGCTTCATCCATACCAGACTTTGAAGCCAAACTAATAATATTCTCATATCCCTTAGATTTTAAATCTTCTAAAAGAGCAATTGTATTGGCATTTTTCACATCCTCAACAGCCAAATATAAAACTTTTCCTTGTCTATAGTAAGGAATTACTCTGGCATTTTTTGCCACAGCAATATCCACAATCTTTAAAAAGTCTGGATTCAGTGGCGTTTTAGCGATATCTACGTAATTTAAACCCGAGTCTTTAGCCAATTTTTCAGTAGATTTCTCCTGAAATTCTCTATTAATATTTGAGACCTGTGTTTGCACAGCAACATTCTTCGTGTTTTTTTCATCCACGGCTTTAATCTGTACACCACCGCCCGAATTTTGATTCTTTAATTCCATCCTATTATTATAGCACAAAAAGGGCCCGCCTAGCAAGGCGGGCCCAGTCTAAATATCAATAAAATCTAAGCTCCTTTAACAGCTTCATGAATAGCTTTAGCTTCTTCTTCAGTTATTCCCTCAACTTCAGCTAAATCTTTAGCAGTTAAGCCTTTCAATTGCTCAACTTGTGTTAGGTTTGCTTCAGTAAGTTTCGCAACTGTCTCATCACTCAAACCAAGTTCAGAGATTTCTTTAGCAACAGCTTCTTTTGAAGCAGCAGCTGCAGCAGGTTTGTTTGGTATAGAACCTGCAAAATCACTAATGTCTAAAATATCTATTTCCCATCCTGTTAGTATTGATGCTAGGCGTACGTTTTGTCCTTGTTTACCAATTGCAAGCGGACGTTGATCCGGTTGTACATAAACTTTTGCTCTTTTTTCTTTCTCATCAAGCTCCATTACAGCAACTTTTGCAGGGGCCAAAGCAGCTTTGATGTATTCTTCCATGTTTTCTGACCACTGAATAATATCAATTCTTTCATTATTAAGTTCATCCATAATGTTTTGTACACGTACACCTTTTTGTCCTACACATGAACCAATTGGGTCAATTTTTTCATCACTTGAATAAACAGCAACTTTACATCTTACACCTGGATCTCTAGAGATAGATTTAATTTCAACCAATCCAGATTTAACCTCAGGAATTTCTAACTCAAGTAGTTTTCTTACAAGATTTTTATGAGTTCTAGAAATCAAAAGTTGTGGACCTTTTGTAGTTTTAATTACTTTATCAAGATAAAGTTTAATTCTTTGACCACCATAATATTTTTCACCAGAAATTTGGTGCTCATATGGAAGGTGAGTCGTAGTTTTATTATCCAAATTTACATAAACATTTGTTCCATCAACACGGTGTACAACAGCATTTACTAGCTCATTTTCTCTGTCTTTAAATGTGTCATAAAGTACATCTCTTTCTGCATCTTGAATTTTTTGAATAATTACTTGTTTAGCAGCCTGCGCAGCAATTCTTCCATAGTTAGTTGGAGTTACATCAATCTTTACTTCATCACCAACTTTCGCTTTTTTGTCATATTTTTTTGCATCTTCAACGCTGATTTCATAATCTTCATCTTCTACCTCATCCATTACTTCTTTAATGAGATATACAGTAGCTAAGCCAGAATTTTGATCTAACTCTACTTCAATTACTTGGTTTTTATTCCCGTAATCTTTTCTAAAAGCGGCTCTTAAAGCTGCTTCAATAGTTTCAATTACCTTCTCTTTAGGAATATTTTTTTCATCACACAGCTGATTTATTGCTGCAATAAATTGTGATTGCATGGTTTCATGGATTAAAAAGTAAACAAAAAAGCCAGAATCAATAAACTGATTCCGACTAAGCACCATCACGATAACAGTTTTTTATGCTTTTGTAAATAGTATCTGCACTAAACCCTTTTGAAGACAGGGCTGAAAATGCCCTCTGTTGTTTTTTCCTAAAATCACAATTTTCCAGTTTCTTAGATAGTTTATTTAAAACCTCCGTTGCCATTTCTACCTCATTAATTTCAGTTTCCTCAATAATTTTATCTATCAAAAATTCCTCTACACATTTATTTATCAGTTCCTGCTTAATCAGATATTTTCCTCTTGGCTTAAACCGAATTCTATCAGAAATATAATCTCTCACAAACTGCTCATCATTGAGATATTTTAATTCATTCAACCTCTCAATAACCTGTTCGGCTACTTGGGTATCTATATTTTCTAGTTTTAAAATTTGTTTTTCTAACTTTCTGCGCATCTCACCTTCCGTATAACGTTTTTTGGATAAGATGCGCAGAGAATATTGTAAGAGCCTATCATAATTGATATCTCTAAGCATTTGTAGGAAGTTTTTTAGCAAGTTTTTCTACCTCCTGAGGAGAACCGTAAACCATAGTTTTTACATCTTTCTCTACATGTTTTAAGATTTCTTTATTTTCATTTAAGAATCCTTTAGCATTTTCTCTACCTTGACCTAGTTTTGTGTCTGCGTAGCTATAAAAGGCTCCAGCTTTGCGTACTACATTATACTTTGTTGCAAGATCAAGAAGATCACCTTCAAATGAAATCCCTTTATTATACATGATATCAAATTCCGCTGTTTTAAATGGTGGTGCAATTTTGTTTTTAACAATCTTCACTTTTGTTCTATTGCCTACCAATTCTTTTTCTACAGCTGATGGGTCTTCAATTTTTGCAGATGCTCTAATATCCATTCTTACTGATGCATAGAATTTAAGAGCTTGTCCTCCTGGTGTAGTTTCTGGATTTCCAAACATCACACCAATTTTCATTCTCAATTGATTTAAGAATATTACTGTACATTTAGATTTTGAAATTACCCCAGTAAGTTTTCTTAAAGCTTGGCTCATTAAACGAGCTTGAAGTCCCATGTGAGAATCTCCCATGTCGCCATCAATTTCTGCTCTTGGAGTAAGTGCTGCTACCGAATCCACTACTATTACATCTACAGCATTACTTCTTACCAATGTTTCAACTATTTCTAAAGCTTGCTCTCCACTATCTGGTTGAGATAAAAGCATGTCATCAACTTTTACTCCAATTTTTCTTGCATATTCCGGATCAAGAGCGTGTTCAGCATCTATAAATGCCACTGTGCCACCTTGTTTTTGCGCTTCAGCTAAAATGTGTAAACTTAGTGTAGTTTTTCCAGAACTTTCTGGACCATATATTTCCACAATTCTACCTTTTGGAATACCGCCACCTAAAGCAATATCAAGTGAAATTGATCCAGTTGGAATAGTTTCAATAGGTGCTCTTTCTGCTGTACCCATCTGCATTATTGCGCCTTTTCCAAAGTTTTTTTCAATTTGAGCCATCGCAAGCTCAATTGCTTTTTTCTTTTCATTATCTGCCATAAAAATGAGGTTATTATTTATCTGTTGTTAGTTTAGGTGAGGATGTACTCACCGTCAAGGCAATTTTATCTCGACCTTTAAAAAACCTTTTCATAAGCCAAAAATACTTATCAAATCTTAAATTTATCTAAATAAAGGCCTATTAGTAATTGACAAAATAGCTAACAAATTGTATTATAAGTTCTAATTAATATTCTTATGCCAGATTCCTTAAGAGACGTAAAAGTTTATGATGTTGATCCCAATTTAGTGGACCTGCCAGGTGAGGAGGTTAATTCAGTTGCGAGAAATAATCTATCAGAAAAAATAAGGGAATATGCGCATGATATTCTTAATTTGCCTTCTATTAATGAAATTAGTGATAGAAGCAATGATATACCATTTTTAGAAAGCATTTTTCAACAAATATCTGATTTTAATCAGAACTTAAGAAATCTGCATTCATATGGTGGATATGGAGCAATTTTAGCCAGTAGAATTAATCACGACGTAGGTAATCTTATAAACCCAATTTATCAATCTTTACATAGCTTAATGCAGGGTAAACAAGTATTTTTAGGAATTTTGCAGAGAGTGTGGAGTGCAAATATGAAACAAATACACAACGTTCTAATCGCAAACAAAGGATTGTGTGAGGGGACTGCAAATATAGATTCTTCAAATATTACTGAGGTAATTAATCAATCCACTAAAGTTGCTAGTAAAGAGTATACAGTGAAAGAAGGTGATTTCACCTCACCTATTAATGATAAAGAAATTATAATCAATGTACCGAAAGATCTTGTTTGTTACATTGATCCTGCCATTTTTACCTTAGTTTTTGATAATCTCATCAAGAATTCACTTAGAGTAAATCAATATAAAAAAGGTCTAAAAATTTCTGTAAAACCAGTCTCAAATTGTTTAGAAATATCTATCGAAGACAACGGTATAGGATTAGATTATGATTCATTGAAAGAAAAAATTGCCCAAAATATTAATAATGTTCTTGCTCATAGACAAGATAAAAATCCAACAGCACTTGAGTCACCTTTTATTCATGGACAAGCAACTCCATACGATATAACACAACAGCTATTTAGTTTTGGAGTTAGCGCTTCTGGCAGCACAGGAGTTGGTCTTTCAACGGTTAGGGAATCAATTAAGGTACACCAAGGCTCTATTTCTATGGGTAATAGGATAGAAGGTGGAGCTATCACAAAAATTATTATTCCAAATACGCCAGAAACAAATCCTGTGTTAAGATCACAGATACTAACAAATTACAGAGCTACACAAGTGGCTGCTTAAACGCCACCCCTAGATTTGGAATTTTTTTCCATCTTAGCTCTTTCCTTCTGCATTTTTTCGTCTAGTTTATAAAAATTTTCAACACTTCTTCTAGTTCCAAATGCAATATTTTTAGACCCAGAAACTTTATTTTTATAAACAAATTTATTACCAATCCTTTCTATTTCTTCACGGGGAATAATCCTGCCGGTATCTTTGCAGAAAAAGACAATCTCATTCAAATTTTTTTCCTCTTTATCTGCCATTAATATCTATTTCGTTAGTAGTTTCCTCATTACTTCTAGTAAATTCTTCAAGCGAATCCATCATACTTTCCCTAACTTCACGTGCTCCAATTCCGCTTTTAACTCTATCCTCAATATGACCATCCTCTGTTAAATGTATTTGCCTTTCTCTTCTATTTAAAATGCTTCCAATAAGCACTCCACCACTTCCAACAAAAGCCATAATCATACCAATTCCCATCTGTTTTTCCGTAATATTAATTCCAAATTTAGAGTGAAAAAACACAGACAAACTAAGTACCAACATGAACAAAGAAACACCAGCCAACATTGAATGAAAGAAACTTTCTTTCATAGGAAGTTGTGGCTTTCTTTTCTCTAGTAAACTCATCATTACGAGGCCAAAAGATGAAATAGAAGCAACCATAAAAACCAATCCTGCTAAGTACAGTGGCCCAGTAATTCCAATATAGCTATCTCCAGTATTAAATTTATCTAAATCCTTATACCAAGTAAGAAAAACACTCAGCGCTCCAATGGCTGCACCAATAAGAATTACCTTTTCACTTATGTCTAATCTTCTAAAATTCTTCTTTAAATTATTCATCGATGACTAGAATAGCCTAAAATCTGATATAATCTCAACATGAAAATTGCAATCGACATAAAGGAGGCCGGAGCAACCAAGGCTGGTAAAGGTTATTTTACTTTTCATCTATTAAGAAATCTTTTTGAAATTGACAAAGAAAATGAGTATTTGCTTTATAGCCAGCATAAAATTCCAGGATTTGAAGAGTTTCCAAATGTAAAACAAATCGCAATAAATTCGAAAGGTTTTATGTGGCATATCAAAGTTTTTTTAGATCTACAAAAGCAAAAAATAGATCTTTATTTTGCTCCAACTAGTTATATAATCCCAGCCTTTTTACCTAGAAAAATTAGATCAATTATTGTAGTGCATGATTTAGTAGCCTTCCTTTTTAAGGGGCACAACAAAAAAGCAATTTTTATAGAAAAACTTTTCCTTAAAGCTGCTCTCAAAAAGTCTGAAAAAGTTGTTACTGTATCTCAAAATACTAAGAATGATCTTATTGAACGTTTCGATTATCCAAAATCCCAAATCGAGGTTATTTCTTGTGCTGCTGCAAGAGAATTTCAGCCAATTCCCAAAACAGACCTCACAGAGTTTATTAAAAAAACCGACCTACCGGAAAAATTTTTCTTGAGCGTTGGAACTTTAGAACCCCGCAAAAATTATCTTTCATTAGTTACGGCTTTTTCCAAATTCCACAATGAACACCCAGATTATCATTTGATCATAGTTGGTAAAAACGGTTGGCAATACGAGGATATTTATCAACAAATCAAACAAACTCGCATATCAGAAAAAATTCATACCCTTGGGTATTTATCTACCACCAGTCTTGCCTCACTCTATAGTCTCGCAACAGCTTTGGTTTTTCCAAGTTTTTATGAAGGTTTTGGTATTCCACCTTTGGAAGCCATGCAGTGCGGATGCCCTGTAATTTGCTCAAACAATTCATCATTGCCGGAAGTTGTGGGGGATGCGGCTCTTTTAATAGACCCCCAAAGTTCAAACCAAATTGCAGAAGCCATGCACGACCTCGCCACCAAACCAGCCCTCCGTGAAAAACTCCGCGAAGAAGGCCTCACCCAAGCCAAAAAATTCTCATGGAAGGATAGTGCAGAGAAGTTTTTAGAGGGGTTGACTTTTTAGGATTTTATGTGTAGAATCCCTTCTTGTTTTTAAAAAACATGAGTATGAATAGGTTGAAAACGGCAGTATTAGGATTGGCACTTGGTACAGCAGGAGCAGGAGTTGGCTACATTGCAACACCAAAAAGCCAACAAGAAAAACCACCAATTGTGGATACAAATGAGGCTGTAGACGGATCTCCAGATGGAATAAATAATCCAAAGATAAAAGAGTCTATGATGATTCTTGCTGATGTGCTTGTTAAAAATGGCATTGATCCACAAGAGGTTCATGAAGCGCTTAATAATCCAAATGATCCATTGCCAGAAAAGTGGATTACAATAATTATGGAGTTTTTAGTGCTAGGTGTTGGTCTATCTATAGATGTTGGAATTCTTACTGTATTGATGGAAACGCTAAAAACCTCTAGAGAGAAAATTCAATGGGCACTAGCAGTACCCGCAATGCATTTTATTTTTCCAGAAATTACTGGAAGAGGGGCTTCAGGAGTGCTTGCAAATTCAGCCCTTAGTTTCGCAGCAGTTGCATGTTTTGCGCTTCTAATTAAGGAAATGCATGGTGAAGAGGCAGAAGAAAGTGAGGAAGATGGTTCTCCAGAAAATAATGCAATGCAAAAGGTTCAATTAGCAGTAAAAGCCCTAATTGGTGGAGCTGCATTTAAAGCTGGATCGGTATCTATGGATGCGCTTGCGGCAGGGCCAATGGTTGCTGAAAGAGCATCGGACTTAGGCATCAGCATGGAAACTGCTAATGGTATATCAACAGGAGCAGTATTAGCATGTACATTGATTGCGATTGGATTACAAAAATATAAAGATTCCATTTTAAGGCATTTTGATGAGGATCATGTAGAAATGTACGGTAAGGCTCTTGCAACGGGAGCTTTTAGCTGGTTTCTTTTCAAGGCGTTTAGCGACGGAATAGCAATGCATATGGAGCACGGATTAACTCCAGAGCAAGTAAATGCAGCAGTTGCTGGTTTCGCTTCAATTGCACCAGTTCTAAGCGTTATGCATTCAACTTCATCTGAGGCTTCGGCAGCCACTGAATTAGAGCAAGCATAATAAAAATTCCATCCCCAGGCTTGCCCGCCTTTGGAGGTGGTATCCTCGACAGAATCTCAAAAATACTGTTCAATTACACATTGACCACGTCTCCTACTTCATGCTAATTTTATATAAATTACATAATTTATATAAATGTCCCAAAACATCTCAACAGCAAAAATTTTTGGTACTGGTCAAATAACTCTTCCTAAGAAATGGCGTGATAAAGCCAATACAAAAACAGTTATCTTAGAAGAAGTTCCTCAGGGTCTTCTCATCAAGCCACTCACTCCAACTTACTATTACGAAATTGACGAAAATAATTTTGGCATAAATTTTCCAACAGGAATCGAGGCAGGTGAGTTAGCAAAAAAACTTAAAAAGGCCAATGAAGGATTATCTTAAATTTCTAAAAAGACTGCCAGAAAACCTCAGAATCAAAGTAATCAAAGCATTGGAAGATCTTGCAATTAATAAAACAAAAGGCCTCGATATAAAGCCAATTAACGGAGAACATCAACTCTATCGCTGTCGTGTAGGTAAAATTCGCATTCTCTTCCAAAAACGCGAAGAACAAAACATAATTTTAGACATAGGATTCAGAGGTGACATTTACAAAAAATAACAATTAAACTTTTATTTTTTACAAAAAAAAGAGATACTAAAATCAAATGGCTAAAACAAGCGAAATAAATATAGTAGGTATAGTAACTAAACGCCAAAATCAAGCTCATGAGGCTTTGTTAAAAAAGCTAGTTACATATCTTAAAAAAAAGAAAAAGCAGGTAGTTTTCGATAACAACACTTCCACTTTTTTCCCAAACGAAAAAGGCCTTAAAAAAGAAGATCTACTTAAAACCTGCGACCTCGCGATCGTACTTGGTGGTGATGGAACACTTTTAAAAACCGCTAGAAGAATGCCAAGAAAAAAGACACTCATACTTGGCGTAAATATAGGCAATTTAGGATTTCTCACAGAATGTACGCCAGATAAGTTATTCGAATGTTTGGATAAAACATTTGAAGGCAAATTCGATATAGACAAACGCACGCTACTAAGAACTACTGTCTATAGACACGGCAAAAAAGTGGAAACCTACCTTGCGCTTAACGACGCGGTAATAAATCAAGGAGCATTCGCAAGACTCATTGAAATCCATCTTGAAGTAGACAACAGAAAAATCGTAACTTTCAAAGCAGATGGCATGATAGTAGCGACACCAACAGGTTCAACAGCACACTCACTGTCTGCTGGCGGCCCAATTGTCCACCCAAGAATCCCTTCTTTAACCATTTCTCCAATTTGTCCTAGCTCTTTGTCTATGAGACCTATTGTCATCCCTGACAATAGACAGATGACAGCCACAATCGCCACCGACAGACGAGACGAAAATGCCATCATCGGTTTAACAATCGATGGTCAAGACATGTTCGTACTTCGCTACGGAGATAAAATCAAATTCCGCCGTTCCAGCCGCTCCCTTCAGCTAGTCCGAACAGGCAATAGATACTATCGCATGCTCAGACAAAAACTTAATTGGGGTGAAGTTTAAAGAGATTTTAGTTTAGCTTGTGCCGCAGCTAATTTTGCGATCGGCACTCTGTATGGACTACAACTCACATAATCCAAACCAATTTTATGACAGAATTCTACAGATTGAGGATCTCCACCTTGTTCTCCACAAATTCCAATTTCAATTCCTTTCTTTGTAGTTCTTGCTAATTTCACACAAACATCCATTAGTTTTCCAACTCCTTTTTCGTCGATACTTCCCATTGGATCTTGTTCCAAAATTCCTTTGTCTAAATAAATTTGCATAAACTTTCCAATATCATCACGAGAGTAACCGAATGTTAACTGTGTTAAATCGTTTGTTCCAAAAGACATAAAATCTGCTGCCTCAGCAATTTCATCAGCTGTTACACAGGCTCTAGGAATTTCAATCATAGTTCCTATTTTGTAATCAAAATTAATTCTTCCTTCATATTCATCCAAAACTTTAGACACAACACCTCTCAAATATTTAAGCTCTGTTACTTCTCCAACCAATGGAATTTCAATTTCCACATCAACTCTAATGTCTCCTACAGAAACATGCATAGCAGCCTCTGCAATAGCCCTAACTTGCATTTCATATATGTCTGGGTAGGTTATACCTAAACGGCAACCTCTGTGCCCCAGCATAGGGTTAATTTCGTGTAGGTTATCAATCACAGCATGTAGATTTTTTTCAGGCATGCCCATTTCTTCTGCTAGTTGTTTAATTTGAGCTTCATCTTCTGGTAAGAATTCATGTAGTGGGGGATCTAAAAGTCTTACCGTTACAGGTCTTGAACCCATTACTTTGAAAATTCCTTCAAAATCTTTCTTTTGGAATTCTTGTAATTTTTCTAGGTAAGGCGCTCTTTCTGTAGCGTCTTTACTCATTATCATTTTTCTTACCAAAGGAATTCTTTCTTCATCAAAGAACATATGTTCAGTTCGGCAAAGACCGATTCCTTCAGCACCAAAATCAATTGCAACTCTGCAGTCTTCAGGAGAGTCGGCATTTGTACGAACTTTTAGGTGTCTAAATTCATCAGCCCAGTCCATTACTGCTTTAAAATCTCCACTCAAATCCGGTTCTTGCATTTCCATTTCTCCCATCATTACTTCACCGGTACCACCATCAAGAGTAATAATATCTCCTTCGTTTATTACCAAATCACCAATTGTAATCTTTTTTTCTTTTGCGTTTACCATAATATCGTTACAGCCGGCTACACAACATTTACCCATTCCTCTACAAACTACTGCGGCGTGGCTTGTCATACCTCCGCGTGAAGTTAGGATTCCTTGAGAGATGTGCATACCAGAAATGTCTTCAGGACTTGTTTCTTTACGCACAAGAATAACTGTTTCACCTCTCTCAGTAACCCATTCCACAGCATCTTCAGCAGTGAAAACAACTTTACCACAAGCAGCACCAGGTGATGCAGGCAAACCTTTTGCAACCACTGTACGCGTAGCAGTTTTTTTAATTTGCGGATGTAGCATTTGGTTTAAAGATTTTGCATCGATTTGCAGTAATGCTTCTTGCTTAGTTAGTAAACCTTCTTCAACCATATCTACAGCAATTTTTAGAGCCGCTGCAGCTGTTCTTTTTCCGTTACGAGTTTGTAGTAAGAAAAGTTTACCTTTTTCAATTGTAAACTCGATATCTTGCATATTTTTGTAGTGTGTTTCTAGCTTATTTTTTGCTTCCACAAGCTCGTCATAAACAGATTTATTTACTTTTTCCAGTTCACTAATTGTTACTGGAGTACGAATTCCAGCAACCACATCTTCACCTTGTGCGTTCATCAAAAATTCACCATAGAATTCTTTAGCACCTGTTGAAGGATTACGCGTAAATGCCACACCGGTACCACTATCATCTCCCATATTTCCAAACACCATTGATTGAACATTTACAGCAGTTCCTTTAAGACCAGTGATGTTATTAAGTCTTCTGTATACAATTGCTCTTTCGTTATCCCAAGAATTAAATACGGCTTCGATAGCTAGTTTTAATTGGTGATATGGACTTTCTGGAAAATCTTCTTTTGCATGTTCTTTTACAACTAATTTATATTCTGTTACTAGTCTTTTTAGGTCATTTGCATCTAGTTCTGTATCCAATGATACACCTTTGTTTTCTTTCATTTTTTCCAAGACATCTTCAAAGTGTTCATGATCAACATCCATCACTACATTTCCAAACATTTGCACAAATCTTCGGTATGAATCATAAGCAAATCTTTCATTTCCAGTTTTTTCAATCAGTCCTGTTACAGTATCGTCGTTAAGACCAAGGTTTAGAATTGTATCCATCATTCCAGGCATTGAAGCGGCAGCACCACTACGAACAGAAACTAAAAGTGGATTTTTAGTATCACCAAATTTCTTTCCCATTCTAATTTCAAGCAGGCTCAAATTATCTTCTAGCTGTTCTGCAAAGCTATCTGGATAACCTTTGTTATCTAAAAAGTATCTACATAGCTCGGTTGAAATTGTAAAACCAAAAGGAACTGGAATTCCAATTTTGGTCATTTCAGATAGGTTAGCTCCTTTTCCTCCTAGGAGGTCTTTCATACTTTTATCACCCTCATCAAAAGAGTAGATATATTTTTTTCCAGATTTTTTTACAGTTGAATTTGAAAACATAACAATTTGTTAATTGACGGCAGCAGTATAGAAAATCACTTACAAAAAGACAAGTTATTGTATTAACTCTAGAAAAAGCCAAAATTAGGAAATTGAATAATCGGTAATTGTAAGTCAAAAAGGTATACATATATCTGACCAACAAACCCCGCAAATAGGGGAACAGTGAGATTATCATCAAGCTTATTAGTTAGCAGTTCCACAACGCTGGCAACTAGTGCCACTATTGCAACAAGACCGCTAAATTCAGGTAAAAGTAAAATTCCAACCAGCAAATTTGCCGCTAACCCGGACAAAGTGCCTATCCAAGTTTTTTTCCTAAAGAGCCTCCTCCTACCAAATGTTTTTCCCATGAGCGACGCAAATATATCCCCAAAAACAAGCATAAACATAGCCAAAACTGCAATCCAGTAATCAAAAGCAGAGAAGCAGATTATAGAAGAAATTACATAAAACACAGCCCCAGTTAATTGATTCTTCTCATGTTTTCTTAAAAATCCTTCAAAAAGACCAACAACTCTAGGTTTATGTTCAAGCCTTATGTATTCAATTTCCAATAACAACAAAAGAACCGCGGTTAAAACCAAAATGGCAACGCGGTTCGAAAAGTTAATCAGTAGAAAATTGTAGAACAGAACGATAAACAGACCTGAAAGATGTATGATCTTGCGTGATATCTCCCAAAAAAGAGAAAGCCTGCTACTCATGAACATTTAGATTATTTCCAAAGCTCAAACCATTTTTTCTTTGGAGCTTTAAGTAGATTTAACTGATTCTCCAATACAAAAATCTTTTCTTGTAGTGTGTTTACTAGTCTTAGGAAATTTTGTCTTTCTTCAGAGTGTTGACCAATCATTCTTTCTAGGTTTTTTGCAAATTCTTTAAAATCTTCAGCAGTAATATAAACTTTATCTTCGTGTTTTTCTTCTTTCTTTTGAGGCATTTCAACAGCAGTTTGTTCCACAACTTTTTCAGCTACTTGCTCGGCAACCTTTTCAGTTGCTTTCACTGCAGCCTCTTCTTCTCTTTTTTGTGCTTGTTCAATTTGATCCACCATAGGTTCTACTTTGTATAGTTCACAAAGAGATTCTTGATTGATCATATAGTTGAAACCTTGAGGAGTTGAACTTCTTTTGTGCCTTAGTTTTCTAGACTTTATGGCACGACGTATAGTCTGAACAGATTTTCCACTTAATTCAGAAGCTTCCTGAATAGTGATATAGGATTTAATTGCCATGGGGATGAGGATTGAGGAGTAAATAACTATGTATAATTTAATACAAATACTCTACAAACTCAAACATTGACCCTTTATTTAAAATTGACAGATAGTGTATGTCTGGCTAAAAACAAGCCACCTAATACAATAAGTAGTACCCCGACTACCCAAACAACAAGGCCCCCAGGTAAATTTGAAACAGCATTTTGAATACTCTTATTGCCTTTAATTAGCTCAAAACTAGATTTTTGCCTCTTCATATTTGCTACTAAGTTTTCCCATTTAATGCCATCTAAATCTTGTTGCACAGTTTCAGGTGTAGAAACCACTCCTTTTTCAAAATCAAATTGAAATTTTTCTCCTTTCTTAACCTCAAATACAAATTTTGCAACTTCCCCAGAGCCACTTGGGAATTCATCATTTCGCCTCAAAGTTTCTCCAAAAATTATTTTCCCATTGTCATGAACTAAATAAAATGGATCGCCACCTTGCTCAAGAAAATTCCCTGGTTCATATTTGAGAAAGGCAAGATTCTCGTCATATTTGAGGTTAAAAGCAATGCCCAATACTTGTTTACTCAGATCCTTGGCATTAACGCTTATTTCAATGAGATCCCTATCCAAAAAACTATGTGACATTTGTATTTTTCCAATCTCAGCCGCATAAGCTCCAACCTTCCAAAGAGCTAATATCGCAACAATTAGTAACAATTTTTTCATAAAAATTTTTATTAACTATGGTTCGCGCCCCCGCCCGCCTCGCGCCAAGGGCGGGGGCACTAACTTCTTAATACTAGTATTTCAAGCCAAATTTAGAGCCTAGAGTTATCAAATCTTTACCATCAATAAATCCATCAAAATTTACATCTGCAAAAATTGAGTATTCTTCATCTACATATTCACTTCCAAAAGATCTAGCTAGTTTTTCTATATCTCTCCCATCTACTCTGTCGTTTTTATCTATATCACCACTCAAACCTCTTGTTTCACTACCGGTAATTTCTACAGGTGAACTTTCTATTCCATCTTTTACAGCTACCACCTGGTATTTATAATTTACACCTGGCAAAACACTTTCCTCATCTATGAATTTTATTTCTGTAGTTTGCCCAAGTAGATCAAATGTTCCTACCGGGTTTATGCGTTTAACTAAGTAATGGCTAGCCCCTTCCATAGCTGTCCAATCTAGTTCTAACGCATATCTCTTGGTAGATTCTTTAATTTTTAGTCCTGCAATTTGTTCTACTGCAACATCTCCAACTTCAATTTTTAGAGGACTTAGTTTTACGGGCGTATCGGAAATAGAATCACTTACAAAATTTTCACCGGCAAAAACTATATCGCTAAAATCTCCATTGGTTCCAATAACAGAAAAACTCAGATCAAACAATTTTCCACTCCCATCTATACCTTCGGCAGGATTTTTTAATCGCGCTCCACCAACCAGCAAAGTACCATCTATATCATTAACTAGCCCTGCATTAAATGCAGTACTGGCACCATCTGCTTTGAGAAAGTTGCCTTCAGTTGCATTATTGAATTTTAAAACATCAGGATTATATGTAATTTCAAATCCATAGGCGTAGAGATCAGTGGCACTATCTACATTAGCAGCAACAGTAATAGTGTCGCCGCTTTTAGCAATACCTTCAAAATTAAGACCAACCTCGGCGCCACTCCCTCCATAATTGCTATTTACTGTTCCAGGGGTGCCTATGATCTCACTACCAATCCTACCTTTTGCGCCATTTCCGTTAATTGCAGTGGCCCAATTATCAGCATTATCACCAGATATTAGTGGATCTATTCTTTCCATTGTTGCTTTGGTATCTGGATCCCCAGCAAACCAAGCTCCACCAGTACTATTTACGCTATCCACAATTTCACCATCTACATTTTTTAGCACTAAAATATCCCCAGCATTTGCCAAAGAGAGGTTATTTAAAGAGTTGGCCGCTACGGTTGTTACAGCTTCACTATCTTCAATTAAGAAATAACTTTTTGGTGCAATTACACCGTTTTCAATGAAGTATTTTGTACTGCCATCATCTTCAATATAAAAGCCACTCAAATCCACAGTTGTGTTACTTGCATTATATAGTTCTATCCATTCATCACCAGAACCATCAGCACTACCAGCCCAAGCAATTTCATTGATCACCACACTTGATACAACTGCTGCATAACCAACATTGCTCAAGCTAAACTGCATCATCAAAACTACCAAGGAGAGAAATGCAAACATTTGTTTTAATCTATCCATAAGGAATTGTTAGGAAATAAGGATGCTCCGCGCGAAGACATCATCAACCTAACAGTCCAATTTAAATAAAATCTAAAATTTTTCTAAAAAGTTTTTAAACTTGCAGATGATTACTGCTCGTTGTTATTTCTTTTTGAAGCTCCAATTTCCCAGTGAAGAAGGCTTAGGGCAGCCTTAAGGCGACGATTAATTTCAGCTTGATCAGGAATAATTTCACCATCTCTTATCACTCCACCATCAAATGCAACATCACCAGTTTGTAACTCAATTCCATCACCTTCATTTTGTCTTAATTCATCTCTACTCATTTTAAATGTTTAAAATATTAAGATGATATTTTAATTTATTTTTTAAAAATGTCAAATAGAATTAAATGTGCAGCAAATAACCGTCTGCTTTTTAAAATGGTGGGTTGGGCGGGATTCGAACCCGCGACCATCGGCTTAAAAGGCCGTTGCTCTACCGACTGAGCTACCAACCCATGTCAAAAACAAAACGTCAACATTTTATGGGCTAGTCGCCTCAAAATCAAGCCAAAATTCAAAGATCACTCTTCGTGCGAATATAAACTGTGAATCAGGAACGATAATGCGGGGATAGAAAACCAGAAATAGCTATTTCTCACTATCGATTCTATCATTTGAGATTTATTGTATATTGTCCAAAGTGCAAGGCTTCCACCTTCTGTGCCGTTGCCAATAAACGAAGCACCACTTACAAAAACCAAAATAGCACTAATAATTAATCCGGCGCTCATTGCTGCATAAACCAGACTCATTGCTAGTCTTATAAGTGCAGATCTATCATCAACAGTATCAACATGGAATGCTCCTCTTACTGCAAACAAAATAACCAAAATTACAAAGACAATTACTTTTACAAAAACCACAGCTTCTTGATCATTAGCTACAGAAGCGAATTTTAAAAGCTGAGCAAACACTGGAGTTCCATTGAAATATCTTTCAAAAAGAGCACCAGTTGCATCTGAGGCAATCATCGCAACGTAAGTACCCAAAATAACCTTCAAAGTATTATCTCTACCTATGATTAAGCTGTACGCCACTATAATAACGAAGAATACGAGCACAAACAGGTCCCAAGAGAGAGTAATGTTCATAAAACTAAAGAATGAGTAATACTGGCTAAAATAGTAATCGCAACTGCCTAAAATGTAAACCTAAAACCAACTTTTCTTCTTAAATTGAATCTTTGATTCATCGGCTAACGCCTCAAAAAGCTCTCTTTCTTTCTTAGAGAGTTTTTTTGGTATTTCAATTCTTATTTTAACCAGATGGTCTCCAGCGCCAGATGCCATTGGTACGCCTTTTGCGCTTAACTTAAACACTTGACCATCTTCAGTACCGGCAGGAATTTCAATAGTTGATTCACCATGAAGAGTGTCAATTTTTATATCTGCGCCAAGTATTGCCTGCAACGCATGAATTTTTACTTCAGAATGAATATCTCTTCCAGCTCTAAAAAATCTCTTACTACCTTCAACAATTAAATTTATATATAGATCACCGGCTTCACCACCTTTAATTCCACCTTCACCTTTACCGCTTAGCCTTATAGTTGAACCATTATCAACACCGGCAGGTATTTTAACTTTTACTCTTTCTTTTACTCGAGTTCTTGCAGTTCCATGACAACTACTACAAACTTTTTCTGGCACCTTACCTTCTCCATGACACGCCCCACAAATTCTAGTAGTGGCCATTTGTCCCAAAATTGTATTTCTTACGCTGCGTACTTGTCCAGCCCCTCCACACTCTTTACAGCTCACAATTGGACTGCCTTTTTCAGCCCCCTTACCTTCACAGTTTTTGCAGACATCTGGCTTTGTTATTTCCAATTCTTTCTGACACCCAAAAACCGCCTCTTCAAATTTCAAATGTATAGAGGTTTCAATGTCATTTCCTCTTTGGGCTCCACCTCTTTTGGCAGAACGACTAGCACCACCGCCACCGCCACCAAAAAATGATTCAAAAATATCTGCAAATCCATCAGCGCCACCACCTTGAAAACCGGAAAAATCAAAACCACCAAATCCTTGAGCACCACCGCCTCCACCACCAAAACCACCAGCTCCACCAGTGCTACCAAAAGTATCATATTGTTGACGCTTCTGCTTATCAGACAAAGTTTCGTATGCAGAATTTATTTCTTTGAATTTTTTTTCAGCATCTGTATCACCTTTATGTTTATCGGGATGCCATTTTAAAGCAGCCTTACGGTAAGCAGATTTAATTTCCTGCTCACTTGCTCCTTTCGGTACGCCCAAAATTTCGTATAAGTCTTTACTCATCCCGCAAATTATATACAGACCTTTAAAAAATGTCTAGCACTCTAAAGAGGGGAGTGATAAGAGTAAATAATTTAGAAAAATTTAATATTATTCATATAAGGTAAATATGATATTAATATAAAGTAATACAAAATCGTAATATTAATATTCTAAAATGAATCATCAAAAAAACACTCGCATTTCAGCCTTGTTGCCAACTAATTTAGTTTCGGAAATGAAAGATTTTGCAGAAAAAACAGATACCACTCAAAGGAATGTAATTAAAATGGCATTAGAAATGTGGCTAAAGAAAAAATTAGATAAAGATACAAAAGCATTATCAAAAATAAATTTTGATGATCTACCAACGGAAGAGGAATGGGGAAATATACAATCTTGGAAGCAAAAGGCTTATTAACAACATATTTTAAAATTTCATTCTCTGCTAAAATTCTTGATTATTAAAGGTAATGAGTGTAATATTAGTATGAAATTATTATATTATCTGTAAAATCATGGCTTCATTAACTATAAACTTAGAAGGTCCAATAAAAGCAACTGCACAAAAAAAGGCTCAGAAAGACGGAGTGACTTTAACATTTGTAATAACTCAGGCCCTAAAAGCTTATAACGAAAATAAGCTAAAGTTTGGCCTAGTATCAGACGATGACGAAATTACAGCATCTTTTGATGTATCTACACAAAATGGTAAAAGGGATTGTATAAAAAGCTTTGAATCACTTATCAAATGAAAAAGATAATTCAGCGTACTGGGAGGTTCGACAAATCTTTTGAAAAGTTGAATATAAAAACACAAAAGTTATTTATAAAAAAGTTAGAACTTTTTATTGATGATGAATATTCTCCCTCTTTAAAAACTCATAAGCTAAAAGGAAAGCGTAAAAATGAATTTGCTTTTTCAATTACAGATGATATTAGAGCTATTTATGAAAAGCTAACTCGAAAGGAAAAAGAAATTTTGGTCTTCACATTCCTTGATATTGGAGGGCACAATAAAGTTTACTAAAAATTTAATTCATGTTTCTAATCATGGTAGCGCCAACGGGAATCGAACCCGTATTTTCGCCGTGAGAGGGCGATGTACTAGCCGTTATACGATGGCGCCAAGGTGGCTAAATCGCATCACCACGACTTAAGCCAGCCCAATTCTAACGAAGCATCTCTAATATTTCAATTAGAAAGTTTTGCTAATTAAATTAACAAAAAGGGCGGCGCCATCCGGCGCCGCCCACCCTAACTCAATTTCCAATCAAAACTACATATCCATAAGCAGCGAAACAATCTTGGCAACCTGACCTCTCGTTAAGCTATCGTTAGGTCCAAATTTACCATTCTTGTAGCCGGAAACAACTCCATTAGAGCTTGCATATCCAACATACTTCGCAAACCAATCACTAGATTTTACATCTCCAAATTTCAAAGCACCTTCACTTACACTACTTACATCTTTTCCGGCAGCTAAGAATACAATCTTAAGTGCTTCCGCTCTGGTGATTGGAGCATTTGGTCTGAATGTTCCATCTTTATATCCACCAATAATGTTTCTTAAGTAAGCAGCTTCTACGTAGCCTGCAAACCAATCTTTGGTGCTTGATACGTCTTTAAAGGCAATACTTTCAATCTTCTCTGCTTTAGCAATCTTGAAAGCTTCAAGGGCAATTTTTATCAATTGTGCGCGAGTTACTTTGTCATCAGGACCAAACTTACCATTTCCATATCCACTTACGATTCCAGCCTTAGCAAGTCTGGCAACATGGGTTTCAGACCAGTGTCCCTTAGTATCTTTAAATGATCCAGTAGCAGAAGTTTCAGCAGCACTTGTGGCTTCACCTGCAGCAGTACTTCCATTTGAATCAGTATCGCTTGTAGTTGAGCTTGAGCTACTACTTCCACCACTAAATATGAGACCACCGCCTCCTCCACCGCCACCGCCACTGCCACCACCACCACCACTGCTAGCAGCAGTTGTAGTTGCAGTAACAGCAGCAGAAACAGCAGATTCTCCAGAGCTATTTAAAGCAGAAATTTTGTAGTAGTAAGCTGTACCAGCAGAAAGACCAGTGTCGCTGTAAGTTGTTGTAGAACCAGATGAAACTGTAGGTTCACTTCCAATTCTTGCATATGTACCGCCTGAACTTGTACTTCTATAGATATCGTAGCTTGTAGCTCCATCAGTTTGTGTCCAACTCAATGCAATTGCTGTTGTAGATGATGCAGTTGCAGCAAGGCCACTTGGTGTGTCAGGTGCAGATGGATCTGTAGCAGATAGAGGTGCAAAAAGTGAGAATGTTGGTGTTAGAGCCCTTACACTAACTTTATCTACATTAGCCGCAAATTCAGCAGGTGTATCAATAGTAGTAAGATCTACAACTGGAACATCATTTTTTAGGAAGCCAGTGGTTGTTGGGATTCTAAGCCAATCTTGACTTGTTTCGTCCCATTTACCCATAATTATTGCCTCTGCTTCTTCCATAGTATCAATAGCAGTACCATTGCTAGACGTTGCTGCCGATAGTTCTGCACGAGTTAGTTCTTGTTCTACAGTTACCTCACTATTTAGAGTTTTAATAGATTGCCCATTTGGATCCGTAGCACTAATTTGTAATGCTGTAGCTTTAATTAATGATACTCCAGCAGTATCACGAACATTATTAGTTTCTGTGGCACTAATGCTTCCAGCAGAAGTTTCGCTGCCTAATGCATTTGCTGGAACAGTAATTTTAGTTCTTAAAGCATTCGCATCGCCATCATCATCGGTATCATCAAGTACGCCACCAGTTGCAGGTGTTATAGATTTTTGTGTTGGTCTTTTTAGGGTTACAGTACTTGATAAAGTAATATCTTTTGAGCTTGCAGACGCATTTGTAATGGTTACAGCTCCTCCACTTAGAGCAGCTTCTTCATAACCTTCACCAATAGCATAAACAGTCCATACACCAGCATCTACAGGAATGCTGTAGTTACCACTTGCATCAGCCTGAACTCCACTTTCACCACCACTTTGTTTTTGTGCTCTTACAAAGGCATTTGCAACAGCTTCGCTATCTCCATTAAGAACTTGGCCAGAAATTGTATATTCCGCAGCAGTTGATGTAAGAGTTTGTGCTGTTACATTTGAGCCATTAACAGTCACTTTTGTAGGAGACCTCAAAAGCCCAGGTTTTTTTGTATTAATTACATAGTCGTTTGTAGCATCATCAGGCACTTGTATGCTGTATGTTCCATCACTCTCAGTTCTTGCAGTTACTACGTCACCGGTTGTTACATTAAGCAATGTTACAAGAGCATCCTCAATATTGTTATTACTATCATCTTTAACAGTTCCAGAAACAGTTCTAAGTGTTGGTACTGTAATTGTTAAACCTTCGTTACCATTTACTGTTACAGCCCCAGTTGTGCTGCTAAAAACGGTATTTCCATCAGTACCAGAAACAGCATCTGTATCCATTGGAATACCAGGAGCATCAGCATCTACAACATATATTCCATCTTGAGGAATATATGCTTGAGCTGAAGTTTGTCCGGCAGGAACCTTAACTTTGTTTTCAGTTCCGTCAGCCGCAGTTAGAGTAAGTACAGTGTCAACAGGTAGAGCACTGGAAAGTGTAATTGTAGTTGTTCTTGGAGTTCCAACGGTAATATCTTTACCAGTTGTATCTCCAGATACATTAAATGCTGCTAGTTTTGGAAGTTCTCCATAACCTTCAGCAAAAGCCTCAATCACATAACCATTACCACTTGGCACCTTAAAGCTGTAGTTCCCTGATGAATCTGTTTGAGTTTCATTAAAGAAGCCATTACCAAGAATACGAACATGTGCCTTTTCAACATTTGATCCTCCAATTGTTACCGCTCCTGAAACACTATAGAAAGTTGTATTTGCGGCATTACTTGGAGAGAAGTTTTGGCTAGTAACATTTTCTGTTGAAACAGTTACTGTAACCTCAGGAAGTTGACCATATTCAGGCAAGAAAGCACCAACTTTCCAAGTTCCAGCGCTTACATATAGTTTATAATTTCCAGAAGAATCTACATTGGCATGAGCATTTCCAGGTCCGCTTGTTTTATATGCATACACATTTGCTCCTTGCACAGTTCCACCAATGGCATCACTCACCGTACCTGAAATTGTATAATCAGGTTTTGTCATTTTAATTACGAATGTACTTGCTGCAGTTGCAGGTGTAATCGCCGCCGCTCCATCTATTGATAGGTAAGTTGTGGCATCACTTTTTACAACAACAGAGTATTCTTTTGATTCTCCCATTCCAGGGATAAATGCTCCAACTTTAAAGTTACCTGTATCACCAACATTGAGAGTAAATGCTCCAGAGGTGTCTGCTTGTGTGAAAGCACCAAAACCACTAACAGGGTCGTATGCAAACACTTCTGCACTAGCTAAAACTCTATTAGAACCATCTTTTACAACTCCTTTAATTGTTTTTGAAGTGCTTGTAAGTGCAAAAGAAACTTCGCCGTCATTTGCGGCATCAGCACCCCCATCAGCTGCTGAATTATTAGCATCAGCACTTGATTCATAAACAGTCCCTCCAATGATATTAATATCTAGTGGTTTTGGAGGCATATAGTTTGGTTCTGGAGGTCTAGCATTGGTAACTCCTTTTGGCATTGAAGGTCCAACTCCAATAGACCAATTTCCATTCGGTAAATTTATTAAAAAGCTTTCATAATTTGATGCATTATTATCTAAAGTCTTTTGAAGAACTCTTTGTCCAGCAGGACCAAAAGCAAACAAATCAAGCACTTCATTTGCAGGACCTTTTACCCAAACTTTTACATCAGTACCACCACTTGTGGCGCTACCAATAGTAAAGTTTTTTGTTGTATTCCCTGTCATTTTTACTCTTACAGGTGAGCTACCAACAAAACTTGCAGTATTAATACTTACTAATGGATCAGTAAATATTTCATATTCTCCAGCAGGTAGACTTGTAAATGAGTATGTTGCAGTTGTTGCACCGCTAAAATCTGTAGTAGTAGCTTCCAAAGGTCCAGTTTGTGGAGAGAAAGCATAAACTTTAATTGTTCCACTTTGATCATTACCCGTTGCTGTTATTGTTCCAGTTAGAGCATAACTTCCAGCCGATTTAATAAAGAAAGGTAGGGAAGTAAGACTTTCCGCTACTGTTGAACCATTTTTAGTTTTTACATCCACAGTATAGCCTGAGGTTCCAAAATCTTTTGGAGATGTTGTGTTTGTAATGCCAGCAATATCAAAAGTTATAAAGTCTGGACCACTTGAATTAGTATCAGCAGACAAAGTGATTGTAACAGTTCTTGCGCTAGAATTTACTGTCACACCATCATCCGCAAGTCCACCAACAGTTGTTGTATCACCGCCTGAATCGCCAGTTATAGTACTATCTCCACTACATACTTTTGTTAAAGCTGTTGAAGTATTACATTTGAATTTTATAGTACCGCTTCCTGGGCCATTTAGATCAAAATGCATAGGGCTATTTGGATCCTGTTTTGCGCCACTAATATCATATCCATTTGGGAATGTTAGAACGATTTGGCCGCCAGCAGAAATCTTTTTAGAAATAGGAATTCTTACTCCAAAGATTGTTGATCTTCCAGCCATTGCGTTGAAAGGTCTTACCTCAACAGGAGGTGCAAAACCATAAGTTGCCGTACTAAAATTATCCGGCAGAGCGTTACCCATTTTTTCAAATACAGTCTCTCCACCAAATGAGGCATTTGGCCCTAGTGCACCTTTTGTTGTAGCACTATTTTGAATTACAGCTCTAACGCTTGAGTAATCAGCATCCAAGGCGTTACCAGCTAAATCTTTAGATTGATTGGCACCGCTAGAGTCCATACCAAGTGAAAGCTCTTTACCAATTGCTGAACTTAAATCTAGACCTTCAATTTTTACTGTCTTTGTAGCACCGTCATAGCTAAAAGATGCACTACTTAAATCAACCGCCGTTCCAGACAAACTAGCAAATCCGGCATTGCCATACTCTAGGCCTAGATAAGCTAGTACATTAAGCACGCTTGTAGTCCAGTTCGAAGTATCGGAAACTTTTGCTGCATTCATAGGTTCATCAAATGTTACCGCACAGGCATAATCATCACAGTTCATGAATTGGATTTTTGGTGCCACGGTATCGGCACCACCAGTTGTGAATGATTTACTTACAGCCGTAATAGCAGTGCCATTTAATCCTGTTACACTATTACTAATATTTAGTGTGTATGTAGTACTAGGGCTTAGAGCTGTTTTTGTAATAATTAAAATTTCTCTAGCACCAGGATTATATTGCACATCTGCACTTACAGTTCTAGATCCCACAGAAAGGTATGCAGTAGAAGAGGTGATTGTGCTTTGGTCTAAATCTTTATCAAAAGTTGCAGAGAATACATTAGCATTTACTGGGAAATCTGTTGATCCAGCATTTGGTATTGTTCCAAGTAAAGATGGGGCTCCAGTATCTGAACTTGAGCCAACTTTAAATTTAGAAAAGAACATCACATTTGTGGATTGATCAGGAGGTGCAAGAGTAAGTCCAGCTCCAGATTTCGCTCCACCTAAAACTTTCACAACATACTCAGTATTTGAAGCAAACAAGCCGCTATTGTATGTGCCTTTTAGAGCCACAACCGCTTTTCGTTTACTAGAATCAAGAGTTACTGTATTTATTGCCGCACTTGTTACGTCAGTCTCTGTACCACTAGCAACTGTGTATAATTTAAAATTACTTGCTAGCGTGTAGCCACCTCCGTCATCAGACATTGGCTCAGAAAATTCTACAACTATCTTGGCATTTTTAGGAACTCCAAATGATCCAGGTGCTGGAGAAGAGCTAGAAACATGAGGAGGTATAAATTGACCAGCTCCAAAAGTTCCACCACCTGAGAAGGATCCTGTTGCTGAATTAAATGTGTTGAAATCAGGCGTTACACCAGTGTTAAACATGAAGGCATAACTTCCATCAGATTGATTACCTTCAATTGAATTACCAGATTTGTCTGTGATATCTGCAGCTAGTTTTACTACGATTGTTTTATCATCTCCAAGAGTATTATCTCCGCTTAATGTCCAAACTACCATGTTACCTTCCGGTGGAATACCAGGTAAGTTTGGGCTAGTTGGGTAATAAACTACAGCGCCGCGACTTGTGATATCTGTTAAATTTCCATTAGATTTATTTACTTCGCTTACAGTGAAATTAGTACTATTGATAGTACTTTGACTCATTTGCTTATCAAAAACAGCAAACACACTAACTCCAGTTTGTGTACCAGGGATTCCCTGTGCTCCATCGGGTGGACCATGAAATTTAATTTTAGCTTTTGATGTATCTCCACCAAATCCGCCAAACTGACCAGCTTTAATTTTCAAAGCCACTCCGCTAGATCCAGACGGTGTACCACTCACTATTCTATCTGAGTATCCCTCTTTAAAAGCTACTAAGTCGTAAACACCGGCAGGCATATTAGACAAAGTAAATGTACAATTTGCATCATTTGAACTTGTTGTATTAAATCCTGTTCCCTCCGCAAAAATAGTTGATTGTCTTGGGTTTGTGCTTCCGCTTCCACAGGCGTCATCAGCGTCCTTGATAGTTCCGGCAATCGTAGTTGCACCACTGGCTACGGAAGTAATTGTGAATGGATTTTCTGTAGGGTCCTTAAAAGTTCTTAAGTTTGTTCCATCGCTAGCTTCCAAATAATATCTTATTTTTGTACCAGCCGTACTTATTGTTGCAGAAGGTATAGTAAAGCTAAAGTATCCACTTCCAACATAAGCGGCATCAGCAGTTGTTGTAGGGCTGCATACAGCTCCCTGACAATAGTAAACCTTTCCAGTTAATTGAGGAGTTGTACTGCTAGTGGCAATATTATCAAAAATCCTTGCATATATTTTTAGATTTGCGCTTGCTGTAGCCTGAAACACAGGTCTGTGAAAAATTTCAGGAGGGGATACATCTGTGACAGACTCAGTAGTTGTGAAATATCTTAACGGTGTAGTTTCTAAAGGAATGGTTGATGTACTAACATTTGTGTATGTCTCCGCATTCGATTGAACTTTCCAGTAGTATTTTGTATTCGGAGCAAGGAAGGTTGGTTGTTGTAAAAAGCCAAAAGAACCTTCTCCATATTCAATTTCACACAAAGTTGCGCCACAATGGCTACCATTTGAATTGTCCACATCTGCCGGTTTAGGGAAGGCATAATCCCAAACTCTTTGTTGACCATTTGCATCAGAAAAAACAGAAATTCTGTAAGAATTTACGCTGCCTGAAGCAGATGGTAAAAAGTTAAACCTAGGTGGTAGTTGAACATTTGTACCAGCGCTTACAGGTGATACTAATGTTAGTCCTGATCCACCAGAAGCAAAAACGTTAAATGCTCCAGGGGCATTAACCACTTGTGCACCAGTTGTTATTAAAACGTCTCTTACTCCCTCAGAAGCTCCAGCTCCTATACTAAAAGATATGGTTAGTGAAGTCGGGCTGTTTACAGTTACAGTTGGGCTTCCAGATGAGCCATCGCCACCTGCGGCACCAATTGCGTTTGTTCCACCATCCCCAGGTGGTAGAGCAAGAGTTGCTGTTGTTACTCCTTGAGACCAAGTTGTATTTACTCCAGTTACATTGATAGTTTGAGTTGATGTTCCTTTTGATCCACCTGATGGCGTTACTAGACTTACACCAGGTATTCCAGCTCCCTCAGTTGCTGCAATATTTACTGTGTAAACTTTATCAGCTGTTGTATTTCCATCTGTTATTCTCAAAAGAACGTTATGGCTTCCAGGCTTATTTGCAACACCACCGCCGCTTGATAATGCCCCTGTTGAAGTATTTAAAGTTATTCCCAAATCACTTAATTTTGATCCATTAGCTGACTGATCGCTAAAAGTATAACTTCCACTATTACCTCCACTTACTCCAAGATTAAAACTGTATCCTGTATCTCCAACAAAAGTTCCAGGTAGTGCTCCACTTGTAAACTTTACAGGGCTAGAAAAACTAACAGCGCTTGTTCCCATTGCATTACCAGCTACATCAGATATTTTTGCTGACGCTGCTGCTAGTGTACTAGGGCTGCCATCAAAGTCACCAAAATCTGTATTACTATCTAGAGTTATCGTCATAAAATCTTGCCCTGCATTGTGGTTTAGTGCACTAATTGCACTTCCACCAGTTGTACCATTGTCTGTGAATGTAAAATTGTCTGCATTACCTATACCAAAATCTAAAATGCTTATAACCGGTTCACTAAATCTTACTTCTAAAGTTGGTGAGCCTGAAGCTCCGCTAACAGAAGTTATAGTTGGTGCTACAGTATCAATTGCAAAATTATTGGCCACAAAATCACTTGCTGGACCGTTTCCGTCTGAGGTTGTTACTCCATTTGTAGGTACAGTGAGTCTTATTTCATCATTATTTGTTCCTGTATTTGAAGTTTTTATTACCACCCAAAAAACTTTTGCCGTACCACTAGTAAGTGAAACCGGTGTTGCGGGCGTAAGCGTTACGCTTGTTGAAGACCATGTAGGATTATCCAATGTTACTAAGGTATCTGCTCCAGAGTTAAACCATATCATTCCGCCTCCGGAAAGTTCTCCATCATCAAGGTAGAGTTGTACTCCAGATGTATTATCCGTTGCTAAAGCTTCCAAATCAGAAGTTGCAAATCCAGTACCATCAAAGTTCACAGTTATGCCTGTTAGAGTTTGTGATGCTTGTGAAGCTGTTACAGACACAGACAAAGCTGCCGCCGTAACTCCTTGTGCAATTGGAGCACCAGGAAAATTATTTTGAAGTCCATTAGTAGTAATGGAAATAGTTGAGGCTGCCAAAACCGTGGGCAGACCCGCTGCAACCATGCTTAATGCAATGGTCATGATAGAAACGTATGAAACGAATCTCCTTATAAAGTTGGGAAACTTCATGAATGAGGGGTTATTAAAACAAATTTACAGAATACATTATGTGTTCAAGTGACTAATCAAACCAAGCACTTAAAAATGACAAAAAACATTTTTCAATTATTTCTATAGCTAAAAGGGCGTACGTATACTCAGAACAAAAAATAAACATTCCAACAAATTCTAAAATTTTGTAAATACTCAAGCACCCCAAATTTCAAAATACATTCTTTTAAAAAAGTCAAACCACCTCCTCAAAAACAAAATCACTAAAAACGCCTCAAGCCGCATATTTCTATACCTTATATATATACAACTATACAAATACTACCCAAAAAGCTAAAAAAGCCGTACAATAAGCCACGATTAGTCAACACCACACAAAGATTCTAAAGAATCACAATAAATCAACCACATGACAATAACTTTTTTGAAACAAAACACACACAAAACAGTTATAGAGTGTGAACATTTATAAAAAGAAATGAGGCTAATATAAGCCAAAACCGGCCAAAAAGGGCATAAAAACAAGAACTTTTAATACTAATTTTTCTTCTTTGTTATCCCTCGAGTAAGCCAAAAATGATTGACTCCGACTAGTCACTTTGATAAATTTTACTGTGATTTAAGTCGAAAGCTATTCGTGCGATACTTCATATCCCACTAAAATGGCTTAGATAAGAGAAAAACGCATTGGTAACTACACAACCAGATATAAACATACCTTATATACTGTAAACTTCGACCTTTGAAATATAGGATGCAGGCGACTCCACAAGCATGAGCTGAATGGGGCGTCGAAAAAAACTTTCAAAACAAAACTGTTTTATAGGTTATCTCGGATGGCCGAGGTGAAATATAAAACTTTATAAAAACCCTTTTTTCTTAACTTTTTGTCCGTTTCGCAAGAAAAAATCCGTTTCACATATTAATTCTTTAACCATAGATATTATGGATAAGTTTCGCAAAGTAATTGCTTCCATCTCAATGGTGGCGATCCTTTCAACTTTCGTGGTATCTGCTACTGCCTTCGCGGCTTTCAGCGACGTGCCAGCAAACGAATGGTTTGCTCAATACGTTTCTGACCTAGAAGGTGCTGGTTTAGTAACAGGATCTAAATTCAATCCTGGTACAAACCTGACGAGAGCAGATGCTGCTATGTGGCTTGTAGGTAAAGCTGGTCTTACAGCTGATGTTCCTGCAACTGCAACTTTCAAAGATGTTCCTAAAGGACATCCTGCGTTCAGCGCAATCGAAACAGCCGTTTCACACGGTGTAGTTAGCGGTTACGCTGCTCCAAAAGCTGGGTACTTTGGTCCTAACGACTCAATTACTCGTGAACAATTTGCTAAAATGGCTACTGAAGCTTTCGGTCTAGAAAAGCAAAGTGGTTGTGGTATGTTCACAGATTCTAGCTCAATCGCGAGCTGGGCTTGTGACTACGTAGCAACTGTTTACCACTGGAGCGTTGTTGGTGGTTACCCAAATGGATCTTTCGGTCCAGGTGCTAACATCAACAGAGCTGAAGGTTCTAAAATGGTAGTTCTATCTGCTAGCCCAGTTGCTAGAGCAGAAGCTCCTACTACTCCTACAGCTTCAGGTCCTCTTACAGTTTCAGCAGGTGCTGAGCCTACTGCTCAATATTTGGCAGGTTCTACAGCTTATAACGATGTAGTTAATGTTGTTCTAAAAGCTGGTGCAGAAGATGTTTCTGTTACAGGATTTACTGTTTTAAAAGGCGGTCTAGCTGCTGATACTGTAGTATCAGGTGTTTCAGTATTTACTGCTGATGGTGTAAGATATGGTAACTTTGTTTCTATATCTGACAAGGTTGCAGATATTAGTTTCGATTCTAAACCTATCGTAGTTAAAGCTGGTCAATCTTCTACTGTTACAGTAAAGGTTAACCTAGCTTCTACTGCAACAGCAGGTACTTTAAACTTTAAAGTTACTGCAATTGATTCAAATGCTAAATCTACTTCTGGACTTCCAATTCAAGGTAGAAGTTTTAGTCTTCAAGACGGATCTAATACAATTGGTACTTTAGCTGTTGATTCACAATCAATTTCTACTTCAACTCGTACTGTAGATGTTGGAGTTACAGATCAAGATGTTGCTAAATTTACATTCACTGCTGGATCAAATGAAGGTATGAATGTAAAAATGTTGACTCTTTTGAATAATGGTACTGCCGCTGATGGTGATGTAAAAGATGTTGAATTGGTTGATAAAAATGGAAAAGTTCTATCTACTGCTCAACTAAGCGGTAAAGAAGTTGTATTCGATTTTTCAAATTCTCCTTTATTCATTAAAGAAGGTGTTACTGAAACTATTCGTGTTCGTTTAGATGTTGTTGATGGTTCTTCAAGAACTGTTCAGTTCAACATTCAAAATGACTACGACATACTAGCTTCAGGTGCTGAAACAAGTGTTTCTGTATTACCAACAGCTGGAGGTAGTCAAGAATGTACATTCCCTCTAGGAGATTCTAGTGCTTGTTCAAGTGGTACTGAAACAGCTGCCGCTGATATGAATAAAATTCAAATCAACGCTGGTGCTCTAACAGTTTCTAAATCTACAACTTCACCATCTGGTAAATTCGGACAAGGTGCTCAAGACGTAGTTCTTGGTACTTGGAAATTAGATGCTTCTGGTGAGAAAATGGAAGTAAGACAAATTTGTTTCGACCTACAAAATGCTGGTGCAACTAGTGGTACATTTGATGACCTTACAGGTTCGATCAAAGTAGTTCTTTCAGGTGGTAAATCTGTTTACAGTGCTACTCCTGTAACATCTCACGATGATGGTACATGTGATGTTTACACACTAAGTTCATACTTTACTGTTGATCCTGCTAAGGATGAAACAGTTTCTCTAGTTGTAAATGTTAAACAAGATATTACTGCAGGTGATACTTTCACAGCTGAATTTGGTAAAGTTTACTACAAGAAACTAACTTCAAACACATTTGCTACAGCTGCTTCTACTGAAGTTGCTGCAAATACTTTAACTGCTGAGGCTAAGACTCTTTCTGTTTCAGAAGATACTTCTTACCCAGATCAAACATTTGTTAAAGGTGGTTCTGTAAAACTTGCACAATTCAATCTACAAGCTGGTGCTGCTGAAAAACTTAGCTTACAAACAGTGGTAGTTGATGTTTCTAGTGTTACAGGTTTAACTAACCTAAAACTAATGAGTAATGGTGAGCAATTAGGTTCTACAATTGCTACACCTGCTACTACAGATAACAGTTTCTCTGTTTCTGGAAACCTACAAATCGATGCTGGTTCTACTGCTAGCCTAGAAGTTTGGGGTAATGTTAGTTCAGCTGGTTCAGGTACTTATATTGTAAGTACAAATACTGCTGACATTACATTCACTGGTGTATCTAGTGGAAGTTCTGGAACAGCTCCTGCTGCTGCGGTAACTTTCCAAACTCTTACTTCAGCTGCAGCTGGTACATTAGCTGTATCAAGTCCATCTCAAGCTGCTGCTAGCATTCTACATGCTGGTGAAACAGGAAAGAGACTTCTTGATTTCAAATTAGAAGCTGCTAACGAAGATATGACTGTTGACACAGTTACTGTAACAACAGAAAACGGTGGTGGTGATCTACAAAACTTCACTCTTAAGAGATCTGACGGTACTGTTGTTAAAGCAGGAGTATCAGTTATCAATGATTTAGTACAATTCTCTGGTCTTACAGAAACAATTACTAAAGATACTCAAAAGAGTTACTACGTAGAAGCTGGTACTACTGATTCAGGTGCTCTTCTATCTGGTAGAAAAGTATTCGTTGCCCTAGCTGGTATCGAAGCTACAGGGTCTGATTCAGGTTCAAATGTAAGAGCTTCTGCTTCTGGTAATGTTGTAGCTTCTGCTGTTTCAAGTACTAAAGCATACTCTCTAGGAGATATTATCTTCAGTAGTGGTGCTATCAGTGACTACCACGTTGCTAATGCTACAGTTCCAGCTGGTTCTGATATGACTGGTGTTGCAAGTAACTTACTTGCTGCCAATGGTGATGCTGCTGGTGCTACTGGTGCTGATGCTGGTGAGTTACTAACTTCTGGATTCCCAACTCGTCAAGTTTATACTGCACCTGCATCTGGAGGTTCAAATAATGCTTGGGAAATTGGTACTCTACTATTCGTAATTGACGATAATGCAGATGCTAATACTGGATTCGGAGTTGTGACTACTGCTGTATCTGCAAATACTCTAGGTAATGCAGATAGTTTAGAAGTTGCTCTAAATGGTGATGCATCATCAACAACTACTGTTACTGTTGCTACTGGTGACAATATGGTTGAAGTTGATACATACGGTGGAGGTATCATTGCTAGCGGAGTTCTAAATGTAGATTTCGCTGTTGGTGATGTTGCTTACCTATACGATGCTGACGGTACTAATGGATTCTACATGGCTGATGCTGCTCTAACAGCAGGTGCAACTATCACAGGTGCAGGTGCTGTTTTCACAGGTATAACACTTGCGAATGGAGATGTTATTAGTAAACTAAAATCAACATGTACTGAAGCTATCGGAACACTTGCTTCTGATACAGCTGATTGTGATTACAATGTTGGTGATGTTCTTTGGTTCGAAGATGCAAGTTCTACAGACGGATTCGTTGTTGTAGAAACTGCTGTTGAAAAAGGAGATGTTTGGGCTGCAGGTTCTATCGGTGGAGGAGCAACTCTTGCTGCTACAGATAGACTTTCAAAAGTTTACTCTCCAGCTGCAGAAGGTAAATTACACACTCTACACGATGTAGAGCCTGTAATTACTAACTCAGCTAAGACTTTCTCATCTACAATTACTGGTTCTGAACAAACTGTTGCTATCTGGGATATCACAGCTAGTGGTCCTAGATCTATGTATGTTTCTTCTATTGCTGTTACATGTACAGGTTCTTACGCAAGTAACACTGGTGCAAACGACAACACATTTAGAACATACGTTAACGGTACTCTAGAAAATACAACAGCAGCGTCTGATTGTACGACTGGAACTACAATTACATTTGCTTCACCTATCGAAATTGGTTCAAACACTTCTAAAGAATTTGAATTCAAGTACGATACTGCTGCGACTTCTGGTCAAGCTAGTGGTGAATCATTCGTATTGAAACTAAATGGTACTTCAGGTGATTGGGAAGCTACTCAACCACTAAGTTGGTACTACACAGCTGCTGGTGCATCTCCAGGTAACGAGCCTACAGCTGCTGCTCCTACAACACAAAGTGATAGTTACCCTGTAAATGGTCCTACACTTACTTACTAATCATTAGCTCTGCTTAGCAGAAATAATATTTAGTTTTAAAGCCCCCCTGCCTTAGCGGCAGGGGGGCTTTTGTGATTTATGGCTTGAAAAAATAGTAAAAGGTTAGGATAATGTGCAAGCTCTATACAAACTAAAAAGAACTTTATGAAGTATCAAAAATTCCTAGCAGTAACTTTAATCATCTCATCAATAATATTTTCAGCTTGTAATCCTTTTTCTAATCCACAAATTAGTGAAGAGGTAGTTATAAAAAGTGAAGATAATACAAATCTATACAATCACATAATTGGATTAAATTTAGGAGCAAAACAAACAATAGCAATCCAATATTTTAACGACGAAAAAGATCAGTTTCTTAAAATTATTCAAAACGATAAAGTTACAGATTCAAGTTCATTTAAAGAAATTTCAAATGTAACCATTGATTCAAATGGAGATGTTTATTATCTAGGAACAAACGAAGAAAGTGTTATAAGTTTGATAAAAAATGACAAGGAAGTAATCAGAGGAAGTTTTAACGGTTTATATTTAAGTCCTAAAGATCAGGTGTTTATCAAATTTCACGCAAATAATTCAGAATCTCTATTAGATGTAGAAGGAAATCAAATATTTAAGGCAAAAATTATAGATAATATTTCCTTTGGACCAAGTGGTGATTTAGCATTTACATACAAATCCGAAGAAGGAGATTGGTATGCAAGATACAGCAATCAATCAGTCGGGCCATATTCATTTGTTAGTTCTATATCATATAGTAAAGATAATGACATAGCTTACATTACCAAAAGCTTGGTAAATCAAATAATTTTGCATATTAACGAAAAAGAAATATCCCTTAAAGATGATTTTACAGAGTTTACAAATTTAGCATTCGAAACAAACAAAAAGGTTATATTTGCCGGATATGCACCAGCCAAAATGTGGTATATTCAAAAAAATGATAGAAGGATGTTTGAAAAAAATGAAGTCTATAATGTTTTAGGAGAAGGTAAAAATATTTATCTCACAGGACGTAATGTAAAAGAGGATTCTAAAGATTTCATTTATAGTATGAAAAAAGGGAAAGATATTTTCGAAGATTTAGATTTACAATACACATATGTTACAAATTCAAATGATCTATTACACGCAAAAAAGCGCGCAGGTACTTGGTTGATGTACTTTAATGACAGGTTTGTTCCTAACCAAGAATCCACAAAAGGTTACATACAGATAAGTAAATATTATGAAGATACAAATGGTAATGTTTATTTTCTTGGGGAACATGGATCGGGAGACATTGTTTTGGCTTCAATTAAAGATTAAACTAACGATAAAACAATATTTTGATAAGTCTAGACAAAACATGATTAATCAAACCTGTTTCGTTTGTATCTAAAATAGTAAATTGCTATACTTGGATACGATATTCATATCTCAAATCCTATTTCTTAATCATAAATACATGAAGAAATTCATAAAAAATATTTCAAGGCAATTTTTGCTCTTGAGTGTTGTAGTAGGGGCATTGTCCATGCTTACTACTACTGCCTTTGCGGCTAATAAATCAATTGATACTGTTGGAACATTGAAAGTTACTCCAGCTATTAATGATGCATCTTATACCTGGACTGGTACTGCAGTTGCAGTAACAGATGATGATACCACTCCAACGATAACAGCGGCAAATAATGCTCGTTTAATCATTCCAGATGCTGCCACAAACATGTTCTTTGATAATACTAATACTAGTATAAGTATTACTAGTACAGCCTTCGCAAAAATTGAAGTTAGTGAAGGTGGTGCTGCATGCGGAGCTAGTCCTTGTACTGTGACTGTAACTTATGCTCAGTCTGATGGTACAACAGCTTGTACTAGTGATTGTAAGGTAATGATTATACCTATAGGTGTTAATTTTGCAGCAGGGGATCAATTTTCTGTAGACTCTGGTGAGATTATTACAATAAATCACGATACAGCTTTTTCTGCACAAGGGTTAGGGTTAGGTGTTGCTGGTAATGCTACTATCGCTTCAGATTGTGGTGTTGGTGGTAATTTAGCTTGTAACACTCAAGCATTAGTTGTTGGTTCAAGCTTAAATGTTGGTGCTCCAACAATCACTGCAACAGCAGCAAATCATATATATGCTGTAAATCAGGCTGATAAAATAATAACTAGTGGTATTACAATCGCAGAGGACGGTTCTACTGCTGTTTTAAATACTACATCAGATGTACATATAGTTCTTCCGGGTGCTACAGGTGTTGGTCTTTCTTTTGTAGCAGAAGATACAAGCATTACATGTACAGACGTTGCTGGAACGACTCCTTGTCTTGATCACTTTAATGCAGCTACTGGAAGTGCAAATGCACTTACAGGTGTTACTTTTAAACAATCTGATGGTTCAACGGCTTGTACAACTGCTGCCGGTGATTGTAAAGTTATGATCATCCCAGTAAATGCTAATACTGATCAAGGTACTGAATCTGTTACCTTTACAGCTTTTACTGTTCAAGTTGGAACTGTGGCTGCTGCGGCATCTATTCAATTAGAAGTTTCTTCAGATTACAATGGGACACATACTGATGCTACAGGTGCAAATGTTACAATAGGTGCTCCTACTGTGGCAGGAAGCTTAAGTCAAACATTTTACACAGGAATGAATAGACAACCTCTAGAGTCTACTTTTACAATTACTGAAAGTGCCACTGCTCCTGGTATCAGTGCTCTTAATAATCTTATTTTGAAGATTCCATCTACACTAAATTTACTTTTTGATCCAACTGATACATCAATTACATTAACAGATAGTACGGGTACTCCATTGGCGGATGGTAGAATTACAGGGTGTGCAGAATCAGGAGGTTCATGTACTATCACACCTTCGTACAAAGCTATAGATGGAACTACAGCATGTACAGAATCAGGTCTTGATTGTAAAACTCTAGTAATTCCTGTTGCAAGTGATTTCGTTGCTAGTGAAGCGTTCTCAATTTCAGGTTTAACATTATACGAATTCTCTGCAACTAGTGATGCGGATGCTATTGAAATAGAGGCAGCTGGTGTTGGTAACTTTGGTTCATCTGCAACAGATGAGGATTCTGCAACAACTATTGAAATATTGGTTGCAACATCATCTCAAAGTAAAGATAAAACTCCTCCTGCAGTACCTACTGGATTAGCCGCTAGTGTTAATGCTAATGGGCAAGTGGTTCTAACATGGAATGACCCATCAGATACAGATTTGAGCACTATTCAAATCTTGAAAGGGATAAGTCCAGTTCCTATTAGTGGAGATGCATTTGCTTCTGTTGCTAAAGGTAAAAAAACATATACAGATGCCACTGTTAAGGCTGGTCAAAAAATAACATATGCTGTTAGATCAAAAGATGCAGCTGGAAATCTAAGCGCAATGAGCTCATCTGTGACATTAACTATTACTGCAAATGCAGATCCAGTTGTGACAACTACTACAGACACAACAACAACAACTACAGATACAACAACAACTACAGATACAACAACAACTACTACTACTACTACATCTTCTTTCTCAGACCTTCCTGCAGATCACTGGGCTACAGCTGCTGTAGTTAAGCTGGCTGCAAAAGGAATCGTAAAAGGTAACGAAGATGGATCATTCAATCCAGCTGGTAACCTAAACCGTGCTGAGGCTGCAGCTTTCGTTCACAGAGCAATTGGATTAGCTGAACCTACAGCTCCAAGCGCTAAACCTTACGGAGACGTTGCAACATCAGCTTGGTATGCAGGATATGTGAATGGTCTAAAAGGACTAGGAATACTAAATGCATCTAAAGCTAACTACAACCCAGCAGGTCAAATGAACCGTGCAGAATTTATTCAAATGGTAATGGAGGCTTACTACTACTACACAGGAAAAACTATGGGTGACGCAGCGGGTACATCAGCTTTCGCCGATGTAGCTAAATCACAATGGTACTACAACGTAGTTCTTCTAGCTGAACAAGCTGGATACGTTAAAGGATCTGCTTGTACTTCAGGAACTGGAACATGTTTCAGACCTTCAAGTAGCATCAACCGTGCTGAAGTGGTTGTAATCCTTGATAGAGTATTTGGAGACACACTTTAAAACTCTCTCCTTCAATTAAACATTCAAAAGCCCCACCTTTACCCGCCTCAGGCGAGTAGATGGCGGGGCTTTTTTTATTCCCATCCCCAAGCCTGCCATATAATAAACTTTTTAAAAAAACTTTAAAAAAAGTTCACAAAACTTTCAGAAAAAGTTTAGAAACAGGTGCTAACTTACAAATGCATAAAGATTACTAAGTGAAGGAGAAGTGTAGAATCTAAATTATTGTCTACCCTTCACACACAGTAGTCGGCGAAAAAGGCTCCGCTGCCCTAACTAAACCAAAGATCTCCAAGCGGGGCCTTTTAAATTAGCCTCTTTTTTAAGCTCTCAGCGCGGTCTGTGCGTTCCCAAGGGAATTCGGCGTCATTGCGTCCAAAGTGTCCGTAAGCGGCCGTATTTTTGTAAATAGGGCGTTTTAAACCGAGGGTTGATATTATTCCAGCAGGCGTGAGATCAAATTCTTCACGAATCACTTGAGCAAGTTTTTCATCGTCACAGTCTCCAAAGGTATTTACATAAACAGAAACCGGCTCTGCAACACCAATGGCATAGGCTACTTGTAATTCACAGCGTGTAGCTAAACCGGTTGCTACAACATTTTTTGCAATGTAACGCATCATGTAGGCACCACTGCGATCAACTTTTGAAGGGTCTTTACCGGAAAAACATCCACCGCCGTGTCCACCGGAGCCACCATATGTATCTACAATTATTTTTCTACCGGTGAGACCGCAATCTCCAGGAGGTCCACCAATGATAAATCTTCCAGTTGGGTTTACGTGGTATATAGTGTTTTCGTCTATCCAATTTCCGCAAATAGGTTTTACAACTTCACGGATAATATCTTCTTTAATTTGTTCTTGAGTTGCTTCTGGATCGTGCTGTGCCGAAACAACAACGGTATGAACTCGTACAGGTTTTTCATCTACATATTCCACAGTAACTTGCGCTTTTCCGTCTGGTCTTAAATATTCCAAAGTTCCATCTTTTCGTACTTTTGAAAGTCTTGCAGTTAGTTTGTGTGCCAAAGAAATAGGCAAAGGCATAAGTTCTTCGGTTTCGTTGCAGGCTAGTCCAAACATCATTCCTTGATCTCCAGCCCCACCTGTATCTACACCCATTGCAATGTCTGGGCTTTGTTCATCAATTGCGGTAATTACGCTGCAAGCCTTATAATCAAATCCATAATTTGCATCTGTGTAACCAATCTCTTCAATTGTACGACGAACAACTCCAGGGATATCACAATACGCAGAAGTTCTAATTTCACCAGCCACCATTACCATTCCGGTAGAAACCATAGTTTCGCAGGCCACTCTACTTTCAGGGTCTTGAGATAAAATATCATCAAGAATCGCATCGGAAATTTGGTCTGCAATTTTGTCTGGGTGCCCCTCTGTAACGGACTCCGATGTGAAAAGATATCTGGACATATATTTTTTTAGTGCTAAAATGCCTTCAAATTGCCAAAATAGTATATGAAAAAGCCAAAAATTGCAATCGTAATAATCCATTACAACACTCCGCAATTCCTCCAGACCTGTTTAGATTCAATCTTCAAACAGACCTACCAAAATATAGAGGTTTTTTTCATTGATAACGATTCACCTTCAGATGTTGGAATTGAGCTTGTAAAAGAGAAATATGGACATCACAAAAATCTAAAAATAATAGGGAACGAGCATAATTCCGGATATTCTGGCGCGGCTAATCAAGGTATGAAATTAGCTATTGAACACAAAAATCCAGCCGATTACGTAGTGATTACAAACCCAGATATTATTTATTCTCCAACATATTTTGAAAAAGTTGTGCACAGAATGGAAAAAGATCCCGAGATAGCTGCCATTACTGGAAAAGTTTATAAATATGATTTTGAGAAAAAAGAACCAACAAAAATTATTGATACTGTAGGGCTTATTGCTTACAAAAATCGTCGTATAGCTGATGACGGACAAGGACTAGAGGATCATGGACAATTTGACAAAGAGTGCGAAATTTTTGGTGTTTCCGGAGCTTGCCCAATGTATAGACGCGAAGCCTTAGAAGCGGTAAAAATTGAGGACGAATATCTAGACGATGATTTTTTCATGTACAAGGAAGATGTAGATTTATCTTGGCGTTTTCAGCTTTTTGGATACAAATGTCTTTACTATCCAAAGGCAGTAGCTTTCCATGGTAGGGGAACCGGTATTCACCGTCGTTTTACTAAATGGGAAATTCTATTTAACCGCAACAGACTAAGCGAATTTCAAAAGTTCTATTCTTTCAAAAATCAACTTTTAATGCAGCTTAAAAATGAACTTCCAGGTAATTTTTTCCGTAACTTACCACATATTTTAGCTACAAAATTACTCACTCCATTTTATCTGACTTTCCGTGAACCTCACCTTTGGAAAGCCTATATTGCTTACCTAAAACAAGCTCCAAAAATGCTTAAGAAGAGAAAAATCATCATGGAAAAAAAGAAAGCTACAGCCAAAGATATGCAAAAATGGTTTGTAGGGAAGTCTAAGTATCTTTCGTAGTTTTTTCTAGTTTTTTTAATACTTTTACTTTGTATTTTAGATCATGAGCAATAATCTTTTTTGCTATTTCTAAATCATAGTGAGATTGTAATTTTAGCCAAAACTCAGCCTCTAAACCGAAAAATTTTTGAAAACGCAAAGCTGTATCAGGACTAACTGAACGAACGCCTCTTACTATTTCACTAATTCTCATAGGAGTAACACCTATAGAATGAGCTAATCTATATTGAGATATTTTTAGAGGCTTTAAAAAGTCTTCTAATAAGGTTTTTCCAGGATGTGTTGGTGGTATTCTTTTCATTAATGATAGTCTGTTATTTTTACCTCAATGGCTTTACTCATCTTAATTCTAAAACATATTCTCCACTGATCATTTATTCTCATGCTGTAGATGTCCTTAGATTTTAGCTTTTTAAATCTTGCACCAGGTAATAAAATTAAATTTCTAACATCACATATAGACTCTATTTGCCACAACCTTTCATTAGCCCGAATCTGTATATCTTTTGGAAACTTTCTAGAAAATTTGCCATCAAATACTTTCCTAGTTTCTTTACATGAAAAACTTTCAATCATATGTTATCGCGACGCGCTATTATTGTCAATTATGCATCACAAAAATACCCCCTAAAGATTAAAAAAACTTAAAAACTATCTAACCACTTCCGCCAATTTCATTGCCAAATCAGAAGCGCTAAAATTATAGTTCTTTATTTTTTGAAGTTTATCGCCGGCTTCTCCATTAAAAAATGCTGCTAGTCTTGCAGAATCGTAGCCGCTCATTCCTTGGGCCAAGAAAGTTCCAACCATTCCAGCTAAAACATCTCCAGTTCCTCCCACTGTCATTCCAGGATTACCATTTGTATTTATTTCCATGTATCCCTCATCGGAAGTAATAAAATCGGTAGCACCCTTCAAAAGCACATTTATGTGTAGATCCATTGATATAGATCGCAATAAAACTACGGATTGAGTATCTTCTGCTTTAACCGTTACATCTCTATCCACAAGTTCTCTAAACTCATTTTGATGCGGAGTTGCAACAATAGTTTGGCTTAAAGGAAATCTTTCAATATCTTTGAGAACATTTATTGCATCAGCATCTAAAACAGTTGGAATATTGAGATTTTCCACTACATATTTCACCGCCTCTATTACACCTGTGGCTTTACTTAATCCGGGACCAATTACAACGCTATCACATTTCTTCTTTGCCAATTCCACAGCTTCTTTTGCAGCTTCTAGGTTAAAAGTTTCTCCGCTGTATTTACGTACAAAAAAATCTGGGTAAAGACTTCTAGTGCATTCAAAATTACACTCTGGAACAAATAAATAAACCAAATCCGCCCCGCTATAAAGTGCCCCAAGACCAGCCAAAACAGGTGCACCATAAAAATCCAGACTACCACCTATAATCATCACAGTTCCATTTTGACCTTTATGAGAATCCAATTTCCTGCGCTTCATCAGTTTGGAAACCTGAGATCCTTTAATTTTCGTTATCATATCCGGCTTCTAAGTTATGGAAAGCCTTTCCTCCAGCAAAAACAGCCCTTTCTCCCAAACGTTCTTCAATTCGCAATAGTTGATTATATTTACAAATTCTATCAGTTCTAGAAAGAGAACCAGTTTTAATTTGACCGGTTTGTTTAGCCACCACCAAATCTGCAATTGTTGTGTCTTCAGTTTCTCCACTTCTATGCGAAACCACAGCAGAAAAGTTGGCTGCATGAGCCATATCAATTGCCGCAAATGTTTCACTTAAACTACCAATTTGATTAACCTTAATTAGGATTGAATTAGCCGCCTTTTCGTCTATTGCTCTTTTTAGCCTTTTTACGTTAGTTACTAACAAATCATCTCCAACAATTTGAATTTTGCCTTCAGTTTTTTCAACCATTTTCGCAAAACCTTCCCAGTCATCTTCGGCGTGAGAATCTTCAATTGAGATAATAGGAAATTTTCTCAAAAGCACATCATAGTAATTTGTAAGTTCTCCAGATGTTAGAGATTCCTCCACACCATTAACTCTTAAATTATATTTACCATCTTTATAAAACTCACTCGCAGCTACATCAAGCGCCACCATCACATCTTTCCAAGGTTTATATCCTGCTTTTTCTATTGCTTTTACCACAAATTCAAGTGCTGCCTCATTGCTTGGTAAGCTAGGTGCAAAGCCACCTTCATCACCAACAGAAGTAGCATGACCAGCATCTTTAAGCAGTCCTTTAAGAGTGTGAAAAATTTCTGCTCCCATTCTTAGAGCTTCTTTAAAGGTTTTTGCACCAACAGGCATCACCATAAATTCTTGAATATTTAAACCACTATCGGCATGAGCGCCGCCATTGATAATATTCATCATAGGTAATGGCAGTTTAACAGCTTCGGGATTCAAATATTCATACAAATAAAGCCCTCGCTCGTTAGCACTCGCTCGGGCCGCCGCCATTGAGACTCCCAAAATAGCGTTGGCTCCAAGGCGACCTTTGTTTTCAGTCCCATCAAGGGTGATCATTTTTTCATCAATAGAAGCCAGATCATCACTATCCATGCCAGTAATGGCACTAGCAATTTCTCCATCAACATTAGAAACGGCATTCATAACACCCTTTCCAAGGTATCTAGATTTATCTCCATCTCTTAATTCTACAGCTTCATGTACCCCTGTGGATGCTCCACTAGGGACAATTGCACTACCAAATCCTTTCTCGGTTGTAACTTCCACTTCAACAGTTGGATTTCCTCTAGAATCCAACACTTCTCTCGCCTTTATTTTTGTAATCTTAGACATTGGCTGCATATTAGCGTATGGGTTCGCGGATTTCAAGGGATGGTGGGAGAGTGGAAGATCAACTTTTACGCGATAATGCACAGATGCTACTTTTGCCGCGCCCTTCTATACTTCATATCAAAGCTATTTTTCGGAACGCCCAGTTTTATCTGCCACTTTTTCGGCCCACTTTCAGCCACCACC
>PFDP01000006.1 GCA_002772535.1 Candidatus Peregrinibacteria bacterium CG10_big_fil_rev_8_21_14_0_10_36_19 | reverse complement strand
TAACCATCAAAATCTCGTCCCTCTCTGCAAAATCCACCATGAATTTATGCATAATGGAGTGGTGGCTGAAAATGGGCCGAAAAAGTGGCAGATAAAACTGGGAGTTCCAAAAAATAGCTTTGATGTGAAGTATAGAAGGGCGCGGAAATTATAATGAAAAATCACTGTAGGGCACAAAATTGGAAGAAGGGGTATATTTATCTGGATTCTTTTTCCAAAGATAATAAGCTGCAGAGCCAATCATAGCTGCATTGTCGGTACAATATTTTATTGATGCTGGATGTCTTAGTTTAACTTTTTCTCCAAGTTTTTCTTTTGCTAGTTCTCTAAGTCTCAAATTCGCTGAAACTCCACCGGCTAAATGTACTTCTTTAGCACCATATTTTTCAAAGGCGGCCGCCAGTTTAAAAACCAACACTTCGCAGACAGCTTCCTGAAAACTGGCGGCCACATCCGCCTTATTTACTTCACCTTTCATAACTTCATTTAGAACTGCTGTTTTTAAGCCTGAAAAACTAAAATCAAAACTACCTTTGTCCAAGTAACTTCTTGGAAATTTATAGGCCTCATTATTACCTTCTACTGCAATTTTAGAAATGGCAGGGCCACCGGGATAACCAAGGCCAAGAATGCGGGCTACTTTATCAAAAGCTTCTCCGGAAGCATCATCACGAGTTGCTCCTAATACTTCAAAATCATGATGACCTCTCATTAAAATTAATTCGTTGTGACCTCCGGAAACTGTAAGAATCAAAACAGGAAATTCAATTTCATCTTCTGTATCCAGCCAATTTGAGTAAATATGCCCAACAATGTGTTGTACAGGAATTAAAGGTAAATTTTTCACATATGAAATAACATTAGCTGTTTCTGTACCAATAATTAGTGAACTTATTAGGCCAGGCCCTTGAGTAACAGCCAAGGCATCAATATTACTCCAATTTGAGCCAGAAGCCTCTAAACACTCCTCTAAAACAGGTATCATATTTAAAACATGCTCACGAGCAGCTACTTCGGGAACCACTCCTCCGGTTTTTGCATGCAAATCTATTTGAGAGGAAATTATATTAGCCAAAACTTTTACTCCATCTTCAACAACAGCGCAGGCAGTTTCATCACAGGAAGTTTCTATACTTAAAATTCTCATGGCGAAATATTATCATATGAATTTACCAAATGGCTAGATTTGACCTTTAAATCTGACTCAATTTCTCCCTCTATTAATCCTATTTTTTTACATATATCAAAAAATGCTTTTACCACATCTTTATCCAACGCTCCTCTATTTTCCCATTTTCGAATTTCTCCCATTGCTTCAGGTAGATTTTTTGGTATAAGGCCAGGCCTATTATCGGTCATTGCATCAAAAATATCTACTAAAGTTACAATTCTAGTAAATGCACAAATTTTATCTGCCATAAGTCCAAGTGGATAACCACTACCATCAAGTTTTTCATGATGAGCCAATGCCACCCTTTTTGTAGTGTCAGAAGCATTTAAAATTGTTGCTACCAAATAGCTCAGCATTGCATGAACTTGAGTTGGCTCTTTTTCTTCTGTGGAAAGTTTTCTTGGTTTACTCACTATATAATCCACAATAGGATCAACTTTTCCAGTATCATGCATAGCGCCAGCAAGATATAGAGATAATAAATCTGCCTCACTCATACCAAGCTCTCTTCCTATCAATTTTGCTAATTTGCCTACATGGCTTAAGTGACCATATAGAATGTGATTTGATACACCAGAAAAATGTTTTCTAGTTGCCCATAAAACCGCTTGCACTGTATCGCATTCATTAGATTCTAAAAAAGTAAAACCTTCAGGCAATACATATCCTTTAATTCCTAAACTATCCAAAACAGGTTCACGATAACTAGGCTCTACATTCTCAAGTAAACCTTTAGTGTTCATACATAAAGTTGCGACAATCTCTATTGCTCTATCAAGTTCATTTCCAACATTCATTTTCTCACCCAAAACCCCGCGCATTTTTGGGAATAAAACTTCTAATTCATTCACTAAAACTCTATTTGTTTCTGCCATATATATGATTAAGGCTAAATTCTCTCTAAAAACAAAGCCAAAAGCAAACTTTTTTTTATCTTCCAAAGAATCTATACTGTATTTATGAAATCAACTTCAATTGAAATTATAGAAATCTTAAAAAATGCAGGTCATCAGGCTTTTTGGGCAGGTGGATGTGTTAGAGATATGCTGATTGGTATCAAACCAAAAGATTTTGACATTGTTACCTCAGCGAAACCAGACGAAATAGAGGCTCTCTTAGATCACACCATTCCAATCGGTAAAGAGTACGGAGTAATTTTGAGTATTAATAATGGTCATCATTTTGAAATTGCAACTTTCCGCTCAGACAGTGGATATTCCGATGGACGAAGACCGGACGCCATAGAATTTACCAACGCCGAGGAAGATGCCAAGCGTCGTGATTTTACTATCAACGCAATTTTTTATGACCCACTCACAGAAGAAATTTTTGATTATGTTGGAGGTCAAAAAGACATGCAAGACAAACTCATTCGCTTCATAGGAGAACCAGAAAAACGCATCCTAGAAGATCACTTAAGAATCTTAAGAGCAGTTAGGTTTAAAAATGCCTATGGAATGCAGTACCACCCCGACACTTATCAAGCAATTAAGAAATATGTTCATCTTGTTGAGAAAGTTTCTCCCGAAAGAATACGGGACGAACTAAATAAAATGATTACCGGAGCAAATCCTGCCCAAGCCTTCGAAGAGCTTTTCGAAATCGGAGCCCTAGAAATCCTTATGCCAGAACTTTGCAAACTTAAGGGGCTGGCTCAGCCACTAATGTATCATCAAGAAGGTGATGTTTGGGATCATTCTTTAAGAGCTCTCTCAGCCCTAACAGACGAAGAATCAGATCCAAACCCACTACCAGCAACGCCTCCTTCCATAGAACTTAAATGGGCAACTCTAATGCACGACATTGGTAAATTCGAAACCTTTGGCGCCGACGCCGAACGCATTCGCTACGACAATCACGCCTCTGTCGGCGCCAATACAGCAAAAAACATTCTTCAAAGATTAAAATTCCCTAAAAAATCTATTGAAAGAATTGTTTGGTTAATTGAGCACCACATGATGATAGTTCAACTTCTAGAAATGCCAGAAGGTAGAAGAAGGCATTGGTTTTTAAATCCTGGATTTGAAGAGCTTTTAGAGGTTTATAGGGCAGATTCAATGGGAATTGTTCCTCTAAATTTGGATCTCTATCACCAACTCAAAAAACTTTACCATCACGAAATCGCCGAGCTTAAACTTATGCCTAAACAAATTATTACAGGCGAAGAGGTTATGGAAATTTCAGGGCTAAAACCAGGAGAAAAAGTTGGTGAAATTTTAGAGCAAATAAGAGAAAAACAACTTTCAGGTGAGGTAAAAACTCCAGAAGATGCCAAAGAATTTTTAAAGAATATTCTTTGATCTTAGCATTTTCCAATAATCAAATTCAGTACGAGTCACCCCTCCTAAAGCTATTGCAAGAAGTACAAATTTCACAGCTATTCCTAAATAAGGAACAAGCGCAAAAACATGGTAAGCAAATATCATTCCAGCCATCACAATAAAAAGTTTTCTTGCTGAAGTTTTCTTTTTTAGATTTAAAAAGTAACTTGCCAAAAGTGCTGCCACAAAAACTTCCATGCTAAACCAAAAAATTAAAATCATTCCAAATCCTATCATTGCAATAGGAATTCCAACCAGCGTAAGCATTAAAATCAATGGAATTATAACAAAAAGCATCGCGGTTAAAAGTCCAACACCAAAAGATTTAAACATATTATCTCTCGTAATGTTTGCAAATCTTGAAAGGTATTTAGGGAACAGTACTGCAAAAAATGCAGCCAAAATTAGTGCCGCAAGCATCACTCCAAATTCATACAAAAAATGTACCGGCTCAAACTGGAATTTCTTAAATATAACTCTACCGTCAACATTACTTTTATCCAGCACAACTTCCAAAAGTGCAGAGTAAGCAAGATCACCGCCTATGCTTGATTCTGCTGCCATGTTTAATGCATCTTGAATGCTAATATCCACATCTTTTTCCACAGTGCCATTGAGTAAGAAAGCTCCAATATTTCCACTTACTCCACCTTCTATAACGCCATCTATTGTCATCAAAGAAACAAAGGCTGTTATGTCTCCACCAACAACAGAGCTTTTTCCAATATCAAGTTGATATCCGCCAGCCACAACATCCGAACCAACATTTCCATAAATTGCCACTTGCCCTCCTATTAGCCGTATGTCTCCACCAACATTACCTGTTATTATTACTCTTCCTCCAATAATAATTAAATCTTCATGCACATCTCCACTAATTGTTACTTGTCCTCCCAGTACATATAAATCTCCAAAAACATCACCATCGATTTCATTTTTTCCACCAAAATAATAGCTATCACCTAAGGTGTTTTGCCTTACATTTAGCTGTAAACCCATGTCAAAATTTGCCGCCATAGCATTACCTGCAAATACTGGCAAAATCAAAAATGAACTTAGAATGAGTGAAATGAGTTTTTTCATTAAACCCATTATATGTAAAACCTACCTTTCAAGCAAACAAACGTTTTCTATGTGATAAGTTTGAGGGAAGAGATCAAAAGGTTTCACACTTTTTATTTTGTATCCATACTCAGAAAGTAGTGCACAATCGCGTGCAAGTGTCGCTGGATTACATGAAACATAAATTATCTTCTCAGGAGAAAACTCATTGAGATGGGAAATTGTATCTTGGGTTAAACCAGCTCTTGGTGGATCTACCACAACTAAATTTGGTTTTTCAGGAATACTTTTCACAAGTTTTGCCACATCACCAACATAAAAATCTATGTTAAAAACATTGTTGTTTTTTGCATTCTCTTTGGCAGATTTTACAGCCGATTCATTCATTTCAATTCCAAAAACTTGTTCCAAATGTTTAGCCAAAAAAAGACCGATTGTCCCAGTTCCACAAAAAAGATCAAAGGCGACTCCATTACTTTCAGATGCAAGATTTATAACTTCACTATAAAGGGCTTCAGCTTGAAAAGTGTTCACTTGAAAAAACGCCTGAGGTAAAATTTCAAACTTAAGTTCGTCTCCATTTTCAAGAATCATTTTTTCATTCAAAACTTTATTGCCAAACAAAAGATCTTGCTCAATTCTTGTTGGTTTTCCTCTTTCGGCAATTTTTCTTAACCAATAAATTGAAGTGATTTTTTTCTCTCCAAAATCAAAACTTTTTAAAAGTTCAGCATATTTTTCAATTTCCATTTTTGCATTATCAGGCAGTTTTGCAGAGGTTACCAAACACACCATAATTTCATTTGTTCTTTTTCCCTCTCGTATAGTCAAATGCTTTAAAAACCCTGTGCCATCAGAATATTTAAACGGAGGCCATTTTAATTTTTTCATAAAATCCCTCGTTGCATTTAAAATTTCCACCGCCTCATAAGACTGCAAATGACACTCATCAATATCTAAAATATCATACTTCCTACCAGGTACATGAAAGCCTAAAGTAAAATTAAAATCTTCATCATAACCAAATGAAAATTCCATTTTATTACGATAAAAATATTCTTCTTCACCAGCCACCACATCTAAAATATTCACATTTTTCAAACCGCCAATTCTCTCAAAAGAATCACTCACAAACCTTTTCTTAAGTTTGAGCTGATCTTCATATTTCATAAACTGCAATTGGCAGCCGCCACATTTTCCAAAATATTTGCACTTACTTTTTACTCTTTGTTCAGATTCTTCAACCACTTCTACAAGATCACTATCAAAAAATTTATGCTTAATTTTTGATAAACTCACCTTCACTTTATCTCCCGGCATAACTCCATCCACAAAAATAGTTTTGCCATCGTATTTGCCAACACCACGTCCACCAAATGCAATAGACTCAACTTTAAATTCTACAATGTCACCTTTTCTGATATTCATAGCCTAGAAACTAGCATTTCTATGCCGCTTTATCAACCAAATGAAATCTACCATCGCCTTTCCAATCCAAATCTGGAAAAGCTTTTTGAAATTTTTCAAACGCTGCATCTTGAGCAGCTGCATCCATATTTTTATAAATCCTTTCATGCGCTTCAAAAATGCCTTCATAGTTTTCTAAATCATACATTTCATAAAACCTAATTGCAGCATCTTGCACGCTTTCATTAGGATCTTTTACATTTTCCAACCACTCATAATAAGAATCTAAATCTGCTTTATATTCTTCCGAAACATCGCCAGCTATATTGTATCCAAGTACAGCAGCTTTTGCTCTGGCGTATGCGTCTACCACAGGTTCACTCGCTAAGCGACCATCTTGATGAGAAACCTCATGCAATATTGTATGAATCAAACGAGATAAGTTCAAAGCCTCACGAGGATCTATGTATGTGCCATTTTCTCTAGACTCTCCACGAATACCACCATTAAATTTTTGCAGATAAATTTTGTCTAAATTAGCATTAGGATGAATTTCTTGAACAGCCTCCATCGCAGCTTTTAGATTTAAATAAACTGTAGTTTTATCATCAAAAACCTCACCGGCAATCTCCACATTATCGTTACTTGCTTCAAGTTTTGAAATAGCATCATGCACAGAAACAGCAGTACTTTCTACAGCCTCATCAATACCAAGTTCTCCTAGTTGTTCATTTTTTGGTTCTAACATCACTCTATTATACCAAAAACAAGCCAAAAAGTCTATTGAAATCGCTCCCTAAAGAACCACTTAATAACATCCCAGTTATTATCTTTTGGTATCAAAGTATAAGCATTGCCAAGACCTCCACAACCGGTAGCTTCTTGACCCGTTGCCACGCATTCCTCCTGAGGCATATATGGGGGAGAGTAGAGGACATTAGCGCTAGACATTACATCATTCAAATTAATATCAAAGCCCTGATAACGGAAATAATATGCCATCGCGTCATCCAAAGAAACATCCGTTTCCACTTTTTCCATAACCGTTTTTGCAATTTCATAAATAGTAGTTGCATCTCCAAATCCAAATCCTTGGGCTTTAGCTTGTATAGATTTTAGTATCATTTGCTGCCTTTGAGCTCTCGCAAAATCCGAAGTAGTATGCCTACTTCTTGCCAGTCTTAAGGCCTCTTTTCCTCCAAGATGGTAATCGCCGGGTTCATAATGCAAGGTGCCTTCCACACCTTTATCAACAGTTCTATATGTAGGATCAACAACAGGAGTATCTAAATGAATATCAATTCCTCCAATCAAATCTATAACATCAATAAAGGCATACATATCAACCAAAACATACTTATCAATCTTGTAGCCAATAATATCGCTTAACGCCCTAATCATTTCCGGCATACCATATGACATTGCCAAAGAATTAATTTTCCTCCCGTTATAATAAAGATCCCTTGGCACACTTATCATCCTAATATCTCTACGATTCTCATCAATATGAGCAACAATCATCGTATCTATAAGAGACCCATTTTTACCCGCAATTAAAATATTAAACGATGTTTTTGAAGAAAGGGGAGTGTCTCCGTATTTAGGAATGTCCTTAGGTATCTCTAAAGTTTTTTTTTTAGCTTCGCGTCAAACATCAACAAATTTTCCGACTTAGACCCATCCGCATCCACAATATTAACCACCCCGGTTTTCTTTTCCAAAACAATAGAGCTCAAATGAGTTTTTCCACTATAAATATCGTAGTAGTAACGCAAATCATCTTCACGAGGTTTATTGAGCATCTTAAGCCCAGCGCTACTAAGCAAAAGTTTAAATCCTTTATCATTAAGCGTAGCCTCTAAACTTTTCAGAGCTGCCGCCGCCTTTTTTTCGGTATACGTCTGCGCATCTAATTTCTGCAAAAAAGGCACCAAAGATTTTCCAACCTCATCAACTTTAATCTTCAAATTCTTATTTGCCTCATCATAAAAATAAACACTCACACTTTCAGCATCAACAGCAATTTCTCCTATTAGATCATCCACTTTATTAAAAATCTTAAAACTATCATCAATTTTTATTCCCAACTCTCCCATTACTTTTTTAGTTTCTTCACTTGCAACCGCTGCAGCAATATCTGCATTTAGTTTTTTCACCCCTCTGGAAACTTTCTCAATTCCAAGCTGATTCGCCTCAATAAAACTCACCAACTCCGTTTTAAAATCTTCAACAGTATCGTATTTCACCTCATCTTTTCCAAGAATTGTAGATCTAAAAAGTTTGCCTTCATCGTCCGCCTCGAGTTTTAGAAGATTTTCATCATTAGCACTTACAATTTGAGCGACATTATTTGCCAAAGGTAGAATCTTCAATTTTTTTTCTTTCAAAAATTCCGCAAAAGAATCTTTATATAGTTCCGCCAAATAACTCTGATTCTTAGCAATTCCATCAGCTAGCCTTCTATCATTAGCCAAAAACTCCACATACCTAAACATCGCCAACTGCAACTCATTCTGATTTCTATCATCATTAGATTCAAACTTCTCAAAATCATCATTTACCAAATAATCGTTTACAGGAAGCCTCAAATACCTTCTTACTTCCACAAGATCATTCCCAAATTTAGTATAAAAATCTCTCAACTGACCAACCTCATCCACCAAAGAGCTATCTTTACCCTCCAAAAATGAAAAAGTCCCCAAAATGCTTTGAATTTGTATGTACTGAAAAACCAAAAAAGCCACAAAAACAGTCACGATTATGTTCCTTTTTGTAATGTAGGCCTTAAGCCTTTCTCGTTTAGTTTGTTTTTGATTTTCACTCATAGCTAGACAATATTATTGCAAACCAAATACTTTTGCAAAACAAAACCTTGAAATTTTAAATAACCACGCTACAATACACAGGCATTAGTTTTATATTAATCGCGCGGGTGTCGTATATCGGTTTATTACCTCAGCCTTCCAAGCTGATGAGAGGGGTTCGACTCCCCTCACCCGCTCCAAAGAAAAAATCCGAGTGCCCACACAGTGGGTAGTCGGATTTTTTCTTGGACAGTAAAGGACGAGGAGAACCCGACGGGTTCGATAAGCAACGAAGGCGAGAGAAGTGAGCATGCTTGCATGATCATTTCCGAGCCAAGGCAGCTTATATAAAGCTTGCGCAGCAAACGGATACTCCCCTCACCCGCTCCAAACTTAAATAAGGCTTGTTTATGTCATAAACAAGCTATTTTTATGTAATTAACCTGACGAGAAAGGAAAACTAATCAGCTTCAACTAATAAACTTTTGCATCCATTTAGTAAACTTTTCAACAATGGAAAGTTGAGTAGGGACAACAGAATTAGACTCGGTAGGAGTATTATCCACAATTTCAATTGATAAAGCTATTTTCGGCTCAAAGCCAGGAATGTTATTTTCTACACATGCTACATGTGTTTCGTCATCTACTCCTGACAACATATCACACACCCACTCTTGAGCGTTCGACAATGTTTCAGTATAAAACATATTTCCTCTAAAGCGTTGGAATCCCTTTGCAATGTCATTTAGGTATTGTTGTAATATCACAACAGCTCGGACCTTTTCATCTATTGAGAGGCCTTCAGTTAAAGAGCCAAAATTAGAAAAATGAGGTGCTCGGCTTAAACGATACATGCCATGATTAACCCAGAAATCTAACACTTGGCCATTTAAAGCACTTCCAACACCGGCATAACTCTTTGCAAGGGGATGTAATTTATCAAAATTTCCCTCACAGTCTAAACCAAAAATAGTATTCGGATTTACTCCTATAAATCCATCCATTTGTAGTAATTCTGCTAGGGGGAGTTTATTTGTTACTTGCGGAGAAGTCTGTAAATTGTCCATCATGATAAATTATTAAAAACAGGCGGTACTTATATACCACATTATTAAACCTGTCAAATTTTGGTAATAACCTTTCACAGTAAAAAGCCACAATCCCACACTGACCAATAGGTCAGTTTTTTTGAAGCTTAGGGTGTGAGGAGGAGGGGAGGAGCAGTGGTATGTTCAAATACGAGCCAACGGAGCTTATATGAAATTAAAACACTTCTATTTTTTGTCTATTAAATTTAAATTCTACAAAAACCTCAGTTCAAGTTTTTCTTTTACATCTTTCCAATTTGGAATAATTGATTCTTGAAGTTTAAAAAAAGAATTGTTGTGTTTTGTATGTTTCATATGACAAAGCTCGTGAACTATCACATAATCGATACAATCTTTAGAAGCTCTAATTAATAATGGATTGAGCACTATTTTATTTTTTCCTAAATAACTGCCCCATCTTTTTGGCATTTTCCGTGTAATAAGGGTGGGAACAAAATCATAATCAAACTTCTTTAACATTTCATTCAACCTAGAAGAAAAAATCGCCTTAATCCGGTTATCAAACCAATTATCAAGCAGTTTTTTATTAGCGTTTTTATCTTGTGTTGATGAAGTTGTAAATATAGTAATTGCACCATTCTCAAGCCTCACCTCAGATTTTTTTGATGATTTTACTAAAAGTTTATATTGTCGTCCCAAATACAAGAAGCTCTCTCCTGAAACATATTCCTTTTTCTCAATCTTCTTTTTGTACTTTTTAAAATATTGAATTTGTTTTTCCAGCCACAACCATTTTCTTTTCAAAAATCTTTCAATTTTATCAATATCGTAATCAAGAGGGCATTTCAAAATTATATTCAAACTTGGCTGCACAGTTAGGGCGACTGTTTTTCTGTCTTGAAGCACCAGATAGTACTCGTAAGAATATTTTCCATATTTGAATTCCTTTATTTTCATGAATAGAAAATTTCATGGTTATTACATGCTAGATCGATAATAAGTGAAAGTAGACTTTGTAAATCTTCATTACTAAGATCAATGCCTTTTTTCATTTTAACAATGTCATAAAGGTAGTCATCTACCTTGTTTGTTATAACTCTTTTAACCTCATTGTTTTTATGCCAATCAACAATAGTTTCTTCTCTTAATATGTTGAAAATATCTAAAATGAGATCAATAAGCATATCTTCTTTTACATCATATTGCAGTAGGATATCTTTTAGATTTCTATAAAAAATATCAGCTCCAGTAATGTTTTGGATTTTAGATGGGATTTCATCATCCTCTTTGGTTAAAACTTGTGACTTTATGGCTTTAATTTCTTTAAGAGCCTCAATATCAGCAATTTTCCCATCCCTTAGCTTTTGTAAAAGCTTTGAAATCTTCTCAGAGAAACGATGATAGAATTCAGGATCCTTTTCCATTTCCTCGGAAATTGTTTTCTGTGTCTGTGCAGCAATTGCCTCTGCTTTTGATTTATCCGAACCCAAATTTGCAATTGCCTCAGAAAAGGCATCAGTGTCGTTAATGTTTATTTGCTTTGTTAAGATTTCAACCTCTTTTGCATCAATAAATTGGTCAAGAATTTTAACAAGTTGTAACTTATATTCCGAAAAATCATCTGTATCAGCATATTTTAGCCTTATAGTTTTCCTAAGTTCGAGAAATTTTTTGAGATCTAGCTTATAGGTGTCCAAATGGGGAAAGCTAATTGAAAAATCTTGTAAAGCAAGGCATTCATTGAATTGTCTAATGAATGTATTTAACGATTTGTAGAAAAGTATGCGTTCTGGCTCTTCGGAAAATTTCTGAATATAAGCTTCATCATCTTTTACATTTTTCAGTTCCTTAAACATCTCATGTAAAGCATCATAGCTTGCTTCCAGTTCAGCCTTTTTGGCTATGACATCAATAAGAGTGTTTTTAACGTCCTCATCGTCATAGCTTCCAAATAATTTCATTGCAGTATCTATATTTTTGGCATTTTCTGAATAATCAATAATGAAGCCGGCAGTTTTTGGAGATTTTTTATTTTCATAAATACGATTAACCCTAGCAATTGCTTGCAGTAAATTATGGTCTTTAAGATCTTTTGCTAGGTATAGAACGGTATTTCTAGGGGCATCAAAACCAGTAAGAAGTTTATCTACTACTATCAAAATTTCTACACCATCGTCACTCTTTTTAAAGCTATTGACCTTTTGTTTCTCATAAGAAGATAAATCCCTGAAATTATGACTTATCATTTTTAGGAAGTCTGAAACTTCTTTTTTGTGAGTGTCTTTTTCGTCATCTTCTGTTGTAGTTTCAGAAATTATCACAGCAGTATTAACTTTTTCTCCAAAATTTTCAAAAAACCTTTGGAATAAGACAGCTGAGTATTTTGAAGGAGCAACTATCTGAGCTTTTAGTCCTGTCCCTTGAAAGTTTCTAATAAAATGTTCCTGAATGTCATAAGCAATTTCTCCTATTCTTTGAGGGTTGTTGCGAATCACTCGTTTGTCCGCAAATTTTTGAAGTTCTTTCTTCTGTTCTTGATTTAATTCTTTTGTTATGCGCTCAACTTGCCTGTCAATTTGCTCTTTATTCTGGACAAGCTCGACATATCTACCCTCGTAAATTAGAGGCAAAATAACACCATCACTCAATGCATCATCAATTGTGTATTTATCTATGTATTTTCCAAATTTAAGCCAGCTTGCTTTCTCTTTCTTCATTAATGGCGTTCCTGTAAATCCGATATAACAAGCATTTGGAATGGTTCTTGTCATTTCAGCATTAGCCATTCCTCCTTGAGTTCTATGAGCTTCATCAATCAAAACAAAGATGTTTTTAGATTCATCAGTAAAACCGGCTCTATGTTTTTTTGCGCTTTCAAATTTATGTACAAGCGTAGTGATGACATTAAGATTTTTCTCTTTAATAAGTTTTAAAAGATGTTGTCCACTGGTTGCTTCTATAACTCCTTTTTTGAGCTTACAATCTCTAAATGTATCTGAGATTTGTTTGTTCAAATCTTTTCGGTCAGTAACAATAATGATACGAGGATTTTGTATGCGCTCATCTTCAATTAGTGCTTTTACAAACATAACCATCGTTAAAGATTTACCCGATCCTTGAGTATGCCAAATCAAACCACCATCTCTTCTAAAGCCTAAGGGCCCTTCTTTCTCAGCTTCTATAGTTTTTAAACTCTCTTTTATCGCAAAGAATTGCTGATAACGAGAAATCTTTTTTATTCCTCCATCATAGAGAATAAAGTTCTTGGCCAGATCAAGCATCCTTTCAGGCTCTAGAAGAGCAACAACGCCCCTGTCTTGCTCCGTAGGAAGTCTTTTGGTCACTTGCTTGTGATTGAGAGTAGCTCCGTTCAAATCAGCGCAAATCAGCTTATAAATATCTTTATCAACAGGCTTTGAAATGAGGTTTATTGTTTTTTTCTCAAGTGCATCAATTCTTTTCTTTGTTTCTTTTTCATTAGGCCCCTTCTCTTTCCATTTTGCATAAAATTTAGTAGGAGTTCCAGTTGTCCCATATAATAATTCTGTCTTATTTGCACCAATCAATATTTGGGAAAATATAAACAGTTTTGGGCAATATTCCGGCCCCTGATATTTATTTAATTGGTTCAATGCTTCTTCAATTTTAGTGCCAGACTTCTTGTTTTCTATGATTGTAAATGGGATACCATTTACAAAAAGCACAATATCAGCACGAATATTTTGTTTTCCTTCTGCACTAAATTCAACTGTTACATGAAAATCATTGTTTGCAGGATTTTCAAAATCAATGAATTTAAAATCATAAGACTCATATTTACCATCAATAAATTCTCTTATAGTTTTTCCACTGGAAGACATCAAAGTATGAAAAACATCCCTAGAAGTATCAAGTAAACCTTCCAGTTGAATATTCTCAAGTTCATCAATAGCCATGCGAACATTTTTTTCGCTGAATCTATAATCTTCACCCTTATCATGATACCAATTGATTTCCATAAGCTTTTTGAAAGCGATATCTTTCAATATGAACTTAGAGTTATCATTACCACGCTGGTTATTTACCTCTGTAGGAGATATGTATTTGTATCCCATATTGATTAGCAGCTCCAAGGTAGGGAGTTGGGATTGTTTTGCTTCATCAAAGTTTGCTTGTATTATCATAATTTAATTGGCTATAAAGTTTTTATCATCTTTTTTAAGTTTCCTTTCAAGTTTTTTAATATCCTCTTCCGGTGGCAGTTCCTCCGGTTTTATGCCTCGTTGGTTTAAAAGTTTACGAACTTCACTATTGTTTTTGACATGTTCGCGAGTTATAGGTGGTTCACCCTGTAAATCTTCTTTCTCAACATTGAAATTTGTGAGCTCTGTTGCAAAGTCTTTGGCTTTAATAGTGATGTGGGTAGCTTATCAGCCAAAGGGCCAGTTTTTATACCTAGCTTCTTTTTCATTTGAGTCGTGCCATGCCCTCCGAATAAAGCTTTATCTCCCTTACTGCGAATTCTCCCAAAACCTTGGTTATCAACCCCTCGTTCAAAAATTAGTTTTGAAAACTTAGTTTCTGTTTCTGTTAATTTTTTTCGAGCATCGATTCTTTCTTGTATTGCAATTCTTTCTTCAAGAAGTTCTTGCTTACGAGTTTGCAAAGCAAAATAGCTTTGGGCAAAAGCTATTACTTCTTTGCGAGGATCACCGTTCTGGGCAATGAGGTAGCAGGCATAGCGTGTTAGCATGATATCCGACACTTTTTTTTCGGCTTCCTTAGGCATCTTGATCGTTTTGTTGACGTCAACAAAATGATCGACATGGCTTTGTTTAGCGTTTTTACATGACTCTTTGGCTTTCTCTAAAACTTTTTCAAAGTTCCTCCATTCAGTATATTCCAATAACTCTTGTAATTCTCTGGCAAGCCAGTATTCAACGCCATCTTTTTCATGGTGGTAGTCTTCAAATGATTTATGTAGTTTTTTGATAATGTCTTTTTGCATAATATTTTGGGTTAAGCTATAGTCGATTCAATATGAAAAGAGCCCTTGTAGCGGTACGTCCCTACCGGGGGTCTTTTTTTATGAATTCAGGAAGTCTGATTTTCCCTGTAATTAGGTTGTTTAAAAGGAATTTCTTTTGGTCTTCAACTAGTGCTTTTTTCTTTTCTAGGGCTTCGATTTCTTGGTATCCTTTAACCAACACGTCAGCAATGGCTCTCTGTTCTTCGATTTTCGGTGTTTCTATAGCAATTTTTTTCAAATCCTTACCATACAAATGTACTATTGTTATGCCCTGGGCTAACCTTGCAAGTTCATGTTTTTTGACATGACTTAAATAGTAGGCAAAGAAAATTCCGTCAAAGCTGGCAGGCATTTTTTTTCTTAAAATATTTACATCACCACCGATTAAAACATCATCTTCTAGTAACGTTGTAGCTGTTGCTAAGTCCAGTGCTGAAGTTGTTGTTGAGGCCGGGATTAACACATCATCTTTTTTTGATTTAATGCCTTCATTTACATCAGTTTTACTTATAATATTGAAAATGAATTTGTCATATGTCGTATATATTTCACCGTATAAAATACATTTATTTTTGCCATTCTTTGATAGCTTTTCTTTAGATAGCCCAGACCCTTTTTTGATTTCACAAATATCTGACACAAGAACGACTTCCCACGGATCAGCAAAACCAGCCAGACGGATCTGTCCCGTAAGCAACTTATGTATCAAACCATTCCTAACCTTCCTTTTAAGGTTGATTGCTTTATTAAGTCCTTCAATATAACTATCCCAAGTCTCAAGGACTTCAACAATTTTTTCTTGTTCTAAAAGGGGTGGAAGGAGGAGTTTGAATGAACTTAGCTGTTGAAAATTCAATCCTTCTCTGTTTCCTCCAGCTTGAAAGCTATAAAGTTCCCTAACTCCTTGCTTAGATAACAAAAAAGAATTTATAAATTTTGGATTAACATTTTTTAATCTTATAATGCAAACATGCTGGTTGACATTCGAATTTGCTTCAAACAAATAGACGGCAGACCTGCCAATTGAAGCCCCAGTAATATTATAAAGTACGTCGTCTTTTTTTACGCGACTAGACTTCATCGATTCATCAATCTCTGGTGAAATATACTTAACGTCAGATAAATTAAATTTACCATTTTGGATATTTTGGCTTCTTAAAAACATTATTCCTTCATCTGAATATACAGAAGATCCACCACGAGGCGTAATTCCACTTCCAATTTTTTGAGTAATTTCGCCGAGTTTTACCTGTTTCCAGCCAGCCGGAATTTTATTCATTTTCATTATTTGGTAATTCATAAGTAATTGTTTCTCTATCAAAGAGAATTATTTCCTTTTTGCTAAAAATTTTCTTCGCTTTAGAATAGTCTTCATCTTTATTTTTCTCTTTACTGGAAATGTAAATAGTATCCACTTTAGATTTATTGATTTGTTCAAAAACATGATTATCGTTATCCGATAATGAGCAGCCAATCAGTACAATGGATCCTGACAATTCAGCCAATTTTTTATATGCGGAAGCTAAATACGTGTTTGCTTCTATTTCTTCTTTCTTTTCATCGCTTTTAAAAACACAAACGATATTTTCTTCTCCATTATTGATAATTTCGGTCAACCTTTCATAGAGTGCTTTATCACTTTTTTGCGTAATTTTGAAAATAGTGTCTTTATTTTGATAAATATGAAAAGCTCCGTGAAGAAAAAATAAATTTTGATTCAGCATTTGCTTTCCTTTATAAACAGGCTGTTCGAAATCCTTGTCTTTAAAGAATCCATCATTTATGTTCAGTTCATGGGATTCGTTTTCTTCCTGCCATACTAAGTTAATAGCTTTATCTATATCCTTTGCCTTCCAATTTTCAGCTTTGAAGTGCTCTTTAACTACAGTATTAAAGGTTGATTTTGTACACTGACTTAACTCCTTTCTCGTATCGTTTTTATTTACATGAATACTTAATTCACCATTATTTCTTGCTTCTTTTATTTTTGAGTAAATTCCATTTTGCTCCTCGTCTAGATCGTCTTCTATAAATGGCAAAGCTCCTTGAAGAATTACTGCACCATTTTTATTGTCTTTTTTCTTGAATTTCATCATCAGTAAATACAAGAAAGGATCGTAATTAAGTGTGAAATAATTATTAAAGTTTTTTAGCAGTAAATATATTCCATCATTCTTTTCTTGATAGACATTATTCACTTGAGATGCGGCAAGGTGGCTCGCTGCCTTCATAAAATCAAGCTTGATTTTATTGCTAACAAATCTATTTAAAAATCCCCCGGGGGTTTTTAAATTGCCTTCCAGTTCTCCTAATAATTTTTCAAGATCGTATTCGTTCGATTCAAATAAATTTTCTATATCCTGATAACCAGAATATCCATTTTTCATTTCATTAAATATGCTCTTATAATCGGTCATTATGCCTAAAGAGGCGTTAAAACCATTTCCTAAGAGCAAATGTGCTTCATCAAGCCCTTTTAGTACATCTTCATATGTTATAAGCAGTGCAGCCATTTATGAATTAATTTTAGGATCTAAATTATTTTTCTTTTTTACATCTGGATTTGACCGTAAAAATTTGGCTTTTCCCTTTTGCTTAACTATATGATATCCAGGCAATTGGCCTTTATCAGCTTTTTTTACAAGCTCAGTATTCTCTTTCTTAGTAAGATTTCTCAGATCAATGCTTTTTACATTTTTCCCTTTTGGCGTTTCTTTAATTGTTTTTAAAGTTTTTTTTGACATAATTTTTAAGTTAAGAAATATTCAATGTCTTCAAGTGCTCTTCCATCTTCTTTTCAAGTCTCTCAAGCTCCGGTTCCAGTTTTTTAAGCTCCGCTAAATTTGCAGAGATATCAATTTCCGCTTCTTCCTCAAAAGTATCTACATACCTTGTGATATTTAGGTTGAAGTCATTTTCTTCTATTTCTGCTGGCATTACTTTGCGTGAAAATTTGTCGATTTCTTCACGATTTGCATAGGTATTATAGATTTTCTCTATATTCTCTTTGCTCAAAGTATTTTGAGCCTTACCAGACTTGAATTCTTTTGATGCTTCTATAAATAAAACATCCTTTTTGTTGTCATTAGCTCCGCCTTCTTCTCGCGATCTGTCCAAAATTAAAATGGCAACCGGAATACCTGTAGTTTGGAAAAGTCCTGCCGGTAGACCTATAACAGCATCAATTATGTTTTCCTCAATTAATGATTGTCTAATTTTCCCCTCTGCCCCACCTCTAAACAAAACGCCATGAGGGACAATTACGGCAACACGCCCGCTCTTTGCTTTTGCAGTTTCAACCATATGAGTAATAAAAGCAAAATCACCTTTGTCTTTAGGCGGAATTCCTCGGAAAAAACGATTGTATTTATCGTTTTCGGCATTTTCAGCCCCCCACTTTTTAAGAGAAAATGGGGGATTTGCTATAACGAGATCAAATTTCATTAGTCTGTCATCTTCAACAAGTAATGGGTTGTTTAAAGTGTCACCCCATTCAATCCTAGTTGAATCTTTTCCATGGAGAAACATATTCATACGCGCTAATTGGTAGGTTGAGCCTGTACTTTCTTGCCCATACAGTGCGTAATTTTTTGAACCTTCCTTTTCTATTTCTTCACCAGCCAATAAAAGCAATCCACCTGAACCACAAGCGGGATCACAAATTCTGTCACCATCCTTTGGTTGAGCAAGTTTTGATAATAGTCTTGAAACGTGGCGCGGCGTAAAAAATTCTCCCGCTTTCTTGCCAGCTTGCGAACCAAATTGACCTATCATGTACATATAAGCATTCCCAATTACATCATCATCCATATTGCTTAGATCAATTTTGTGGAAATCCTCAATAAGGTGGCGAATCATCTTGTTGCGCTGTTCAACCTTTCCCAGAGTTGATTCAGAATTAAAATCCAAACCGCTAAAAATCCCATCCAGTTTCTCTTTATTATTTTCCTCAATTCTGTGCATCACTTTGTTCATCTCTTCACCAATATTATCTTTTTCATGAACTGAATAGATGTAATCAAATGAAGAATTCGGAGGTAAATAGAAACGACCAGATTTCATTTTTTCCTGTATACGATTTTCATCACTTCCAAAACGTTCTTTTAGTTTTTCATGCTCTTTCTTTGCAAGATCGCTTAAGTATTTGAAAAAGAGCATAGCTAAAACATAGTCTTTATAGACTGCGGCATCTAAAGATGTGCGAGATGAATCTGCAGCGTTCCAGAGGACTTTGTTTAAATGTTCTTGTGTTGTTGAATCGCTCATGATTTTAGTTGGTTAATAAGTGTGTGATAGCTCCCTCAGTAATGTTTTTACTTACCTCAATTTTTTTAACTAACATTTTTTCACGGGTTTGCCAATTTTCCATGATTTCTATTATTTTTTTTTGTCTATCTATGCTTGGAATATTGATTTCTAGATTTTCTAATGCTCCTCTCAATATCGTCTTTACAGTGCTCCCAGTAGTGATATTTTTAATTCGATTTTGACCTATTTTAGAGTTTAAATAAATGGCTAGATACTTTGGAAGAATATATTTTACAGATATCCTTAAAATATATACAGATGAAGCTGTGATAGTATTATTAGTATCTTCGCTAAAAACACCTGCTCGAAAAACACCTCTTGAGGATAGTACAACATCATTCTTTGATACAAATGCATTTGTTCTAGGAGCCTCTAGACTTATCTTAGTGAGATCGTCGTAAGAGATTGTACCGTCCTCATTGATATTTTTTGCCAACAGTACTCTCATCCCTCCATCTGGGTCACTTTTTAAGGCTCCACGGAATGTAAATCCTGCTATTATTTCTGAAACTTCTTTAATGATTTTTCTTTGCATGCATATTATGTACTGCATTAAAAATTGAATGTCAATTATTTTTATGCACACCAGCTAAATACTGTAAAAATTAATACGATAATATTAACTACTTCGTTTCATCTTCGAAATTTGGAAAAGATAGAAGAGTGTAAGCTCTAAATATTATCTATTCTTATAACATCAACTTCCTTAGTATTCAAATTTACAACAATCAAATCTCCATTATCAACATTTAACTCATGTCTTTTTGAAGTAAGATAGTCCTCTAAAGTTATATTTTTTAATATGGCTAAATAGTTTCTAATTATGCCAGCATGGGTTACCACTAAGATGTTTTCTGATAGGGGTATTTTTTTGAAAAACCTTAAAACTCGGTCTCTTATTTTTACTGGAGATTCTGGTGGGGGTGAAAATATAGGAAACTTTATCTCTCCATTAGATAGTAGCTCCTGATATTTTTTCCATTTTTCTGATTCATAGGATTGTCCATTTAATTCACCCTGATCATTCTCTCTTAAATTTTTATCAAAACTAATTTTAGAAATGTGAATATTTTTTTGTATTATCTCTAAGCTCTGTGTCGCCCTTTGTAAGTCACTAGATATTGCTTGATCAAATTTAATTCCCTTCTTGGATAAGTACTCTGCAACTTTCAAGATCTGTCTTCTACCTTTTTCAGTCAAAACGGGATCATTTAATTGACCTTGTGCTATTCCATCTCGATTAAAATCTGTTTGACCGTGTCTAATTATGTAAAGCATAGTTCCATTCTATAATGTAATTTTAAATTAAAAAAGGAATAACCATTTTTCTTCATACAACTTACCCAGACCTACAAAAAAGTTGTAATCAAAAATATTAATGATATCATAATTACATAAACACGCTCCTTAACAATTAGAGAATCCAAATTATACAGTGAGAAAAAGCCCCTTGGGGAAAATATCAGTATCTTTATATAGTACTTTTCAATAAAAGCATTACTAAAGGTATTTATATTAAAATCTTCAAATACTTTACTAATTTTAAATCTCATTTTTATATTATAACAATTTTCATATGCCAAGTTTTGAAATACTTGCCATAATTGTCTTGGTGATTATGGCGTGTGGCGATCTTATTGCGGGGGTTGTCAACGATGCTGTTAATTTTTTAAATTCTGCAATTGGGGCAAAAGTTAGCACCAGAAAAACCATAATGATGGTTGCTGCTGTTGGAATTTTAATTGGTGCTACATTTTCAGATGGAATTATTGAAGTCGCAAGAAAAGGAATTTTTCATCCGGAATTTTTTACCATTACCGAGGTTATTATGGTTTTTACTGCCGTAGCCATAACCGATTTAATTTTACTGGATCTCTTTTCTACATTTGGTTTACCAACTTCAACAACGGTTTCTGTAGTTTTCGAACTCTTAGGTGGCGCACTTTTTTTGGCGTATTTAAAAACCAGCGATTTGGATATTGCATGGACAGCCATCAATAGTGAATCTGCTATGAAAATAATTACAGGAATTTTACTTTCAATTGCCGTTGCGTTTTCGGTTGGACTTATTGTGCAATTTATTACCAGACTAATTTTTAGTTTCAATTATAAAAAACGCATGGAAAAATTTGGCTTCCTTTGGAGTGGAATTGCACTTACTTGTTTGCTCTTTTTCATACTTCTAAAAGGTGGAAGTAACGCATCTTTTTTAACTGCGGATTCAAAAAAGTGGATCGCTGAAAATACTCAAATCATTTTAGGATGGTCGTTTGCGGCATTTTCAGTTATTTCCTTCATACTAATTAAGGCACGCGTAAATATACTCAAACTAATAATTCTTATTGGTACCGGTTCACTTGCCATGGCCTTTGCTGGTAATGATTTAGCAAATTTTATAGGAGTGGCAGTTGGTGGAGTTTACGCATATTTGGGAGCTGATCTTACCGGCAACCTAGCTACTCCAACTTGGGTTTTACTTCTAGCGGGAATTATTATGACAGTAGCAATGTTTGTTTCCAAAAAAGCGGAGACAGTAACAAAAACTCAAATCAATCTTGCGAGTCATGGCAATAATGCGATTAATCAATGGAAAACAAATAAATTTTTTGAAAAAGTTTCTAAAGGAATTATTTATGTAATTTCGTCAGGAAAATATGTATTACCAAAAAGAATAAGAACATGGCTGCACGAAAAATGGGAATTGGAACACAATGACGAAACAGAAAAAGCAGATTTTGATCTATTAAGAGGCTCAGTTAATCTTATGGTAGCAGCTGCATTAATATCTTTTGCAACTTCGCAAAAACTTCCATTATCTACCACTTATGTCACATTCATGGTGGCAATGGGAACAGCACTTGCCGATGGAGCTTGGGGTAAAGATTGCGCACCAAGTAGGGTTGTTGGAGTTTTAGCGGTTGTAAGTGGCTGGTTCATGACTTCAATAATGGCAATGCTCATGACAGGTATCACCGTCTCCGTAATTTTCTACTTACAGTCAGCAGGATTAGCAGTAATGGTAGTAACAGCAGCGCTCATAGTATACAAACTTTCAAGAGTTCATAAAAAAAGATCAGCATAATTTTAGAGTGGGGGGATTGGGTGTGAAAATCTACTCACCCCTCCCCATTTTTCCAACTCACCCCACACAAAGCTCCTTCAATTTCTTCGTCGTAACTTTTTTTCCATCAATTTCAAAAGGCACTTTAAAATCACAATTTTTAAAATTCACACAACCAAAAGAGCTTTTGCCTTTAACAATTTTTCCAACCTTGCATTTAGGACACAAAATTTCCGAAGTCGACTTTTTAACCACTTTTTCTTCAACCACCTCATGAGCAATTGTACGCGCCACCCTCGATTGCTTAACCGTATTCACAAGCTCACTTACCATTGCCTTAAGTTCCTCCATAAATTTTGCCGGTTCGTATTCACCCTTCTCAATTTCACGCAATTTTTTTTCCCACACACCTGTGAGTTCAGGAGATTTTAAAAGCTCATTTTCTATCACACCAATTAGCTCAATTCCGGTTTTTGTTGGTACTAAATTTTTTCTTTGTCTTTCAATGTAATGCCTGTTGAAAAGGGTTTCAATAATTCCGGCACGGGTGGATGGTCTTCCAATTCCGTTCTCTTTCATCGCCTCCCTCAAGGCCTCTTTGGTTACATGTTTTCCGGCAGTTTCCATGGCTCTCAACAAAGTAGCTTCTGTATAAGCTTTCGGTGGAGTGGTGTTTTTTTCCAGTACAGAAGGTAAGTGTGGACCCTTTTCTCCCTTCTCAAAATGCGGAAGAATTTTGTCTTGAGCATTAGATTTTTTAGGAAAAATTACTCGCCACCCAGGTTCAAGAATTTGTTTTCCATTAGCACTAAATTTTACTTTTTCCACTTTACCTAAAACAGTAGTATTCGAAATTTGAGCGTCTGGCATAAAAGCCGCAATAAAATGACGCGACACTAAATCATAAACAAGTTTTTCATTTTGATTCAAATGCTCCGGATAGTTTCCTGTTGGAATAATAGCGTGGTGATCTGTGACTTTTTTATCATCAAAAACCTTTTTAGATTTGCGAATTTTTTTCTTCAAAAGCGGGTCAATAAATTCCTTGTAAGGTGTGAGTTTTTTTAATATTGCCTCAACTTTCGGATACACATCATCTGGTAGGTAAGTGGTATCCACACGCGGATAACTGGTGAGTTTTTTCTCATAAAGAGATTGAATTACTTTCAAAGTTTGGTCGGCACTAAAATTAAATTTCTTATTTGCCTCAACTTGCAAAGAGGTAAGATCAAACAATTTTGGTGGATGCTCTTTTCCCTTCTTAATTGTAAAATCCGTAATCTCAAATTCCTTTTCTTTAATATCATCAATAACCGCCTGCGCTTCCTCAATAGTTTTGTATTTCAACTTCACACTAGAAAAAACAGTTTCTTTATAAATAGTGGTTAACTCCCAATATTTTTCAGGCTTAAAATTGTCCATTTCTTTTTGACGATTCACAATCAAAGCAAGGGTAGGGGTTTGCACTCTTCCAATAGAAAGTAACTGTTTATAACCTCCATATTTGAGCGTGTACAAGCGAGTGGCATTAAATCCGAGTAGCCAATCACCAATGGCGCGCAAACTTCCTGCGGCATACAAATTATCAAAATTTTCACTAGGCTTTAAATTACTAAAACCTTCCTTAATCGCCTCGTTTGTAAGTGAAGAAATCCAAAGTCTTTTTACAGGAATTTTGCATTTGGCCTTTTGCAAAACCCATCTTTGAATAAGCTCTCCTTCCTGACCGGCATCGCCACAGTTTATAACCATTTCAGATTTTCCAACCAATTCCTCAATCACCGCAAATTGCTGAGCGATACCCTGATTATCCTTAAGTTTTATCCCAAACTTTTCCGGAATGATAGGAAGATGATTTATCTGCCAACGCTTAAAATCTTTTTTGTAGTCATGTGGTTCATTTAGCGTACACAAATGACCAAAAGTCCAACTCACAAAATAACCATTACCTTCAAAGTAACCATTTCTTTTTAGATTAGCTCCCAGAATTTTAGCAATCTCTCTGGCAACACTCGGCTTTTCGGCAATACATAGTTTCATTTGATCATTTTATGAGGAGCTTAAATATACAATATAAGTATTGAAACTCAAAAATAACTCAACAACTTTGACTTGACGGTGAGATTGTACTCACCTATATTTTCCACAAGCCTTAAGTCTTTAAAAATTCCTCACATGACAGACCAAACAATCACTTGTCCAAAATGCGCAACCAGTATCACATTAAATGACGCTCTTACTGAAAAAATTCAAAATCAACTTAAGTCCGAAATGGAAAAAGAGATTTCTGAAAGAGAGAAATTAATTAGCGAAAAAGAAAAAAATTTAGATGCCCAAGTTGCCAAAAAACTAGAATCAGAGAAATTAAAAATGTGGGAAGTTGCTCAAAAGAAAGCCGAGGAAAAATTGGATATTGAACTTAAGGATCTTAAAAAAACCAACGAAGAAAAAAATGCTCAGTTGGAAAAAATGCGTGAGGAGCAGTTAGAGTTGAGAAAAGAAAAGCGTGAGATTGAAGAGGAAAAGAAAAATATGAAACTGGAAATCGAACGCAAGCTTGATGAAGAAAGAAAAAGAATTTCAGAAGAAGCAAAAAAAGATGCCTCCGAAGAAATGCGTTTAAAGATGGCAGAAAAAGATAAACAAATGGAACAATTGAGAAGATCTTTGGAAGATGCCAAAAGAAAAAGTGAGCAAGGATCCATGCAAATTCAAGGAGATGTTCAAGAAGACGATCTTAAAATTATGCTACAAAACGCCTTCCCAATGGACACAATTTCCGATGTTCCAACTGGTGTAAAAGGGGCAGATCTGGTGCAAACTGTAAACTCTAGTTTTGGTCAAAAGGCAGGGGTTATTTTGTGGGAATCAAAAAACACAAAAGCATGGAGTGCCGATTGGATTAAAAAATTAAAGGACGACCAAGCCATTGCAAAAGCGGATGTTTGCCTACTCGTTTCTCAAACTCTTCCAGATGATGTAAAAGATTTTAAATTTGAAGGGGGAGTATGGATTTGTAGTTACCAATCAGCTTTATCTTTAGTTACAGTATTAAGGCTACACATCACACAAATAAGCCAAGTAAAACAATCTTTAGTTGGGAAAGACGAAAAAATGGAACTACTTTACAACTATTTATCCGGCAGCGAGTTTAAAAACCGCATCGAAAATATAGTTTCAGCTTTCACAAGCATGCAAATAGATCTCGACACAGAACGCCGATCAATGGAAAGAATCTGGAAAAAGCGCAGCAAGGAAATTGAAAGAGTAGTAATGAGCACTTCTGGAATGTACGGAGATCTTCAAGGAATTGTTGGTGCATCTTTACCAACCATTAAATCTCTTGAACTACCGGGTGCAGACTATGATGAGGTGGAGGAGTACTAGTAATTTTTGCTATAAAAGCATCTAAATCTTTTATGGCATCATCAATGCCATATTCATCTTCTCCAGCTATTAGCGAATAAATTACAGGTTTGAGATCTGCATATTTATCGGGAATGAAGCAGAAAAAATCTTTTTGTATTGTATCAGCAAGGGATTTTCTAGAGTAAATTCCATAATCGCATGGCTCACATGCACATTGATGAAGGTTCTCCATGAATTGTTTTATTTTATCATTATCATTGCTCAAAACCGCTAACATATCCAATAAACTAATTGCTATCGCTACATTATCTACTGCAAAAATATCTTTCAATTCTTCTATTGGTTTCTGTAGGTATGAAAATAGTGAAAAAGATTTTGTTTGTGGAACAATTCCCAATTCACCAGATTTAAATGAAGATTCTAGATCAAATAATTTAGCTTTCTTATCAATAACAGCTATATTAGTTAATTTAAAATCTCCATGTACCACCCCAACAGAGTGTAATCCATTTTTCACTGCTATTACAGCATCTCTAAATAATTTCAAAATTTCTGGATCTTCTATTTTACAATCATAAAGTAGATCAAATAATGTTTCTAATTTTTCTCTAAAATCAGAAATGGTTACTTGAAGTTTTTTTTCATTAAAATTACCAACATAGTTATTTTCTCCTAAAAAATATTCACCTTCATCAACACATATTTCAGTTGGTTTTCTTCTTGAAGTAGTTTTAACCTTTACAAAAGAATCTCCAGATCTTGAATATATACGGAAATAATCTTTAACAGTTTGTATTGGATTAGGCCTTACCTCAAGTATAGAATTATACGAACCACTTAAGATTGCTTGTACCATCTTAGAAATTCTATCTAAAATAAATCCCACTTCTTCATCAGATATTATTAATTCTTCTTTTTCTGGAAATACAGGGTTTAAAACTATTACGCTGTGATCCATTACTACATCACGTAGTGCATACCATAGTTCTGATATAAGTTTTTGAGAGTATTCGACATAATTGTTTTCATCATTCTCCCCGCACTCTGAAATTCCTAGTTTATAATAGCTATCAAATAGGCTATGTTGTAATTCTATAACCTCTATTTCTTCTCCTATCTTAGGAAGTTTAAAGTTCTGCTCAAAATGTTCGTCTCTACAACCCAGTTTAATAGACATGTAAGTTTATTAAGAAGAGCATATTAGATCATTAAAGTGCTAATTTATCAACCCCTGATTAAACCAAATCCTTCCTAGTCTCCTTAATTTCGCTTCTGTGGGCTTTATCCGCGAGGATTTTTTCTTTGGCTCTTTTGCTGCGTTTCGCTTTTTGCTTTTTTAGCTTAAAAATTTTCTTAGCTTTTTCCGATTCTTTTCCTTTTATTTTTTCCTCAATTTTAAGGATCAGCATTTTATAAGCCGAAAGCCTATTTTTGCTTTGCTCTCTATGCTTTTGACACTTTACTAAAGTACCACTCGGCAAATGTTTTAGCTGAACACAACTGGCAGTTTTATTAATTTTTTGTCCTCCACTACCACCTCCAGTTATAAATTTTTCCTCAATATCAAATGCCTCAACTCCAAGTTCTTGAGCTTTTTTAATTAAAATTGGTGACAAATCTATTGGGAAGTTCATAAATATATTTTACCGCAGGTAATCCAAAATAAAAAACTTTACAAATTTAATAACCTCGATATATAATTAACACGGTCGTAGATATGAACATTACAGATTACGAGTTTACTCCGTAGATAATCCAAAGTAAGTTCATACGAACCACAAAGTAATCGCTCTCTTGGCCAGAGAGTTTTTTTTATTTTAGGCTTCAACAAGAAGAAGTAGTGCCAAAATTCCTACTCCCATACAAAACCAAAACAATTGTAATAACGATTTTGAAACTTTGGTTTCTTTATGCAATTCCGGAATTAAATCTGCTGCTGCAATATAGATAAAACTTCCTGCCGCAAATGGAACTAAAAATACATGAAAATTTTCAGCCGCCTCCCCAAGTATCAAAGCTAAAACAGCACCAAAAACAGCCACAAGACCAATCCCAAAATTTAAAAGCAAAGCCTTCTTTTTAGAAAAACCACCATGTAGTAAAACTCCAAAATCTCCAATTTCCTGAGGTATTTCATGCAGAATTACTGCAAAAGTTGTAGCGATTCCTACAGGAATGCTTACCAAATACGCAGCTCCAATAATTAGACCATCAATAAAATTGTGAACCGCATCACCAAACAAGTTCATTAATGCAAAAGGATGTGGATGATCCTTTGTAGTAGGGTGATGACAATGTCTCCAATGTATAATTTTCTCAATTGCAAAAGATCCAATAATTCCAAGAATTACATATATAGAGATATTTAAGTTAAAACCATTTTCTTCCACTATTTCCGGTAACAAATGAATAAAAGCATCTCCAATCAGTGCGCCAGCAGAAAGGCTAATCACATAAATAAGAACCCTGTTTAATGTTTTAGAGCTTAAAGAAATTGTAAAAATACCAATAAGAGACACCAAACTCACAAGCAACACACTACCAAGCGAATAAATCCAAACTTCAGACATAATATTTTAGTTAATTTTTACACCCTCCACAAAGACCAGAAAATTCAAAATAATGAGATCGAAAATTCAGATCAGGAAAGTTTATGTTTAATAGATTCAAAAAATCAGCATCATTTATATGAATTTCTCTAACATTGCTACATTTTTCACAAATAAATTGGTGATGACAATGTTTCGCATTAGAGCATTCAAAATCTTTACAAGCCATATATCCACCACGCACTTGATGAACTAATTTTAACTCTTCTAAAACCTCCAAAATTCTATAAACAGTTACCGTATCAACCTCATCACCGCTCGCCCGAACAGCTTCTGCTATCCCATAAGCGTTAAGAGGGGACATTGCCTCACTAATAACTTTTAAAACACCACAACGCGCCCCAGTGAGACGGTAAGAGTTGTTTTTCAAAACCAGTTTTGCATATTCCACATATTTCATTATTGCAATACTATTGCAATAAGAGTGTTTGGTCAAGAAAATGCTCTTAAAAATAATGACTAGTGGTAAAATTTGTGGTATAATATTACAATGAGTTTAGAAACAAAAACAAAAAGTTTAGATAGTGTCTACGAGGCAATTGAAGCAGTATCACCTGATTGTAAGGAATATTTATCTCTTTACATAGATATGATTAACGAAATTGAGACGCCTTTTTATAGGGAAAATCCTGATCAGATTAGTCATTGTTTCCCAAAAGGTCTAGATGATGACATAAATGAAATTATCTCTTACTTTAAACATTTTGATGACCCTGATTTAGTAATTAACATTCTCAAAGATCTACATGATGTACTTAGAAAAACACATCCTGTTACATTTAATACACTCAAACCATTATTCCAATATTTTCAAATTGAAGAATTTGATGTTTATGAATCTGAAGAAAAATTAATGCGTTTTAGAATGCCAAATTTACTTTTCACTAGAAAAGATTTGGAAGACTTCTACGTAGTTTGTGGATTAGTACAAATTAAGGACGAAGGGGCGGGTAGTCACACTAAATGGGTTGACGAATATGAAAATTTTCTAGCATTATCCAGTAGCTCAAGCAAAGCTTGGATAAAGAATAATATCAAAGGCATGATATACAATGGATTCCCCATAGAAAGAATTAAACAAGCCTGCGATAAACTAGATATATCATTTGAAATATTATAATGGAAAAAGGACAAAGCAATTTAGATTTAGCACATTTAGCAGCCAATACAGCAGACAGGGATAAGCAATTTCAATTGCTAAAAATAGAAAGTGCAATAGTACTTCGTGCATTGCAAAAAAATCCTAATTTGCATGCTGAAGTAAAAGAACACTTAGTTAATGCTATAGACAAATTATCTTCAGCAACAAGGGATGATTTACTATCTAATTCCCAAACTTAACAGGAATTTCAAAACTAGCATCATTCTCAGGGAGTCCAGACGCGTTGGCTTTTTTTAGAATTAGCTTACCTTCCTTACTTTCTCCAAAGTCTAACACTCCGAAGTAGGCTTCGAAAGGTACGAAATCGGTTGTCATCCAATCTTCCATACTAGAAGCGAAAGTTTTTGCAATTAAGTTTCCTTTTTCATCTACTATTTCCACATCAAGTTGGGCTTCGAAAAACCAAAAACCTTTTGCCTCTCCTTTTACAGAAATTGAGCCAGATAAAACATCACCAGGCTGTGGGGTAGTAAGTTTTATATCTTCATTTGTTTCAAAGGTTGGTGTAGGTGGCAACTCTACGCTCACATCCACAGGCTTCTCACCACAGGCTTGAAAAACAAACAAAACCAACGAAACCAATAAAAATCTTAAATATTTCATGATTTAAGTATATCATCAAAGTGCATTATTTAATCAATCTTAATTTTATGTCACATCATCACGACCACACACACGATCATTCTCACACCCACCAAACTGGAAAAAAATACAAAATCTCACTCTCAATCATCTTAGCTCTATGCTTAGGTTACAGCTTTTTTGCAATCAAAAATCAGCCACAAATTAACGACCAAAATCAAAAAGCAGTATCAGCCGAAGTACAAGAAGTTACAGATTATGGTGATGAAAGAATGGAGCTAACACTTAAAATCGATTCAGGTGAAGAGAAAGGAAAACAAATAACAGTAGTAGAAGATCAAAGTTTATACCTTAATCGTCGTGAATTTAAGGTGGGGGATGAAGTTGTTTTACAGCAAGACTTAAACCCAGAAAACAGTGCAGGTTATTATATTTCTGACTACAAGCGTACAGGAGTTTTAATGGGCTTAGCTTTTCTATTTATTTTAACAGTAATTATTATTACTGGTTGGCAAGGAATTGGGTCAGTTGTGGGTCTTTTGCTTTCATTTATTATTCTTTTTAATATTACTTTGCCACTGATTCTTAACGGTACAAATCCCATTACAGCGGCAATTTTAAGTGCGGTGTTAATTATTCCGGCAACTTTTTATTCCTCACATGGCATGAGTAAAAAAACAACTATTGCTGCCATTTCAACGATTGCCACTTTAATATTTGCAGGTTTACTTGCAACTTTTTTCGCAAAACTTGGGAATCTCACAGGGTTATCTTCCGAAGAAGCATCGTATCTACAAGTAGAAACTGCCGAAAAAATAAATTTCAAAGGCCTGTTACTTTCTGGAATGTTATTAGGACTTTTGGGAGTGCTAGATGATATTACAATTTCTCAGGCCTCTATTGTGAAACAATTAAAGGGAGCTAATCCTAATATTAGTAAATCAGAATTATATTCTAGGGCTATGTCTGTTGGGCGTGATCACATTTCTTCAATGGTGAATACGCTTATTTTAATTTATGCCGGTTCAGCATTACCACTTTTATTACTCTTTGTGGACTATGCTCAGCCGTTAAATCAGATACTAAATATAGAACCAGTGGCGGAAGAAGTTATCCGCACACTGGTTGGATCTGTTGGACTAATTTTAGCAGTTCCAGTAACCACAATGCTCGCTATTGCGGTTTATCACAAAAAAAAGTAACTACTCTGGAATTGCTTCTAATTTAATTTCCAAAGTTTTCTCTTTGCCTTTGCTAAGAACTTTTAATTTAATTTTATCGCCAACATTTTTTTCTGCCACTATTCTTGCAAGTGATGTTTTATCATCAACTTTTTTATCATCAATTTCCAAAATAATATCATTTTCTAGTAGGCCTGCTTTATCTGCAGGAGATCCTGGTAGAACAGCTAAATCTGTAGATTTTTCTCCGCGTGAAACTATTACTCCATAATCTACACTCAGTTTATTTGCTTCTTTGAGCTCTTTGGTTATAGGAGCATATCTAATACCCAAAAATGGTCTCACAATTTTTCCATGCTCTTTTACAGATTCAAATACTTTTTTTACCATATTTGATGGGAGGGAAAATCCAATATTTTCTGCACTTGCTACCGCCACATTCACACCAATAACTTCACCTTTTAAATTTAGAAGTGGGCCTCCAGAATTACCTGGATTAATAGCTGCATCAGTTTGAATTACGCCATCAAGTTGTTCAGATTTGCCTTGCCCAGTTCCTGCAACTATAGATCTGGAAAGCCCGGATACCACACCAACAGAAACAGAATTGCTAAATTCTAATAGAGGGTTACCAATTGCAATTGTAGTTTGTCCAACCACTATTGAATCCGAATCTGCAAATTTTAGAGTAGCTAAATTCTTTGCCTCAATTTTCAAAATAGCTACATCATTTAGAGGATCTCGTGCCAAAACTTTTGCTTCATATTTTTCTCCGTTGTTTAAAATAACTGTGTATGATGCTTCTTCATCAGAAACAACGTGTTTATTGGTAACCACATAACCATCCTCGGTTACAATAAACCCACTACCTCCACCAACTTGTTTTTCTTCTGTGCCATTTTGTCTGTACTTTGGCACTCGAAAATTAAAACCAAAAAAATCATTTAAAGGTTGTTCATCAAAATATTGCTCCAATACAGGAACATCTTTAGTAATAATAATTGAAACTACAGCATCCTTATTTTTCTTAACTGCATCAATTACCAAATCTTCTTGTGTAATGTGATCATCGGAATATTCGGCTACATTATTTGCTTCAGGCAGCTCACTCGAGGGGTTATAAAAACTTACAAAAATACCTAAAACAATACCTGCAACTACCGCACCAGATAGTCCTCCTACAACAATGTTTTTAAACATGTTTACTTGGGTTAAAGATTTTTGTGTGAAAAATTATATTCTTCACAAAACAAAAATCAACCCTGGTTTTAAATGAATTTGGAAATAAAATCTCCATGCTCCTCTGAGCTTTTTATGTACTTAATCTTGTTCAAACCTTTTTGATCAGTTTCTGTATTAGGTCTGTAGTAAGCTTCAATGATTGTGTTTTGGTCTGCTGCTTTAGAACCGCTATTTAACCAGTAACCATAACTTGCATCTAAATATTTTACTTTATCTGCTTTAAATCCAGATAATAAGATATTTGTTAAAGCTTTACCACCAGCACTATGCCCAGTTAAAGTAACAGAAGGTTTTATTGAACCATATCCCAGTTTTGATAGCTCTGCCATAGTCTGATCATGAAGCGTTTGCATATCTTCACCGGTATCTTTTGACATCCAATTTTCATCATAACCGTTTTTATATCCAACAGATCCGACAGGGCCTCTTCTGCCAGCACTAAGTGGATATATAATAATTGTATTTCTTTCTCCCTTTGCAACTTGATTGTTAATTGTTGAAATTGCTTGAGTAAACCTATTTTCTCCAACAGACAGTTTCCCAGCTCTTGAATTATAGTATTTAGAGCCACCATCTAGAATCGGCAATTTTTCACCAACTAAATGACTATGTGTTCCATGAAAATGATAAATTATTTCAGAAGGCTTACTCTTATCAAAATTTGGAGGAATATAGATTGCAACAGTTCTATTTCCATTTCCAGAAAATCTAACAATTTCATATTTACCTTGATATTGCTCCATAATATTTTTCATATTTTGTTCCGTCCCAGAATTAACGATCTCCTGATTAGACTTAATTTCATCTTTAAGTTCATCTCTTTCCTCATTAGAAGATGTTTCAATTAATTTTTTTAAAGTATATGGGCCAAGCATCCCATCTCTACCTCTTGCGTTTTCCACATCTGGAAATCCTAATGCTGTTTGTAATTGCTTCACAAAATCAACTAATTTGGAATCATTTTCAAAATCCTCTTGAGTAATTTCCAAGCCAACTGACTTTTTAGTTTTTTCCATTAACAAATCATAATCCAAGCCATTTTTTTCTAAAAAGGAGCGGCTATACCTAGCCTTTCTAGAAAAATTTTCAGTTATTTGTGGAGCGCTTTCTAAACTCATTTGTTATTTATCATTTCCCAATATTATAACATAAAACAACCACTATTGTAAATTTTCAAATCTCTTTACTCCATTCGGTGAACCCTTCAAAATTCTTTCAATTGTATTAAATACGCTAGGGACTTTTTTTGGATCAAGTGCAGCCTTTACATCCATTAAAACCCTCACAAGATCAGCCTGATGTTCTTCGGCAATTTTATCTATGTTACCAAATGGTTTTATTACATATAAGCAACTATATTCATTTATTGGTGCGAGTTTCAGAATAGATTCCTTTAAAAACTCACGTCCTTCTGGTGTTAAAAGTGATCTTTTTCTGTTGCCCGCAAATCTTGCGTATAGTGCCCTCTGATCATTTGCCTGATCAATTCTAAACGATTCAGATTTTTCTACTCTCTTAATTATTTCTAGCATATCATCGCTATCATTACCCGAAACACAGCCTAGAAAACTTTCCCAACTTACTAGATTTTGAGAAGCCTCTTTTTCATATGCCTCCAAAATTTCAATTTTATCAGGGGCTTCACTGTTTATATAAAGACTAAATGCAGCCACTTTATCTGTAGCGCATTCAGCATTTTGAAATTGTTCACGCATCATATCCCACACCTCTTTTTCTTCTAGTTTTGCTAAAATGGAGAGGCAAACATTTTTAACCTGCCTAGCCTTTATTTTTGCATTTGCAACCTCTAAATAAGCCCCACTAATATTTGTATGACTATATTTTTTGTACAATGAAATTAGTTCATCCCTATATTTCTCAGCAACAGCTACTTTAATTTTCTTAACAGCCTCATATAGATCTCTATAGGCATGTGCAAATTTTTCATCTTCTACGGCTTCAAAAATTGTTAAAATTTCTGTACTAACTTTGGCCATCAAGTTTTCATCATTTAGAATCTCAAAATATAAATCCACAAATTTTTCACTAACATCACCACCACTTAAAATATTCATTTTTTCTATTTCAGAAAGTCTATAAAAAGCCATGTATCTATTTATCAGATCAGAGTCTTTTCTCACCTGTAAATATAATTGATCTTCACTTACTTCATAGAAAACTTTTCCAAAAAATGAGTAATCTCTATTTAAAGATACAAATGCTGGTTCATCAACATTTTCAAAGACAATCTCACTTTTCACATCTTTAACCCAATATAATTTTTCATCTAAATCTTTTCCATCTGCATCACAGATAGCTGCTAAAAATGGAAATTCCCAATGCATACCATCTTTAAATCCACTTTGAGTTAGTTTTAAAGTATATGTGCGCTCTGTGGAATCATAAGCTCCTACCACATTTACTTTCGGATATGAAGCCTGCTTAAGCCAAGTTTGTGCCATGCGTTGAAAGTTTTTCCCACTAGCTTCCTCCATTGCCTCAACCCATTGTGCTCTAGTGGCATTAGAGTGTTTATATCTACCATGGTATAAAGCTAAGCCTTTCACAAAAACCTCTTGCCCCATTAAGCGCTCAATCATCTTTACAAATTCCGGGGCTTTTACATAAGTAACACCGGTAATAAGTTCATTACAGTCGTTAAATCCATCTGGCTCAATTGGCATGGCAGAAACATTATCGTCGCCAGCAAAAGTTCCACCACCAGGCGCGAGCAAAGTTAAAACTGTATCCAAACGCGAATACTCGCGCCCAAAAACAAACTCATGATATTCTTGCTCAATAAAAACAGTTACAGCCTCGTTAAGCCAAATTTCAAATGGGCTCCTTCCGGTAACCTCCGAACCATTTAGATTATGATAAAACTCGTGAACTTTCACACGCACCATATATTCAAAACTTCCATCTGTCATTTCTGGAAAAGGCATTATCCTATTTGTGGTAATAGTTGTATTTCCAACATTCTCCATGCCACCAAAATCGCTATTCTGCATTCCAATTTCCCTATAAACAGTTCCGGTATATTTATAACCAAAAGTCATTCCCTTCATATCAACTTTTTCGCCATTCCAAATTTTCATAGATTTATCCCAGTTTTTATATTTATCAGGACCGGTAAATAAATAAACCCACATAATTGCATCATGCAAAACCTCCAAGGCTTTCATTGCAATTTCTTCATCGGAATTTGGAGGTACCAAAAGTTCCAACATAAATTTATCTCCATCTGGATATGTAAACTCTTTCTTAAAAGTTGCATAAGTACCAACACCTAAAAAGAAAAGATAGGTGGCCATTGGAGTAATAATGTTGTCGTATTTTATTTTTTTTCTACCTTCTCCCACACTTTCAATTTCTAGAGAAACATCTCCATTTGATATCAAATTTGTATACCTTTCATCAGCAATAATTTCAGTTTTATATGTACATTTTGCGGTCATGTCATCTATACACGGTACAATTCTTTGGAATCCCCATTGTTGGCACTGAGTAATCTGCTGACACGGACATCCAGCCGGAGTTTCATCATAGTAAAGACCTTCCAGAATATTAGAAGTTGGTCTACAAATGCTTTCTGTATGAATTACAAAATCTTCTCCTTCTTCAATTTCGTTTGCAAAATATACTCTTAAAATATCTTCGTCTTTCAAGTACTCAAATTTGCTTTCTTCCATATCTACCTGCACTTTCAAAATTTCCAAATTCTTAGCATTCAAATCTAAACTCTTAATATTTTCTAATGCCTTTAAATGTAGATCGGAACTCACAAATGTTTCCTGTTCATACATATCAAAAGTTAAATCCATGTGCTTCACTTTCACAGTTAGCGCACCAAAATCCTCTGGATAATATTTAAAATCTCTAGACATAAAATGAGGTTAAAATAATTGATTCTGTACCGGTTCTTGCGGCTTAAAAATACCTTTCGATAAAAGTGCAGCAAGGCATTTTCCAGTTGCTTCAACATCATACATGGCATCATGAGCACCTTCAAAATGTGTACCAAAAAGGTGTTGATATAACTCTAGCAACCTTGGAGATTTATATGTACCAGGGTTTCTACCAGGTAGTCTGCAAAGTTCTTTTGTTTCTTTCATGGTATCAAAGGTCTGAGATGGTAAAAAATCTATACCATAATTCAAACGCTTTAATTCCGCTTGTATAACTTGTTCATCGAAACTTATATTGTGGGCAACTGCTACATCGGATCCATGAAAAGCTTCTACAATAATATCTGCAACTTCTGAAAAACTTGGGGAATTTGCTACTTTTTCATCTGAAATTCCATGAACATAAACACACTCTTGTGGGATACTCACAGGAGGTTTTATTAAATGATTAATCCTTCTAATTTCTCTCAAAGAATATCCATCACACTCATATATAATTGCCGCAAATTGGCATACATGAGGCTGCTTCTCAAGCTCTAGCTGAGTAGATGGTAATCCCGTTGTTTCTGTATCAAAAATTATAATTTTCATCACAAAAGAATCTACCTTACATAGAAATTAGCTACAAGTTAAATGAATGGAAAAGAGCCCCGGGAAGTTGTAGAACAACATCAACCGGGGCCAAATTCCTTGAGTGTGCGACACCCCTCCCATAAAGACTTAAGGGGAAGTGTTGCAAGCGGTTTTGGCCGCTTTCCACCCAAAGGGGAAGCTTTTTTGCCGCGAAACTCACGACTTAAGCCTCCCTTTTTCGGGGATTTCACTTGGTAGGTTGGCACTATAAGTGCCGATTTTCTGGCATCTTCGCGATGCCGAATTGGGGGGTGTTGGGTTTTTGAATGATCAGCAAGGACCACTCAATACTTCCTCCTTGCACCTTACGATGCTGGAAGACCCCATCCCAAAAGAAAAAAACGAGCCAAAGACGGCACTGAAGTGAAAATTGGTAACCAGATGGTTGAGCGGATCAAGCCTGAAAGGCGATCAACACTGCAACACACTAGTGCTCAATTATCACAAAGCACTCACTCTAAGACGCATCAAAACCAACAAAAATTTTTCCTGACGAGGTTCTCTGGATGGTATGCCCAGTGCTGTTAACACCAAGATAGCATAGCACCCTCCCTCTTAAGCTGCTCTTCTGACTGGCAGCTTAATGTATTGGGGAAGTTTACCGGCGACGGTTCACAAACAAATTTCCCGAATACACAATTGTGCAACAGATTTTTCAGAAGGAAATAATCAGATCAGGCCCTTTATTTTGGGTAGAAAATGACCTATTTTCCCAAGGAACAAATAGAGAAAAATATTTTTTTAAATCCCTCTATCGAGCATGGATTGTACAGTACCCCCCCTGTATGTCAAACGACTACCCAAAAAATTTATTGACAGTTTTTCTAAATATAAAAAAATAAGGAAAATTAAGCACAAAAAAACAAAACTGCTATAATAAAAACATGATTAAAAAAATATTTCTATTTACCTTTTTGTTACTAATTTTCAACACTACTGCTTATGCCGAAATGATGCTTTTTACAAGTGAAAAATGTTCTCACTGTTTAGAGCTCAAAGATTACTTATCAGCAAACGATCTTTACAACCTTAACGACATTAAAGAATATGAAATTTATCAGAATAAAAACAATCAAGAGTTGTATCTGAAAAAGTCTAAAGAATTAAATTACACAGCAGGGGGAGTGCCATTGCTTATTGACGGCAATAATTATGTAGAGGGTAATAACCCAATTAGAGAATATCTTGCCAACATACCTCAAACGGAAATCCAAAAAACTACCATAGGCAAGCAAGATGTAAAAAATATAAAAGAATCTAATGATGTAACAAAAAATCCCATAACTCTAGTTTTAATATCAACCGCAGCTATAGGACTATTTGTTTTTTTAAAGAAGAGGAACTAATTATTCAAAAGGAATTTCTACTTCTTCTCCATACTTAGGGATGTAAACGTCATTATAGTTATTCTCAGCTAGTGCACCCTTAAATGCCTCAAGTTGAGTTTGTTCACCATGTACTAAGAATATTTTCTTTATTCCCTTTACGTGACTAATATAATCTAGAAGATCACTTCTATCAGCATGTCCTGAAAAAGCATCCATTACATAAACCGAAGCTCTAACTTGATAAGCCTCGCCAAAAATATTCACTTCTTTTTGACCATTAACCAATTTTCTTCCCAGCGTATTTTCCGCTTGGTAACCAACAATCAAAACAACATTTTTAGGATCTTCCAAATTATTTTTCAAGTGATGTAGAACTCTTCCATGTTCACACATTCCAGAAGCAGCAACTATAATCATAGGGCCACTTTTTTCATTCAAAGATTTGGAATCTTCAACACTACGAGTATATTTTAGCATTCCAAAACCAAATGGATTATCCCCCTGATTCGAAAATTCTTCCTGAGTTTTTTTGTCAAAACATTCCATGTGTCTGCGGAACACTTCTGTTACATTTCCAGCTAAAGGACTATCTACATAAACCGGTATATCCGGAATCATATTTTGCTTTTGTAATAAATTCAAATGGTAAACAATTTCTTGAGTTCTCTCTAATGCAAAGGCAGGAATAATTAATTTACCACCAGCTTCTGCAACTTGGTTCACTACAGCAGCCAAATCTTCTTCAATTGTTTGAATTGATGCATGAAGTCTGTTTCCATATGTTGTTTCTGTAATTAAATATTCTGTTTCCGGTATTGGTTGAGGGTCTCTTAATATTGGTAAACCTCTACGCCCAAGATCTCCAGTAAAACAAAATTTTAAGTACTTATTTTCTTTTGCGTCATGAAAAACGATATGTACCAACGCTGATCCAAGTATATGACCAGCATCATGAAAAGATACTGCCACTCCATCTTCCACAATAAATTCTTTTTCATAATCCATTGAGACAAATTGTTTCATTACCGCCTCAGCTTCTTCAATTCCATATAAAGGTTCCATATCTTCACCTTCCTTAAACTTTTTCTTCTCTTTCATCCATTCTACTTCTCTTTCTTGAATATAAGCACTATCTGCTAACATATAGGCGCAAAGATCTCTCGTAGCATGAGTACAATAAATTGGACCTCTATAACCTTCTTTATATAGAAAAGGTAATATTCCACTATGATCCATGTGAGCATGTGAAAGTACAACTGCATCAATTTCTTTTGGATCCCAGAAAAAATGCTTATTTTTTTCTTCTGACTCTTTTCTGTGGCCTTGAAACATTCCACAGTCTAGAAGAATTTTTTTACCATTAAAAGTAACAAGGTGTTTTGATCCTGTAACTTCACCCGCTGCCCCTCCAAAGAGAATCTTCATATGCAAAATAGTTATTTTTTATGATCCTATCACTATTTGCCCGATATTGCCACAAAACCATTTTTTACTTGCTCTTCAGTTTCCTCATCATAAGTTCCATAACTCAAAAATTCATTCAACCAAGATGCTTTTTCATCTTCATTCATTAGTTGTGATTGTGACATCTTACTTTTCATAGGAAACAGGTCAACCCGCGTATGAATTTCATCACCTTCTTTATTCATAGTTATTCCTATCGATAATTCTTCTTGCGTCATTTTTGACCAATATTGATCAAAGATAAAGTTACCCAGAGAATAGAAAATAAGTCTTCCATTATATTCCTCAAAATTTTGAACCACATGTGGATGATGACCAATAATGAAATCCGCACCGGCATCAATAAAAGAGTGTGCCAATTTTACTTGTCTTTTTTGGTCTGGCTGATGCTTATATTCATAGCCCCAATGTACAGAAACTATCACAAAATCTACTTTCTTTTTAACATTCCAAATTAAATCCACTGCATCTTCAGAATTAATTTTAGTATTAATATCGTGAAAGCACACAAATGCATATTTCGAACCATTAGCTTCCCCATAATATACACTTTCAGGATCTTCTTCTGAAGGATGCCCACACCATCCAACACCAGCACTATCTAAAGCTGCAATAGTGGTATCTCTACCAGTTGGACCTTGATCAAGTGCATGATTATTAGCTATCGAAACCATATCAAAACCGTGATCTTTTAAAAGAGGTGCGACATCTTCATTAAATGAAAACACCATTGCAGTGCCACCTTTTTTACCTTCTCCTTTTATTGGGCCTTCAAGATTTGCGTGAACTACGTCAGCATCCCAAAACCAGCCGTCATTGTATATTTTTTCAAACGGATAATTTTGTCCAAATCTGTCCATTAAAACTCTCACATATCTTCCTAGCATTACATCGCCAAATGCCAGTATTTTAAGTTCCTTGTTTTCTGGAACCACTTCTACTGTTTCAGACATTTGAGGCACCCAGTTAGTAAAATTTCTTTCTATCAACTCTTCTTTTGTAGCTGCAACTTCAGCTTTAAAATCCATATTCAAAACATCACTCATTATTTTTGAGCTACCATTCGAATAAAGCAAAACAATCCCTCCAAGTCCCAAAAATAATAGTGATAATAATTTTTTCATCTCACTATTATAACACAAAAATCCTAATGATGGTAGTCCTTACCTGTTAAAATGCACATAGCTCTGTAAAGTTGCTCTAAAAGAAAAATTCTTATCATTTGATGAGTGAATGTCATTTTAGAAAGAGATATCATGTGTGCTGCCTTTTTTTTCATACTATCACTAACACCGAAAGCGCCACCAATTACAAAAATAAGGGTTTCTCCGTAGTCTTTATAAGTTTTCAAAAAATCCGAAAACTCAACTGAAGTTTTTTGAATACCTAATTCATCCAAAAGTACAAATTTGGATTCCCCAATATGATTCAATGCACGCTCTTCATCTTGTAAAGTTATAACTTCAATTTTGCAAAAAGCGGATAAACGCTTCAAAAACTCCGACTCTCCACTGCGCAAATAGTCATCCTTAGTTTTTCCGATTTGAATTATTTTTATCAACATTTTAGTTAATTACATTAAAAATTTTACAGTAATAACTTATTCCATACAATTTTTTACCTACCTCCCGACACTACTTTTGCCGCGCCCTTCTATACTTCATATCAAAGCTATTTTTCGGAACGCCCAGTTTTATCTGCCACTTTTTCGGCCCACTTTCAGCCACCACCCCATTATGCATAAACTCATGATGGATTTTGCAAAGAGGGATCAGGTTTTTGTGGTTATGGGTATGCGCGAAATAATCTTGATGATGTAGCTGCTCATAGGATTTTGTGCAGTTTGGATAGGCGCATTTTCCGTTGGTTTTGGATATGGCTTCTTTGCGGATTTTTGCTGGGATATATCGTGAAACTGGGATGTGTTCTCCCGAAGGGGCTTTGATGGGGTGGCTTTTCGTTGGCTGTGTGTCTGCGGTATTTTTGGCTTCGGAAAGCTGTTTTTTGTTTTTAGATTTTTCATCCCCGGGGATATTCTTGCCAGATTCCAAAAATTGTTGAAAAACAACTTTTAGAGTTTCTTCATCACCATCAAGCCCCAACTTTTCCTTAAT
>PFDP01000011.1 GCA_002772535.1 Candidatus Peregrinibacteria bacterium CG10_big_fil_rev_8_21_14_0_10_36_19 | reverse complement strand
AATCCGCAGCAGAAAGCCAAAAATCCATAGATTTTAACGCTGAAAATCCAGCCCTAAAACACCATAAAAGCCCTCTGACGCGCGCCCCCACTTACTTCCATCAAAAAACTCAAAAAATCTAACTTTGCCCCCATTTCCCCACGAAAAAAAATCGCCAAAATCCCATCCCCGGGGATATCCTCGCCATTTCCGCCAAACTATTGCATAATCACCTTCATTAAAATCCGCCCACGCCACACGCCCACGCCACACGCTACACACCGCCACAACACCCCGCCATCCCCAGCCCCACCTCACACCCACATTGACACCACAAACCCCTCAAAGCTATACTCCCACAAGAAATAACCCACAAAAATGTTAGACATCAAATTCATCACAGAAAATCCAGAAGCAATCAAAGCCGGAGCCGCAAAAAAAAATGTTCAAATAGATATAGATAAAATCCTCGCACTAAACGAGGACCGCAAATCAACAATCCAAAAAATCGAAGAACTGCGCGCTCGCCAAAATGAGGTTTCTAAGCTAATTCCACAAACAGAAAACAAAGCACCTCTCCTAGAGGAAATGACAAAAGTAAAAGAAGAAATCAAAAACCTCGAACCGGAATTAGAACAAATCGAAACTCAAATCGACCAACTAGCAGCCTACGTTCCAAATCCACCTTTAGCATCAGTGCCGGAAGGAAAAGGTGAAGAAGAAAACCAAGTTGTTTCAACTCACGGCAAAAAACCAGAATTTGATTTCGAACCAAAAGATCACATCACACTAGGAAAAGAACTAGATATAATCGACATCGAACGCGGAACTCGCACCTCAGGCGCTCGTTTCTACTACCTTAAAGGTGATGCAGCCCTTCTAGAATTCGCCCTACTTCAACACGTAATTCACAAACTTACATCTAAAGGTTTCTGCCCAGTTATTCCCCCAGTACTTGTAAAAGAAGAAGCCATGTATGCCACAGGATTTTTCCCAGCAGACAGAAGCGAAATCTACCACGTAAACCCAGAAGAAGACGATCTTTACCTAGTAGGAACATCCGAAGTTCCCCTCACAATGCTACACGCCTCAGAAACTATCGACTTAACACCAGAAACACCAACACGCTACTGCGGATTCTCACCATGTTTCCGTCGCGAAGCTGGCTCATATGGAAAAGACACAGCCGGAATCATCCGTGTCCACCAATTCGACAAAATCGAAATGTTCTCTTTCTGCCATCCAGACAAATCCGAACAAGAACACGAACTAATCCGCGAAACCGAAGAAGAAATCATGCAAGATCTAGGCTTCCACTACCAAGTTCTAAACATCTGCGGAGGCGATCTCGGCGCTCCAGCAGCCAAAAAATACGACATCGAAGTATGGATCCCAACCCAAGGAAAATTCCGCGAACTCACATCTTGCTCAAACTGCACAGATTTCCAAGCCCGCCGCGCAAAGATCAAATACAAAGACTCAGATGGTAAACTTCAATACGCCCACACCCTAAACGGCACAGCCATAGCGGTAGCCCGTACCCTAGTTGCCATCCTCGAAAACTACCAAAACGCCGACGGTACAGTAACAATCCCAGAAGTGTTAAGACCATACATGGGAGGAAGGGATAGAATTAAATAAAGATAAATTTGACAAAGAAGGCTAGCAAAATTAAACTCAACCGCCAAAACACAATCAATAAAAAGCCAATATGTCATTACACCAACCAGACGATTTTGCAGAAAGATTACCTACAAGAGAACAATTGGTCAGAGATATAGACCAAACAACTTCTAAAATAAGAATCAAAGCAGCATTAGACAACAACACAATACCCGAAGTTTCAGAGATAGTTTTACTTTCAGACACAGCTATTGAGCTAAACGAACTAAAAGCACTTCTAGAATCACAGCGTGCAATACTAGAATCTTTCTATACAAAACCAGAACCTACAGAACATGAAATACTAAGGAATGACATCAAAGCAGCTTTTCAACGCAATACCCCAATTGATATAAAAGCCATCAACAATCTACTTCCACAAGCTTGTGAAGAAACGACTTGCATATTACATAGCAACTTCGACCCACACAAAGACTCGCTAAACAAAATCGTAACCGATAAATTAATTCAAACTTTTACATACGGCGGCGTAAGAATATTCATCGACGAGAAAGAAGTAACTCCATCAAATCTCACAAGTACACTTGCAGGACTCACAAACACAGCAAAAGAATTCAAATACATCATAGTCACACAACATGGCGTTCAATGGATGTCAATAAAAGTTGAACAAGCAGGAGACAAAACATGGATCACCGAAAACCCTCTAATTTTAAGTTTAAGATAATCACCACCCTAGCCCTTCACTTCGCCCTCATTGTGACTTGAGGAGTTTTGCTAATAAATCTTGCTGAAAAATGTGGTTAAACATCTTAACTGTCTTTAAGGGAATGGCCTCACGCAGTAACATTTTTTTGCGTAGACCGTTTGGCTGATGGCGCAAGCCAATCAGGCCAAAGCGGGCCGTAGCAAAGCAAACAAAACTAAACACCCCCATCCCCACCATTCCCGAGTTTTAAGATTTCAGCATTTGAAGCATTGATTTATCAAAACTCCGAACCGGAACAAAAGAGGCGAAAGTTAAAGGCCAAAATTTTTCCTTGACATCCCCCCAAAAATCCATAGAATACTCACAGATTTTTAGAAAAGACCTACACGGATGAGTAAGGATTTTGCGTCTTTCTATTAACAAGTGCTATTTTCGCTTGTATAAGACCAAATATAAGTCCTTACCAACTTTAATTATGCCAAAAAAAGCTTCAACTGCAACTAAAACAAAAAAAACTTCCGCTAAAGAAAAAACTCAAGAATCAACTTCGTCAACAGTAAAACGCGATGTTGTATACCCATCTCAAGTACCCATCACTAAAGATATTATGGTGATGAACAGTAAGAGAAAGTACTTTACTGATCAAATCGACAAAAAAGTACAAATGCCTAATCTAATCGAGATCCAACTCGATTCTTATGAATGGTTCCTAAACCAAGGTATTAGAGAACTACTTGATGAGGTTTCACCTATTCAAGATTTTTCAGGTAAAAAACTTGAACTACACTTTCTTGATCACTCACTTGGAGAAATCAAGTACAACGCAGAAGAAGCAAAAAACAAAAACCTTACATTCGAAGCTCCACTAAAAGTACACGTACAACTTATCAACAAAGAGACTGGAGAAATTAAAGAACAAGATGTATTCCTAGGAAATGTCCCACTTATGACTACTCGTGGAACATTCATCATCAACGGTATCGAAAGAGTTGTGGTATCACAAATCGTTCGTTCACCTGGTGTTTTCTTCTCAAGAAACAGCGCAGCACCTGGAATGAATGCAGCTAAAATCATCCCAAAACGTGGTGCATGGCTTGAAATCGAAACAGACAAAAAAGGAATTATTGCAGTTAAAATCGATCGTAAGCGTAAAATCCCTATCACTTCCCTACTACGCGTTTTCGGATACGACACAGATAGCAAAATCATCGAACTATTCAAAGATTCAATCACAGACATCGAACACGATTACATTCTAAACACACTAGAAAAAGACAACGCAAAAACAGTAGACGAAGCTTACCAAAACATTTACAAAAAGATCCGTCCTGGAGACCTAGCTACAACAGAAAACGCTAAAGCACTTATCGATTCTATGTTCTTCGATTATAGAAAATACGATATGGGTCCAGTAGCTCGTTACAAACTAAACAAGAGATTCAAACTTGATACTCCAAACAAGAAAAAGTATCACACTTTCCAAATTGAAGATTTAGTACTAATCATCAAACATCTCATCAAACTAAACAATGGTGATGCAATGCCAGATGATATCGATCACCTATCAAACAGAAGAATTCGTGCGGTTGGTGAACTAGTACAAAACAAATTCCGCGTTGGTCTTCTGCGTACAGACCGTATTGCAAAAGACAGAATGACAGTAATGGATCTTGAAACAGTTACTCCAACTCAACTAATCAACTCAAGACCAATCACAGCAGCTCTAAGAGAATTCTACGCAAGCTCTCAACTTTCACAGTTCATGGATCAAACAAATCCACTTTCAGAACTTGAACATAAGAGAAGACTTTCAGCTATGGGTCCAGGAGGACTTTCTCGTGAACGTGCATCATTCGACGTACGTGACGTACACCAATCTCACTACGGACGTATTTGTCCTATTGCTACACCTGAAGGACCTAACATCGGTCTAGTTGTACATTTAGCAAACTACGCTCGTGTAAACGAATACGGATTTATCGAAACTCCATACAGAGAAGTAAAATCTGTTGTAAAACCCGACGACAAACACATGGTTGGTCGTGTACTTAGAGAAAGTATTCAAGGCATTGCAAAAGCTGGAGACGTAGTAGACGAAGCAATGGCTAAAAAAATTGCTAAACTAAAAGTAGACGAAATCAAGGTTCGTCCATACGGAACAGGAGAAATTAAATACTTCGATGCTGACGAAGAGGAAGAATTCGTAGTAGCGCAAGCCAACTCAGAAGTAGACGAAATCGGACAATTCACAGAAACTCGTGTATCTGCTCGTAAAAGTGGTGAACCAAACTTAGTACACATTAATGATGTTACTCACATCGATATTTCTCCAAAACAAATCATCTCAATCACAACATCTCTAATTCCATTCTTGGAACATGACGATAATACTCGTGCATCGATGGGTTCAAACATGCAACGTCAAGCAGTATCACTAATCGCACCTAAAACTCCTATCGTAGGTACAGGTATCGAAGAAATGGCCGCTAAAAGTTCCGGACAAGTTGTTATTGCGGAACAAGACGGTACAGTTACATATGCAGACGGTGCAGAAATCACAGTTGTATATGCAAACGGTAAACAATCAACATACGCACTACAAAACTACGAAAGATCAAACCAAGGTACATGTATTCACCAAAGAACTGTTGTTCAAAGCGGACAAAAAGTTAAAAAAGGTGATGTACTTGCCGACGGTCCAGCTATCGATAACGGAGAACTTGCTCTTGGTCAAAACCTACTCGTTGCCTACATGACATGGGAAGGTTACAACTTCGAAGATGCCGTAATCATCTCAGACAATGTTGTAAGAAATGGTTTATACGACTCAGTACACATCGAAACATTTACAGTAGATGTTCGTGAAACAAAACTAGGACCAGAAATTATCACAAGAGACATCCCTAACGTAGGAGATACAAAACTAAAAGACCTAGATGAAGATGGTATCGTACGCATAGGTGCAACTGTTCACGAAGGAGATATCCTAGTTGGTAAAATTACACCAAAAGGTGAAACTGAACTAACAGCTGAAGAAAGACTTCTAAGAGCAATCTTCGGAGACAAAGCTCGTGACGTAAAAGACACTTCACTAAAACTTCCAGGTGGAGAAGGTGGAAAAGTTGTAGGAGTTCAATTATTCACAAAAGAAAACGGTGATGAACTTCCAACAGGTGTTCTAAGACAAATCAAAGTTAATGTTGCACAAACAAGAAAAATCTCAGTTGGAGATAAGATTGCCGGTCGTCACGGTAACAAAGGTGTGATCTCAATTATCGTACCTCAAGAAGACATGCCATTCCTACCAGACGGAACGCCAGTAGACATCATTTTAAATCCACTTGGTGTATCTAGTCGTATGAATATCGGTCAAATCCTAGAAACACATCTTGGATGGGCTGCAAGAGAACAAAGCATCACAGTTGCAACTCCTGCCCTAAACGGTGTACCAACAGAAGAAATTACAAGACAGCTAATCAAAGCTGGATTACCAGAAAGTGGAAAAGTAGATCTATATGATGGTAAAACAGGTGAAAAATTCGACAAACCGGTAACAGTTGGTATCACATATATCATGAAGCTAAGCCACTTAGTTGAAGATAAAATCCATGCTCGTTCAGTTGGTCCATACTCACTTGTTACACAACAGCCACTTGGAGGTAAAGCTCAACACGGTGGACAAAGGTTCGGAGAAATGGAGGTGTGGGCACTTGAAGCTTACGGTGCAGCACACATCCTGCAAGAAATGCTGACAATCAAATCTGATGATGTATACGGAAGATCAAAAGCTTACGAATCAATCGTTAAAGGTGAAGCAATTAGAAAACCTCGTGTACCAGAATCATTCAACGTTCTTGTAAAAGAGCTTCAAAGTCTTGGTTTATCAGTAAAACTAATGGAAACAGAAGAATATGTTGATGAAATGCCACCAGACGAAGTTCTAGAAGAAGATCCAGAAATAAGAGATGACATCGAACCAGCTGTAAAAAAAGAAATTGCAGAAGCAAGCGATAACACCTCACTAGAATCTGGAAATCTAGAAGGACTAGACGAAAGTGATCTAGAAGACGATGTAGAAACAAGCATCGACGATCTAGAGTTCGACGAAGACGCTCTAGACGAAGATCTAGAAGCAGATTTAGACCCTGCTGATCTAGAAGACTTCGAATAATAACAAATCTATATCAAATATTAATTTATTAAATCATTAATCGTAAAAATATGAGAAGTGTAAACAAAGTAATCCTAATCGGTAACCTAACTCGTGATCCAGAACTACGCCAAACACCAAACGGTCAAAGCGTAACAACATTTGGAATCGCTACAAACCGTCAATGGACAACAAAAGAAGGAGATGGAAAATCATCAGCAGAATTTCACGAATGTGTAGCATGGGCAAGACTTGCAGAAATCTGTTCAGAATATCTTAAAAAAGGAAACCTTGTATACGTTGAAGGTTACCTAAAAACAAGAAGCTGGGACAGTCCAGAAGGAATTAAAAAATTCAAAACAGAAATCGTTGTTCAAGATATGATCATCTTAGAAAAACGTGGATCTAAAAATGAAGATTCAAGCATCGACATGGCTGTAAGTGCAGCAGTAGGAGAAAATTTAGACCTTCCTCCAGTTGATGACATGGATTTAGATGCAGTAATGGACGATTACTCTGCACCATCAGATTCAAACCACAACTCAATTGATAGAGATCTAGGTTTGTAAAAATTTTATTTCTCCCCTACCAACTAAAAACTATCTTATGGCTCATCAAGATAATCAAACTAAAAATCAGCAACAGCCGAGAAGTCGCTTCGATGCGATCTCTCTATCTGTAGCTTCACCAGAAGAGATCATGGCTTGGTCTCATGGTGAAGTAAAAAAACCGGAAACGATTAACTATCGTACACAAAAACCGGAAAGAGACGGTCTTTTCTGTGAAAAGATTTTCGGACCAACTAAAAACTACGAATGTTACTGTGGTAAATACAAAAGAGTACGTTACAAAGGAGTAATCTGTGAAAAATGTGGAGTAGAAGTTACTCACTCATCTGTGCGTCGTGAACGTATGGCACACATCAAACTTGCAGTACCTGTAACACACATTTGGTTTTTAAGATCAACACCAAGTCGTCTTGGACTACTTCTTGATCTTCCAATCAAAACCCTAGAACAAGTTGTATACTTTGCAGCTTATGTTGTTTCAGAAGTTGACCAAGAAGGCGTTAAAGAAGCTTTGAGCCAGCTTCAAACAGAATACGCTAGTCACAAAAAAGACATTCAACAAGAATTCAAAGTTCAATCTCTAGAAGTAGAAAAAATCGAAGACAAAAAGCTAAACAAGAAAGCAATGCAAGAACTTGAAACAGAGTTCACACGCAAAATTGAAGAACTAGATTTCCAAAATTCAGAAACAAAAGACCACCTAGAAAAATTACAAGTTGGTGCTGTATTTAGCGAAATCGAGTACAGAAAGATTGCAATGAAGTTTGGTCACATCTTCAAAGCCGGAACAGGAGCGGAAACTATCCGTGAAATCATCGGCAACATTAACTTCGAAGAATTAATCAAAGAACTTAAAAAAGAATCAAAGAGAAGCGCGGGTCAAAAGAAAAAGAAAATCATCAAGAGAATCAAACTAGCTGGAAGCTTGCTTAAATCAGGCATCAAGCCAGAATGGTTCATCATGACAACACTACCAGTTATCCCACCAGACCTACGTCCAATGGTACAACTAGACGGTGGTCGTTTCGCAGCATCAGACTTAAACGATCTATACAGACGTGTTATCAACAGAAACAATCGTCTAAAGAGACTTATGTCTATCGGTGCACCTGAAGTAATCTGTAGAAATGAAAAGAGAATGCTTCAAGAAGCTGTAGATACACTTCTAAACAACTCAGCTCGTGCAGGTAAAACTGTATTCAGCTCAGGAGACAAGAGAAAACTACGCTCACTATCAGACATGCTTAAAGGTAAGCAAGGTCGTTTCAGACAAAACTTACTTGGTAAACGTGTGGATTACTCAGGTCGTTCAGTAATTATCATTGGTCCAAAACTAAAATTACATCAATGTGGTGTGCCAAAAATTATGGCACTTGAGCTATTCAAACCATTTATCATTGGTCGTTTAATTAGAGATGGATATGCCCACAATATTAAAAATGCAGAAAAACTAATCTTAAGCAATAAGCGTGAAGTTTGGGACATTCTAGAAGACGTTACAAAAGATCACTACGTACTTCTAAACCGTGCTCCTACTCTACACAGACTTGGTATCCAAGCTTTCCAACCTATCCTAATCGAAGGTAAAGCTATCCAAGTTCATCCACTAGTTTGTGCGGCCTTCAATGCCGACTTCGATGGTGACCAAATGGCGATCCACGTTCCCCTATCAGCTTCAGCTCAACACGAAGCTAAAAACCTTATGGTTTCTGCTAAAAACTTACTTAAACCATCAGCCGGAGAACCTATCGTTACACCTACACAAGACATGGTACTTGGATGCTACTATCTAACAAAAATGACAGAAGGCGAAAAAGGAGAAGGTATGGCATTTGCAGACGTAGAAGAAGCAGTATTTGCTTACCAAGCAGGCCATGTACATCTTCAAGCACCTGTAAAAGCTAGATGGACAAACGGTGAAATTCTAGAAACAACAGTTGGACGTTTAATCTTCAACAGTTTCCTTCCAGAAGGTCTACCATACTACAACGAAAGTATTGGCAAAAAACAATTAAGCAACATCGTTACAGAATGTTACGAAAACGTAAGTGAAAAAGCCACAAGTATACTAGCTGACAACCTAAAAGATATCGGATTCAAATTTGCAACAAAATCAGGAATCAGTATTGCTCAAGAAGACATGAAGGTTCCTGCAATCAAAACAAAGATTATTGATGACGCCTCTGAAGTTGTAAAACAAATCAACAACCAATTCTGGAAAGGTTTAATCACTGATGATGAAAGATACAACCATACAATTAAGATCTGGTCTAAAACTAAATCTGAGATTACAACAAAAATGATCGAATCAGTAGATCACAACAACAATATCTACTACATGATCGACTCAGGTGCCCGTGGTAACTGGGGACAAATTACTCAGCTATGCGGTATCAAAGGTCTAGTAGCTAATCCAGCTGGTAAAACAATCGAACTTCCAATTAAATCTAACCTTAAAGAAGGATTTACTATCTTGGAATACTTCATTGCTACTCATGGAGGACGTAAAGGTAAATCAGATACAGCCCTAAAAACTGCTGAAGCCGGATACTTAACTCGTCGTCTTGTAGATTCAAACCAAGACACAGTAATCCGCGAAGTAGATTGTGGATCAAAAGAATTCCACAAAATCACTCTTGAAGAGTCTGAAATCATTGGTGAAAAATTTGAAACAAGAATTTACGGACGTACACTTGGAGAAGATATCAAAGCAAATGGCAAAACAATCGCTAAGAGTGGAGAAATTATTGAAAAAGAGACAATCGAAGCAATTCTTGAAAATGATGTTAGCGAAGTAAGTGTAAGCTCAGTACTAACTTGTCTTACAGAAGGAGGAATTTGTATCAAATGTTACGGTAAAGATCTTGGTACAAACAAAGAAGTACAAATCGGTACAGCAGTTGGTATTATTGCCGCTCAAAGTATCGGTGAGCCAGGTACACAGCTAACAATGCGTACTTTCCACATGGGAGGTGTTGCCGAAGGTTCAGACATCACACAAGGTCTAACGCGTGTAGAAGAGTTATTTGAAGCTCGTACACCAAAAAGTCCAGCAACTCTTTCAGAAGTAGACGGTATCGCTCGCATCAAACAAAAAGGCAAACAAGTAGAAATCCATGTAACTTCAAACGAACCTGTAGAAAGTGTTTACACAATCCTTGCAGATATGGTTCCAACAGTAAAAGTAAATGACAAAGTAAGAGCTAAAATGGTAATTGCTAAGTCAGAAGACCAAAAAGGAACAATTAAAGCATTAGAAGACGGAATCGTAAAAGAAGTTACAGAAGAAACTATTACTATCCACACAGACGGTGCAGTAACTAAAGAATACCGCATCCCAATGGGAAGAACTGTTAAGATCAAAGATAAACAAGCCGTATCTAAAGGGCAACCTCTAACAAACGGCCACTTAGATCTAAAACAATTGATGCACCTTACAAACACATACACTGTACAAAAATACATCGTTACTGAGGTACAAAGCATCTATGCTTCTCAAGGTCAAAGTATCAACGATAAACATATTGAAATCGTTGCAAGACAAATGCTTTCTAAGATAAGAATCGTTGAAAGTGGTGATACAGACTTCCTACCAGGAGAAATTAGCGACATCATCAGATTCAACAAAGCAAATTCAGCAGTTAAAAAACATGCCAAAGGTGAAAGATTACTACTTGGTCTTACAAGAGTAGCCCTACACACAGATAGCTGGCTTTCAGCTGCATCATTCCAAGAAACAATCCGTGTGTTGGTTGAAGCATCAACTACAAATAAGATGGATAACTTAATTGGTCTTAAAGAAAACGTTATCATCGGAAAACTAATTCCTGCCGGTGAAACATTCAGAAAAATACATGATGTAGAAGGGACTCAAGACTCTGTAGAAAGAGTAGAAGTTGCTGAAGCAGCTGTAGAAAAAGTGAAGGAATTACCTATTATATAAATTTTCACTTGATTTCAATAAAAACTTGCTATAAATTAGCCGCACTATGCCAACAGTAAATCAACTAATTAGAAAAGGAAGGACGAAAGCTGTAAAGAAGAGCAAATCTCCTGCACTTCAATTCACTTTCAACCATCTACAGAATAAAGCCGTAGGACTTAACTGCCCACAAAAACGTGGTGTTTGTACACAGGTTAAAACTATGACTCCTAAAAAGCCTAACTCAGCGCTTCGTAAAGTTGCGAGAGTAAGACTAACAAACGGTACTGAAGTTAACGCTTATATCGGAGGAGAAGGTCATAACCTACAAGAACACTCAGTTGTAACTATCCGTGGAGGAAGAGTAAAAGATCTTCCGGGTGTACGTTACCACATCGTTCGTGGAACTCTAGATACGCAAGGCGTACAAAAGAGAATGCAAGCTCGTTCTAAATACGGAGCTAAAAAACCTAAAAAAGCTTAAACAATATGACAACGCAAAACCAATACGCACAGCACATTCCTGAAAACTCTTCACCTGTACAGGAGAAGTTTATCAACTACATCATGCTGCATGGAAAAAAATCCACAGCTCGTAGAATCTTCAATGAATGTCTAAAAACTATCAGTAAAAAAACATCTGGTGATCCAGAAAACGTTTTCAAAACTGCTCTAGAAAATGTTAAACCTTCAGTTGAAGTAAAAGCTAAAAGAATTGGTGGAGCTGTTTACCAAATTCCAATGGAAGTAAAACCAAAAAGACAAAACGCTTTAGCTTTCCGTTGGATACTAGACGCGGCTCGTTCTAAAAAAGGTTCAAACATGTCTCAAAAACTTGCTAACGAACTTATAGACGCTGCAAACGAACAAGGAAACGCAATCAAGAAAAAAGAAGACACTCACAGAATGGCACAAGCCAACAGAGCATTTGCCCATTTAGCAAGATACTAAAAGCATTAAGAAAAAAGTCAGCCCGCCTAAGGCGGGCTTTTTTGATCACCTTGACTTTTACCCTCCCCTCCCTATAATACTGGCGGCGTCTAATCAAGGACGACTTGTTTTATATCCAATTAATAAATAACAAATGGCTGAAGATTTAAACCTCCTGCGTAATATCGGTATCATCGCTCACATCGATGCGGGTAAGACAACAGTAACAGAGCGTATTCTTTTTTATACAGGTATCACTCACAAAATTGGTGAAACTCACTCAGGTGAATCACAAATGGACTGGATGGAACAAGAAAAGGAAAGAGGTATCACAATCACATCAGCCGCAACAACATGTAGCTGGACAGATCCAAAAGGTGTTAATCACAGAATCAACATCATCGATACTCCAGGACACGTAGACTTTACTGTTGAAGTAGAGCGTTCACTTCGTGTACTAGATGGAGGTGTTGCAATCTTCGACGGAGCGATGGGTGTAGAACCACAATCAGAAACAGTTTGGAGACAAGCAGATAAATACGACGTACCTCGTTGTGCATTTGTAAATAAAATGGACAAAATGGGTGCAGACTTCTACATGTCACTAAAATCTATCCATACAAGACTAACTCCAGACGCTGTAGCAATTCAACTACCTATCGGTGCAGAAAGAGAATTTTCAGGTGTGGTTGATCTAGTGGAAAGAAAAGCTTTCACATTTGAAGGACCAGCTGGAGAAAAAGTTGTAGAAATCCCAGTACCAGAAGATATGAAAGGACAAATGGAAGAATACAGAGCTATTCTTGTAGAAAAAGTTTCTGAACACGACGAAAACCTAATGGAAAAATTCCTAGCAGATGAAGAAATTTCTGTAGAGGAATTAAAAGCTGGAATCAGACACGCAACAATTAAAAGTAAAATTTACCCAGTAATGTGTGGTACAGCTCTACAAAACATGGGTGTACAACTTATGTTAAATGCAGTTTGTGCATACCTACCAAGTCCTATGGATGTACCAGAAATTATCGGTACAGATCCAGACGACGAAACTGTACAAATCGCTCGTAAAGCAGATAACAATCAACCATTCTCTGCTCTAGCATTCAAAATTGCTACTGACCCATTCGTAGGAAGTCTTTGTTACTTCCGTGTTTACTCAGGAAAACTTGAGTCAGGAAGTTACATCATCAACGCATCAACAGGAAACAAAGAGCGTGTTGGACGTTTACTACAAATGCACGCTAACTCACGTGAAGAAATCAAATCAGTACAAGCCGGAGATATCGCTGCCATTGTAGGTCTTAAAAACACAACAACTGGTAACACATTATGTGCACCAGAAAGCCCAATCATTCTAGAATCAATGTCATTCCCAGAACCGGTAATTCGTATCGCGGTTGAGCCTAAAACAAAAGGAGACCAAGAAAAAATGGGATTCGCGCTGCAAAAACTTGCACAAGAAGATCCTACTTTCCGTGTAAATACTGACGAAGAAACTGGTCAAACTATCATCGCTGGTATGGGTGAGCTTCACCTTGATATCATCGTTGATCGTATGAGAAGAGAGTTTAAAGTTGAAGCCAACATTGGTGCTCCACAAGTTGCTTATAGAGAAACGATTACTACAGAAGTAACTATGGAAGAAAAGTACGCAAAACAATCTGGTGGTCGTGGACAATATGGTCACGTTCATTTGAGAGTTGGCCCACAAGAACCAGGCAAAGGATATGAATTCATCAACTCAATTACTGGAGGTAAAATCCCTAGAGAGTATATCCCAGCTGTAGATAAAGGTATCCAAGAAGCGATGACAAAAGGTGTTATTGCTGGTTACCCACTTGTAGATCTAAAAGCAGAGCTATATGACGGTTCATACCATGATGTGGATTCATCTGAAATGGCCTTCAAAATTGCAGGTTCAATCTGTTTCCAAAATGCTGTTAAAAAAGCTAACCCAGCAATCCTTGAACCAATCATGGATGTAGAAGTTACAGTTCCAGAAGATTACTTCGGAGATGTAATGGGAGATATCAACTCAAGACGTGGACAAATCCTAGAATCAGGAGACAGAGGTCTAATCAAATATATTAAATCTCAAATCCCACTAGCTGCCATGTTTGGTTACGCAACAGACCTTCGTTCAATGACACAAGGTCGTGGTAATTACAGCATGGAATTCGGTCATTACTCAGCAGTACCTAAAAATGTAGCAGACGAAATCATCGCAAAAAGAACAGCAGCTTAACAAACTATTTAACCTTGCAAGGGGCAAATATTTGATATAATATTCCCGCGCTTATAATCATTATAAATCTTAATCAATTAACATGGCAGATGGAAAATTCGACCGTAGTAAGGTCCACGTTAATGTAGGAACTATTGGTCACGTAGATCACGGTAAAACTACATTGACTGCTGCTATCACCACAGTTGCAGCTAAAAAATTCGGTGGTACAAACAAAGCAATCGCTTTCGAAAATATCGACAACGCTCCTGAAGAAAGAGCTAGAGGTATCACTATCTCTACTTCTCACCAAGAGTACGAAACAGAAAAACGTCACTACGCTCACGTTGACTGTCCAGGACATGCCGATTACGTAAAAAACATGATCACTGGTGCAGCTCAAATGGATGGTGCCATCCTAGTAGTATCTGCTGCAGACGGACCTATGCCACAAACACGTGAACATATCCTTCTTGCAAGACAAGTAAACGTACCTTACATCGTTGTATTCATGAACAAAATGGATATGGCTGATCCAGATATCGCTGAACTTTCAGAAATGGAAGTACGTGAACTTCTAAACAAATACGAGTTCCCTGGTGATGACACTCCAGTTATCCACGGTTCAGCTCTTAAAGCTCTAGAAGGTGACGCAGCTTACGAAGAAAAAATCGTTGAACTATTAAACGCTCTAGATTCTTACATCCCTGATCCACAACGTGAACTAGACAAACCTTTCCTAATGCCTGTAGAGGACGTATTCTCTATCAAAGGTCGTGGAACTGTTGCAACTGGTAAAATCGAACAAGGTATCATCAAAGTAAATGATGAAATCGAAATCGTTGGTGTTAAAGATACTAGAAAAGTTGTAGTAACTGGTGTTGAAATGTTCAAGAAACTTCTTGATCAAGGACAAGCTGGTGACAACGTTGGTCTACTTATAAGAGGTATTGAACGTGAAGAAATCGAACGTGGACAAGTTCTAGCTAAACCAGGAAGCATTACTCCACATACAAAATTTGAATGTGAAGTTTATATCCTAAACAAAGATGAAGGTGGTCGTCATACTCCATTCTTCAAAGGTTACAAACCTCAATTCTACATCAGAACTACTGACGTAACTGGAGACATCGAACTTCCAGCTGACGTAGAAATGGTAATGCCTGGTGATAACGTTAAAATGACAGTTACACTAGGATGTCCAATCGCCCTAGAAGAAGGTACACGTTTCGCTATCCGTGAAGGTGGTAGAACAGTAGGTGCCGGAGTTGTTGCTAAGATCCTTCAATAGTAAACAAACACAATTCAAAAAAGCCGAGATCAAAAATCTCGGCTTTTTTATTTATACAAAATTAATACAAACCTTCAAAACCAACTTCCCCCAAAGCACTACCAACAGACCCTTTAATGTCTTGAACTTCACCATCAACTTTAGGTATTAAAACTCTTTCAACATCAGCAACACGAACTTTAACAACATTTAAACCCATTTCAGAACTAAAGCTCAGAATTTCAGGATAAGCTGCAAAGGCAGCGGCAAGCATACCACCATCAGCCACTCTAGAAAGAGGATCAGGAAGCATTATGGATAACACTTCTCCATCACAACGATACCCACTAATATTCCAATCTCCACCATTTAAAGGAGATCCAACAAGCTTATTCAAAAAATCTGCAAGCTGAACCAAAACTTCTCTATCAATATTTTCAACAGCTTTCCTCATGCTACCTAAAGTAGTTAAGTTATGAGAGATAGAAGCGCTAGGTCGCACACGTTCAGCATTACCACTATTATTTTCCATTTTAAAATTGTTTAAATAATTAAGAAAAAACCCTACCAAAGAAATATTGACATAGCAACTAAAAATCTCTATAAAGGTCATACAAAATTGATCTACCGCTATTGGAAGATCACTCGCATCCCGCGGGACAGCCGGTATAAATTCCAAAAAGTTTTTTAAATAAAACCGAGCTGTACAATTAATCTCGGTTATTTTTTAATCCAAACAATATGGCTGGTAAACAAAAAATTCGTATCAAAATCAAATCTTTCGATCACAAAGTTATCGATGAAACATCAAAACTAATCATCGAAACTGCTGAAAGAACAGGTGCAATCATAGCAGGACCAATCCCCCTACCTACAAAAGTAGAAAAATTCACTGTAAACAAATCAACTTTCGTACACAAAACATCAAGAGAACAATTCGAAATGAGAACACACGTTCGTCTTATCGACATCCGTGAAACAACTCCAAAAACAATTGAGTCTCTTTCAAACTTAAGCCTACCGGCCGGAGTACAAATCGAAATCAAAATGCTTCAAGAGTAAAGTAGCGAGTTTTGCGATCAACACCCAACAAACACCAAAAAGTCACCCCAAAAGGTGACTTTTTTTATACCTCATGTTAATCTAGCCACACCTTAACTCATTCAAAAATGGACATACTTCAATGGTCAGCACTATTTATCATTTCACTAGTAGTAGTGCTAAAATCAGCAGACTACTTTACAAACGCCGCAGAAAAAGTGGGACTTCATTTTAAAATGTCCCCATTTGTAATTGGAGTAACCATAGTAGCATTCGGCACTTCCCTACCAGAAATCGTAACATCAATTTCATCAGTACTTCAAAACCATTCAGAAATCGTAATAGGAAACGTAGTAGGATCAAATATTGCAAATATTCTTTTAGTACTAGGAGCAGCAGCAATCGCAGGAAAAACCATCAAAATCAATAAAGACATAATAAATATAGATCTACCATTAGTGCTAGGATCAACAATCCTCCTATACATAATGACACTAGATGGGAAAATTGGAGCCCTAGAATCAATAATTCCCCTATTAGCCTTGATTACCTACATCGTATACAACATTAAATCTCATAGACAAATAGAAAAACCAATAGCAAAAAATATTGAAGAGCTAAAAAAAGAAAAATTAAGCCTCAAAGAACCAGCAATTCTAATAGCATCAGGTATACTACTTTATTTTTCTGCGGATTTTACAATCATGTCTGTTATTGAATTGTCAAAGATATTCAACATCGCTACAGAAATCATCGCCGTATCAGCAATTGCACTTGGAACTTCCCTGCCAGAACTAATAGTATCAGTTAGTGCAGCAAAAAAAGGAAAAGCAGATATTGCAGTAGGAAATGTACTTGGATCTAACATTTTTAATGCACTAGCCGTAACCAGCATACCAGCGCTTATACACACATTAGAAATTCCAGAACAAATGATCACATTCACTATACCAATGCTCACATTAACAACCATCTTATTCATTTTCACTACCATGGATAAGCAAATTTCTCAATGGGAAGGCTTCACTTTAGTGCTTTTGTATGCCGCTTTTATTGGAAAGACTTTCGGTTTAGTATAAAAAGATCATTTTCTATTGACTACCCAACTCTCGATCTGTATATTCTAACGGCATTTTGACATGCATGTTATCAAAGCTGGTGAGGTTTCGCCGAGAAATCAACCCAGATACGTATAACCAATCAACCAAAAAATATTATTATGTCAGGAATACTCGGAAAAAAAGTAGGTATGACTCGTCTGATTCAAGATGATGGTCGCGTGATCCCTGTCACTGTTGTGGAATGTCCACCAAATGAAATCACACAAGTGAAAACAGTAGACAAAGATGGATATCCGGCGATAGTCCTGGGCTTTTCTGAATTAAAAAAGCCAACAAAGACGAAAAAATTTAGATATGTAAGAGAATTTAGAACTTTAAATGACACAGAATACAAAAAAGGAGATAAAGTAACACTTGAAAACTTCCTTGAGCTAGCAACAGTAAAAATTACTGCAATATCAAAAGGTAAAGGTTTCCAAGGTGTAATCAAGAGACACAATTTCTCACGTGGTCCAGAATCTCACGGTTCACATCACCACAGAGAACCTGGTTCAGTAGGTGCTTGTGCGAAGCCTGGTAGAGTTGCTAAAGGTAAAAAAATGCCAGGTCACATGGGTACTGATCAAGTAACAGTAAGAAAAGTAAAAATTGCCCACCTAGACCCATCAAAGAACTTAATAGCTTTAAAAGGCGCAGTTCCAGGTCCAAATGGCGGATTAATCATTATCAGAACTAAATAACATGAAAGTAGATCTATATACACAGAAAGGTGAAAAGAAAGGTCAATTGGAGCTACCAAAAGAATTGTTTGAAATTCCATTCAACAAAGATTTAGTTCACCAAGCTTTAGTAAGACAATTGGCAAACAAACGTCTTTCTACAGCGCACAGTAAAACTCGTGGAGAAATTAGAGGTGGTGGAAGAAAACCGTTTAAACAAAAAGGTACTGGTAATGCGCGTCAAGGTACTATCCGTGCTCCTCATATGAGAGGTGGTGGTGTAGTATTTGGTCCAACAAACGAAAGAAATTACGAAAAAGATATGCCAAAGAAACAAAGAAGAAAAGCTTTGCTTTCAGCACTATCTCTAAAGGCAACTGAAAATCAAATCATCGCATTAGAAGGGTACAAATTAGATTCTCCAAAAACTAAAGATTTTGCAGCGCTAATTCAAAAACTACCTATTACAAGAAATGTTCTAGTAGTTATCCCTGAGAAAGACATGGTGGTACAAAAATCAAGTTCTAACCTTTCAAACGCTAAGACTATTCTTGCAAACTATTTAAACATTCATGATTTGCAAAAATACAGAACAATTCTATTGTTTGAAGAGTCTATCAATAAACTAAAAGAAACTTTCGCTAAATAATATGAAAACATACTCAACAATAATCAGACCAATTCTTACAGAGAAAAGTTCTATGCTCCAAAATGGAGGTCAATATAGCTTTGAAGTGAGAAGAGATGCTACAAAAATTGACATCAAGAATGCTGTAAAAGAAATTTACGGAGCTGATGTTGATAAGGTAACAATTTCTATCCTTCCAAAGAAAACTAGACTTGTAGGAAGAGGTAGAGAAATTACAAAGAGACAAGTAACAAAAAAAGCGATCGTAACATTGAAAGCTAAAAAAACAATTGATCCACTAAAAGTAAAAGAAACTAAAAAATAACCATGGCATTAAAGAAATTTAAACCAACAACGCCGAGTAGAAGACACATGAGCATAGCTTCATTCGAGGAGATTACAAAAACAACTCCAGAGAAAAGCTTAACAGTGCGTATTGTAAAAAATTCTGGACGCAATAATCTTGGAAGAATTACTGTAAGACACAGAGGTGGTGGGGCAAAAAAGATCTACAGAATGGTGGACTTCAAACGCACAGATAAAATGGGTATTGAAGGAAAAGTAACAGCTGTAGAATACGATCCAAATAGAACAGCATATATTATGCTTGTACAATATGTGGATGGAGAAAAGAGATATCATCTTGCACCGGCTGGAATAAAGGTTGGACAAGTTATCATGACAAATGCCAAAACAGAAGTACAAGACGGTAATCGCATGTTGATCAAAAATGTTCCTGTTGGTTATAGCATCTACAATGTAGAGCTACACGAAGGAAAAGGTGGTCAAATGGCTAGAAGTGCTGGATCATCTGTAAAACTAGTTTCACTAGAAGGAAGACTTGCACAAATTCAAATGCCATCAGGTGAAATCAGATTAGTGAGTAAAAAATGTTATGCAACTATTGGAACTGTAAGTAATATCGAACACAGCAATATTAAAATCGGAAAAGCTGGAAGAAAGAGACACATGGGTAAAAGACCACAAGTTAGAGGTAAAGCTATGAACCCGGTAGACCATCCACACGGAGGTGGAGAAGGTGGATCACCAATCGGTTTGAAGCATCCAAAAACGCCATGGGGTCTACCTGCTCTAGGATTCAAAACTAGAAAAAGAAAATATACTAACAATATGATCGTCAAAGATAGACGTCGAAAATAATAACTAATTACCATGTCTAGAAGTTCAAAAAAAGGGCCTTACGTTGATCCAAAGCTTGTAAAAAAAGTGGACAGACTCGATGAAAGTGGACAAAAAAAGCCAATTAAAACTTGGGCGCGTCAATCATGTATTGCACCAGAATTCGTAGGTCACACCTTCGCAGTTCACAACGGAAAGCAATTCATCCCTGTGTTTGTAACAGAAAATATGGTTGGTCATAAACTTGGAGAATTCTCCCCTACGAGAATCTTTAAAGGCCACGGAGGTAAACTAGCTAAATAATAAATCATGAAAGCATACTTAAAACAAATCAGAATTTCTCCGAAAAAAGCTAACCTTGTTGCAGACTTAGTTCGTAACAAGAAAGTGGAAGATGCAGTAAATATTCTAAGATTTACTCCTAAGAGAACAGCACCTATTCTTAGAAAACTGATTGAATCAGCAGCTGCAAATGCGGTTAACAACTTCAAACAGAAAAAGAATGGACTATACATTAAAGAAATTATTGTAACAGAAGGTCCAACTTACAAGAGAGGTAATGCTGTATCAAAAGGAAGATCTCACGCAATTCTAAAGAGAACATCACATATTACAGTAAGTGTAGAAGCAATAGCTCAACCTAAAACTAAAAAAGCCGAAGATAAAACTGAGGCATCTGAAACAACAAATAACTAACAACTATCATGGGACAAAAGGTAAACCCAAAAGTAATTAGAATAGGAATCACGCAAGATTGGGATTCAAAATGGTATGCTGACAAACGTCAATATAAAAAGCTATTCCACGAAGATCTTAAAATTGAACAAGAAATCAGAGACCTTCTAAAAGAAGCTGAGGGTATGTCAAAAATTGAAATCATGCGTACTCAAGGAAAAGTTGTTATAAATATACATACATCAAAGCCTGGATTAATTATCGGTAGAGGTGGTGAATCAATTGAGAAATTAAAAGATTCATTATCAAAGAGATTCAACCAACATTTCGCAATCAACATCAAAGAGATTAAAAAACCAATGCTAGATGCTTATATCGTTGCAGAATCTATAGCAAGACAAGTAGAAAAACGTATTTCTTACCGTCGTGCAGCTAAAATGGCCATTGAAAAAATTATGGAAGCTGGTGCAGGAGGAGTTAAGATTTACTTAGGAGGAAGGCTAAACGGAGTAGAAATCTCTCGTGGTGAATTCTTCAGTAAAGGAAAGATCCCTTTACATACTTTCCGTGCAGATATAGACTACGCATCGCTTGCAGCCTCAACACCATACGGTAAGATTGGAATCAAAGTATGGATCTACAGAGGAGAAGTATTCAAAAAAGATCTAATGGCCAAATTGGCACAACAAATTGAAGAAATTAAACAATCATAATGTTACAACCAAGAAAGCAAAAATATAGGAAAGTCTTTAGAGACAGATCGGCCCTAAAAGGCCTAGATTACCGTGGAAGCAAAGTTAGCTTTGGAACATTTGGTTTAAAAGCTCAAAGTGCTGGTGAAATCACTTCAAGACAAATCGAAGCTGCACGTCGTGCAATGACAAGATATGTAAAACGTGGAGGTAAGATCTGGATCAACATTTTCCCACACAAACCAATTACGAGAAAAGCTTCAGAAGTACCGATGGGATCTGGTAAAGGTGCTCCGGACCACTTTGTAGCTACAGTAAGACCAGGAAGAGTAATATTTGAAATGGAAGGTGTAGACCCTTCAATCGCAAAAGAAGCTATGAGACTTGCAGCTCACAAACTGCCAGTAAAATGTAAATTCATTGACATTAACGAATAAATATGACATTAGAAGAACTAAAACAATTAGATAAAAGCAAACTTAACGCTGAGTTAATAAAAGCTCAAGAATCACTATTCAAAATTAAATTTGAAGTGAAGTCAGGTCAATCAAAGAGTTCACACGAAATTGATAGACACAAAGCTCAAGTTGCTCGCATTAAAACACTAATTAATCAAAAAAATGATTAAATCAAAAAAAGGAATAGTAACAAGTCAGAAACAGGATAAAACAGTAGTGGTAACAGTACACACTTACGAAAACCATCCTAAATATAAAAAGAGATATAGAGTTTCTAAGAAATTTCATGCTCACAATCCTGAAAACACTCAATTTGAAATCGGACAAGATATCACTATCTATGAATCAAGACCGATTAGTAAACTAAAAAAGTGGACATTAATAAAACCTGAATCTAAATAATCATGATACAACCACAAACAATGTTAAAGGTAGCCGATAATACTGGTGCAAAAACTGTACAGTGTATCAAAGTGCTAGGAGGTTCAAAGAGACGTTATGCACGTCTTGGAGATATCATCGTAGTAGCTGTAAAAGAAGCTGGACCAAAAGGTGTAGTAAAGAAAAAATCAGTAGAAAAGGCTGTAGTGGTTAGACAAGTAAAAGAGTTTAACAGAAAAGACGGATCATCAATTAAATTCGACGAAAACGCAGTAGTAATTGTAAACAACGATAAACAACCTAAAGGAACTCGTGTATTCGGTCCTGTAGCGCGTGAACTAAGAGATCGTGGTTATCAAAAAATTATTTCCCTAGCTCCAGAAGTTCTATAAAAATAAGTAAACATGAAATTCAAATTAAACGACGAAGTCGTAATCATTGCAGGCAAGGACAAGAACAAAACTGGGAAAATTATAAAAATCCTTAGGAAACAGAATAAAGTTGTGGTAGAAAAGATTAACCTACGTACAAAACATATCAAAAAGACTGCTGAGAAAGCAGGTGAGAAGATTCAGTACGAAGCTCCCCTATCTGCATCAAACGCAATGCTTATAGATCCTAAAACTAAAAAAAGAACCCGTATCGGTTATACAACAACTGAGAAAGGTAAAAAACAAAGAATAGCTAAACTAAGTAAAGAAAATGTCTAAAACAACTACACAATCAGCAGATCTAAAAACAAGATTCAATTCTGAAATTCTTCCTGAACTAAAGAAGACTCTAGGAATCAAGAATGATATGGCTATGCCTAAACTTAAAAAAGTAACAATCAATGTAGGTATTGGTACATATATTAAGACTCATGGTAAAGACTTCGACAACGTTGTTGAAAACATTGCTAAAATTACAGGTCAAAAACCTGTAGTTGCAAAAGCTAAAAAAGCGATTTCAAACTTTAAACTTCGTGAAGATAATCCAGTAGGTGTTACAGTAACACTAAGAGGACAAAGAATGTATGACTTCATCAACAAATTAGTAAATATAGTATTCCCTCGTGTAAGAGATTTCCGTGGTATTTCCCCAAAGTCATTCGACGGAAACGGTAACTACAATGTAGGATTCAAGGAACACACAGTATTCCCTGAAATTAGTCCTGACGATGTAATGAAATTACACGGTGTAGAAGTAAGCATAACTACCACAGCAAAAAATGATGAGGAAGGTTATGAACTACTAAAATCACTAGGATTCCCATTTAAAACAAAGTAACAAACTATCATAATGGCTAGAACAGCACTACTCGTAAAAAATAGAAGGCAAAAAGAACGCGCTGCAAGACAACACAAAGCAGGTACAAAAGTAACTCTTTCCACTCGTGTCTATAACAGATGTGAGAAATGTGGTAGAATCCACGGATATATGAGAAAATTTGCCATCTGTAGAATTTGTTTCCGTGAACTTGCCAGCGAAGGAAAGATTATGGGAGTTACAAAATCATCTTGGTAAAAATAATAACACACTAAAATGCACACAGACCCAATAGCAGACTTGCTAACAAGAATTAGAAACGCATCAAGAGCACATCACCAAACTGTGACTGTTCCTTACTCAACTATAAAAGAGAACATCCTAAAAGTGATGAAATCTAAAGGTGTAATTGAAGACTTCAAAATTGAAAAAGGAGAATCATTCAAAATCATCGAAGTAGTGTTAAAAGAAGACAGATCTGATGTTACTCTAAAAAGAGTAAGTAAGCCTGGTCAAAGAATCTATGTTAAATCAGATGAACTAAAATCTATAAAAAGTGGTCTAGGATTTAGAATCCTTTCCACACCAAAAGGTATCATGTGTAACTATGATGCTAAAAAACAAAAGCTTGGGGGCGAAGTAATATGTGAAATATTCTAAATAAATTAAAATGTCACGAATCGGAAAACAACCAGTTGTAGTACCAAACGGGGTAGAAGTAAAAATCGAAGGAAATACTTTAACCGTTAAAGGTCCTAAAGGTGAACTAACTAAATCTTTTCACCCTAAAGTAAGCATCTCTCATGTTGAAAACGAAATTATCGTAAATCGTGAAGATGATTCTAAAGAATGCCGTGCACTTCACGGACTTACAAGAAGTCTTATCAACGGAATGGTTGAAGGAGTTTCTAAAGGATTTGAAAAGAAACTAGAAATCATCGGAGTTGGTTACAGAGCTACTGCAGCAAAACAAACCATTACATTAAGTCTTGGTTTTTCACACCCAATTGAACACAAAGCTGTAGATGGAGTAGAGTTTGAAATGCACCCAGATCAAAAAAATGTAATTATCGTAAGAGGTATAGATAAACAAAAGGTTGGAGAAGAAGCCGCAAAAGTGAGAGGATACAAAAAACCTGAACCATACAAAGGAAAAGGTATTAAATACGCAGATGAAATAGTTGCCAGAAAAGCAGGTAAGTCAGCTGGTAAATAATCACAAATAACTTAAAATCATGCCAACTAAAAAAGAAGAATTAAGAAAAAGAAGACACCACAGAATACGCGCTAAAATTAGCGGTACTCAAGCAAAACCAAGACTAGTTGTATTCCGCAGCTTAGCAAATAACTATGCACAAGTTGTTGACGATACTACTGGAAAAGTACTAGTTAGCTGTTCAGATATGAAAGCTAAAACTGGAACTAAGGTTGAAAAAGCAAAAGTGGTTGGAACTGAGATAGCAAAAAAAGCACAAGAGCTAAAAATTACAGAAGTTGTATTCGATAGAAACGGCTACAAATATCACGGTCGCGTGAAAGCTCTAGCAGAGGGCGCACGAGAAGGCGGACTTAAATTCTAATAACTTAAAATATTCATGTCAAAACCAGCACACTCAAAAGGAGGATTTAAAAAAGAAGTAAAAGAATTCGACGAACAAGTTATTCAAATCGACCGAGTTACTAAAGTAGTAAAAGGTGGTAGAAGACTAAGATTCCGTGCAACAGTAGCGATTGGTAACAAAAAAGGTAAAGTTGGTATTGGAATTGGTAAATCACACGAAGTAACAGGAGCTATCCAAAAAGGAATAGCAAAAGCTAAAAAAGACATGGCAACAGTTATACTAGACGGTTCTACTATCCCCCACGACATTAAAATTAAGCTAAAATCTTCAAACATTTTCCTTATGCCAGCAGCGCCTGGTACAGGTATTATCGCTGGAGGAACAATACGTAAAGTACTTGAATTAGCTGGTGTAAAAGATATTTTAAGTAAATCATACGGAACAACAAACAAAGTAAATAATACTAAAGCAACATTCGAAGCTCTAAAAAGACTAAGAGAAACACCAAGAATGGTGGCAAAGGCTAAAAAGAAAAATGAAGTAAAAGCTACACCTGCAGCTCCAAAAAAAGCTGAAGAAGCAAAGGCTCCAAAAAAGCCAGTAGCAAAAAAAACTACTAAATAATTAAGAAGAATCTAACTAAATATCATGTCACAATTACTAGAATTAAAATCAAAAAACGGTAGAAAACAAGCAAAACGTGTTGGACGTGGTAATGGATCAGGTCACGGTACATTCAGTTGTCGTGGTATGAAAGGTCAATCAGCTCGTGCAGGAGGTAGAAGACGTCCTGGTTTCGAAGGAGGACAAACTCCATACCTAAGAAAGATGCCTAAACTAAAAGGATTCAAAAACCCAAATCATGTTGAATTTCAAGTAGTAAATGTTGGTGCACTCAATATCTTTGAAGAAGGTGCAACAGTTGATCTAAAAGCACTACTGGAAAAAAATCTAGTTTCTAAAAAAACTAAACCAGTAAAACTTCTTTCACAAGGTGAAATCGAGAAAAAACTAACTATTATAGTTGATTCTGCTTCTACAAAAGCTGTAGAGAAAGTTGAAGCTAAAAAAGGAAGTGTTACTGTTAGCGAAAAACGTGAGCCTGTAAAAAAACAAGCTCCAAAAGCTAAAAAAACAGAAGAATAAACCCTCTCATCAATGCTTACATACGTAAAACAAATCTGGAATTCAAAAGATTTAAGAAACAGAATTGGATTCACAATTTTAATGATCTTAGCTTATAGATTCATTGCCCATATCACTGTTCCAGGAGCAGATATGGAAGCCTTAAAAGCTATCCAAAACAGAAACGAACTTCTACAAGTATTTAGTTTACTTACAGGAGGTTCTTCTGAAAATTTCTCAATCGTATTAATGGGAATTTCTCCATACATCAATGCATCTATCATAATGCAGTTATTAACTGTTATATCTCCAAAACTTGAAAGTCTTTCAAAGGAAGGAGAAAGTGGTAGAAGAAAAATCAACACATGGACTAGATGGCTTACATTTCCTTTAGCTTTCTTGCAATCATATGGAATGATTTTATTGCTAAACTCTCAAGCACAATTACCAATTTTAAGTTCTACAAGCGACCCAGCAGTAATGCTACCAGTAATGTTAAGCATCTCAGCAGGTACAGTTTTACTTGTATGGCTTGGTGAACAGATCACAGAAAATGGAGTTGGAAATGGAATTTCAATGATAATTTTCGCAAGTATCATCTCTCAAATTCCTGCAACAATTGGACAAAACTTATTTTTAGCTCAAAACGACGAATCAAGACTTATCCCATTCATTGCAATAGTACTATTAACAATCATATTGATGGTAATAGTTGTACTTGTAAATGAAGGTCAAAGACGTGTTCCAGTTACTTACGCAGGACATGGTGTAAAAGGCAAAAATGGTCAATCATTCTTACCAATTCGTATCAACCAAGCTGGAATGATCCCTATCATCTTTGCAGTAGCACTAATGAGTTTCCCTGGTATCTTGGCTCAATTCCTAGTAAACGCAAACTCACAATGGTTACAAGATTTCGGAAGCACATTAACTACATTATTTTCACCAAACAATTTCAGCTACCTAGTATTTTACTTCTTACTTGTAGTAGCATTCACATTCTTTTATGTGTCTATAACATTCAATCCAGATGAAATCGCAGACAGCATCCAAAAAAGAGGAGGATACATCCCTGGGATCAGACCTGGAAAACAAACTACAGATTACTTACAACACATTTCAAACAGACTAACACTATTCGGATCATTCTTCCTTGGAATAATAGCGATTCTGCCACTACTACTACAATTTGTGTTTAGTTCAGCTAGCGTAGGATCAGTTACTCTACTAATATCAGGAGCTGGTATCATCATCATCGTAGGTGTAGTACTAGAATTGATTCGTCAAATTAATGCCATGCTGGTAATGCATGACTACAAAAAATTCTACTAAAACTTCAATTATGGATTTGATATTCTTTGGAATGCAAGGCGCGGGTAAAGGTACACTTGGAAAAACCGTCGCTGAAAATTACGGAATGCAAATTTTTGAAACAGGAGCAGAACTAAGAAAGCTAGCTCAAGAAGATTCTGAACTCGCAAGAAAAATTAAATCAATTATAGAGGCTGGTCATCTTGTTTCCAATGAAGTAGTAATGGAAATTGTTGAAAACTTCATGAACAATCTGGAAGGAAACTCCCCTATTCTTTTTGATGGAATTCCAAGAAAAATTGAACAAGCAAATTCCTTAAACGCAGTACTAGAAAAGCATAACAGAAATTATAGAGCAGTTCTGATCAACATAAACAAAGAAACAGCTTTAAAGCGTCTTACAACTCGTAGAATTTGTAATATATGTAAAACTGTATACCCAGCAGATTACCAAGAGGAAAATTGTCCAAATGGTCATCCACTTGAAACTAGAAAAGACGATACACCAGACGCCATTGAAACAAGACTTAACGCTTTTGAAACCGAAACAAAACCAGCAATAGAACTATACAAAGACAAACTCATCATAATAGACGGAGAACCACAAATTGAAGAAGTAAAAATACTTGCATTAGAAGCGCTCGACAAAGTAATGTCCTAAACTAATGGCAATCACAATCAAAACTCCGGAAGAAATAGAAATAATGAGAAAGGCAGGAAAAATTCTTGCCACAGTTTTAGAAGAGGTTTGTAATAAAGCAAAAGCTGGAGTTAGTACAAAGGAACTCGATATATTTGCAGAAGAGCTAATTATTAAAATGGGAGGAAAACCAGCTTTTAAAGGATTTCACAACTACCCTGCTACCTTATGTACCGCAATTGATAGCGTAATTGTTCATGGAATTCCAAGAAATGACGAAATTCTCAAAGAAGGAGATCTTTTTACAGCAGATTGTGGAGTAATACTTGATGGATTATACACAGACGCAGCACGAACTATAGGAATTGGAGAAATTTCACCACTCAAAAAAAGACTAATCGAAACTGCAAAAACAGCTTTCTATAAAGGAGTAGACGCAGCAAAACCTGGAAAAAAAGTAAGTGAAATTAGTAAAGCCATAGAAGAGACTATCAATGAAGCAAATTTTAAAGTAATATACGACTTAACTGGTCATGGAATTGGAAGAAGTCTTCACGAAGATCCAATAGTACTAAATTACTATGATGGAGAAAGAGGAGCTCAACTAAAACCAGGAATGACAATAGCTATAGAACCAATTTTTGCAGTAAGTACACATGAATTAAAAACATTATCCGACGGTTGGACAATCGTAACAGATGATGATTCACTAGCTGTACAGTACGAAAACACAGTTCTGATAACTCAAACAGGTGCGGAGATTTTAACAGAGCTATAGAATTAACATTTTTTATGTAAAATTCTATTGCATCGACTAATCACATCGTGTAAAATCCTACCGCTTTGTAGTAAAAACACTAAAAAGGGCATATTAATGGGCAAAGAAGACATCATTGAGGTAACAGGCATCGTAATTGAGCCTCTACCGAACGCGCAATTCAAAGTTAGAATTGATGATGAACCTTACAAAGATCTAATAATAGATGCTCACCTATCAGGCAAAATGAGGGTTAACTTCATTAAAATATTGCCTGGTGATAAAGTCACAATACAATTAAGCATTTACGATTTAACTAAAGGTAGGATCACTTACCGTCACAAATAATATGAAAGTACGCTCATCTGTAAAAGCAATCTGCCAAAAATGCCAAGTAATCCGTCGCAAAGGAGTACTACGTGTTATTTGTAAAACTAAAAAACATAAGCAAAAACAAGGATAATTGAATTTTGAGCAGTCGGTATTCGACCCCCAAGAGTACTGACTGCTTAGAACTTAATTGCTAAAAATTACTCAATGGCTCGTATAGCTAACGTAAACCTACCAAAGGAAAAAAGAATAGAAATCGGACTAATGTCAATCTTCGGGATTGGAAAAAGTCTGAGCAACAAGCTTCTGCAAGAAGCTAACGTTGATAGAGATAAAAAAGTAAAAGATTTATCTGAAGACGAAGTTGGTATTCTAAGAAAACTTATTGAAAAAATTCAAACTGAAGGTGATCTTAAAAGAAAGGTTGCTATGGATATTAAGCATCTTCAAGAAATTGGCACATACAGAGGTTACAGACATAAAAGAAGTCTTCCTGTAAGAGGTCAAAGAACTCGCTACAATGCTCGTACTAGAAAAGGTAAGAGAAAGACAGTAGCAAATAAAAAACAAGTAGGTAAATAATAATTAAATATGGCTAAAGCACCAGCAAAAAAAGTTGTAAAAAAAGCAAAAAGAAGAGTTGTTCCTGAAGGAAAAGCATTCATACACGCATCATACAACAACACTATCGTTACTCTAACAGAACCAAACGGAAACGTACTATCATGGAGCAGTTCTGGATCAAATGGTTTCAAAGGAGCTAGAAAAGCTACTCCTTATGCAGCTCAAGTTTCAGCTGAAAATGCAGCAGAAAAAGCTAAACCATACGGACTTGAAAAAGTACACGTATTCGTTAAAGGTGTTGGAACTGGACGTGAACAAGCAATTCGTGGACTTGTAGCAGCTGGTTTAGATCTAGTTACAATTACAGATACTACGCCAGTACCTCACAATGGATGTCGTCAAAGAAGAGCAAGACGTGTATAAACTTAAATTTAACTTTTAATTAATTATGGCAAGATATAGAGGACCAATAACAAGACTTTCAAGACAGCTAGGTGTAATGCTATTTACAAACGGTAAAAGCAAAACTGAAGCTTTCAAAAAGAAACCATACAAACCAGGTGAACACGGTCAAAAAAGATTCTCTCAAAAATCTGAATATGCTAAACAACTAGCTGAAAAGCAAAAAGCTAGATTCATGTATGGTATTAGTGAAAAACAATGTAGAAAATATTACGATCAAGCTAATAAAAAAGATGGTGTTACTGGTGAAGAGTTTATGAAAATCCTTGAAACAAGACTTGATAACGCAGTATTTAGAGCAGGCTTTGCTACAACTAGACCTCAAGCTCGTCAAATGGTGAGTCACGGAATAGTAAAAATGAATGGAAGAAAAGTAAAAACTCCTTCTATTCAAGTTAAAGTTGGAGATAAATTTGAAGTAAGAGATAATAAAAAAGATTCAAAATTATTTGAAGGTGCTAAAGAAGCAAAATGGCAAGCTCCTAAATGGATGAGTGCCGACATTAGCAACCTAAGATTCGAAGTAACTGCTAGTCCTGATAAGGACGATATTGAGCAAGCTATTGATAGCCAACTCATTACAGAATACTATTCTAAATAATAATAAAAATCTTCAACCATCACCTAACCTATCAAAAATGCATTTAATTCAAGAAAAAATAGGGATTCCGAAAATTAAAACTGAACAAATGGCTGATAACCATACAGTTTTTACAATGGGTCCACTACCAACTGGATATGGTGTTACACTTGGAAATGCGCTAAGAAGAGTACTTTTATCTTCACTACCTGGTGCCGCTGTTACTGGCGCTAAATTTGACGGTGTAACTCACCAATATGCAACAATCAAAGGTGTAAAAGAAAGCGTACTAGATATCTGTCTAAACCTAAAACAATTAAACATTAGAAAAGACAGCGCTGCCCCATCAACAATCACAATCGAAGTTAGTAAAGAAGGTGTTGTTACTGGTAAAGACATTTCTTGTCCATCAGATGTTGAGATTTTAAACCCAGAATTACACATTGCTACCCTAGATAAAGGAGCAAAACTAAAAATTGAACTAGTTGTAGAAAAAGGAGTTGGATACGTACCAGCTGCAGCAAGACAAAAACAAGAAACAGATACAAGCATCATCATACTTGACTCTCTTTACTCTCCAGTAAAAAAAGTTCGTTATGATGTAGAAGCAACTCGTGTAGGTGAAATGACAGATCTAGACAAGCTAACACTAGAAATTCGTACAAATGGCGCAATTTCTCCTGAAGATGCTCTAAAATTCTGTTCAAATGTCCTACAATCTTACTTTAATCTTTTCAATATTGAAAACATCATGGTTGAAGAAGATTATATGTCTGACATCAAATCAATCCTAGAAAAAGAACAAGAACAAGAGTCTACAAAACCAACGCAAGAATCTTACACTCCAATTGAAATCCTAGGATTCTCTCCTAGAACATTAAATGCACTAATTAACGGTGGTATTGGTTCAATTGAACAATTATCTAAATGCACAGAAAGTAAACTAACAAACCTAAGAGGTTTTGGAAGAAAAGCATTAAACGAAGTTAAGGATGCACTAGAGAAAAAAGGGCACACCCTTTCAGAAGATTAAAAAAACATTGCAAATCAAAATAAACTAAAGTAGATTAACAATCCACAAAACAATAAATCATGAGACACAGAGTTAAAAAAATTAAATTAGGATCAGATAATGATCATCAAACGGCACTAATCCGTAACCTAGCTATGGCAGTAATTATCTACGAAAAGATAAAAACTACTACAACTAAGGCAAAGGCAGTACAACCGTTTGTTGAAAAACTTATCAACATAGCTAAAAAGAAAGAAAAAAGAGAAGCTATTCGCCAACTAGAAAAACTTCTACAACACGACAATAGTTCTAAAAAAATTATTGAAGTACTAGTAGAAAAATACCAAGATCGCACATCTGGATACACAAGAATTACAAAATTGGGTAACAGAAATGGTGATAATGCACCTGTAGTACAACTTGAATTAGTATAAATATCATGAAAACAACACTTAAAAAACCAGGAGAAATCGAAAAACAATGGTATGTTATCGATGCTAAAGACCAAGTACTAGGACGTATGTCTACAAAAATTGCTGACATCCTAAGAGGTAAAAATAAACCTTATTTTTCTCCTCACATGGACTGTGGTGATTTCGTTGTAGTAATTAATGCAGATAAAATCAAACTTACTGGCAAAAAATGGAGTGATAAAATGTACGCACGCCACTCAGGATTCCCAGGAGGTTTCAAAGAAGAGTCAGCAGAAAAACTGAACGAAAGAAAACCAACAAAACTTGTAGAATTAGCAGTATCAGGAATGCTTCCAAAAAACAGATTGAGAAAAGTATTCATGGGGAAACTAAAAATCTACGCTGGTGAAGAACATCCACATGTTGCTCAATCACCTCTAACATTAGAAGTCTAACACTATATTAAAAAATGTCTAAAACAGCAGAAGAAAAAACAACTAAAATGACAACTCCAAGTGGTAAATACACTTATGCTAATGGTAGAAGAAAAACTGCTGTAGCAAAAGTTAGACTTTACAAAGGTGAAGGTAAAATGACTGTTAACGACAAAGAAGCAACTAAGTACTTCGGAATTAAAACACTAATTGGTCTTATCAACTCTCCACTAAAGATGGTTGGTAAACTAAAAGAATTTGACGCGACTGTTGTAGTAAAAGGTGGTGGTGAATCAGCGCAAGCTGAAGCTATCCGTCATGGTATTGCAAGAGCACTAATTGAAATTGATCCGCTTTCAAAAACTACTTTAAAGAAAGCTGGAATGCTAACTCGTGACCCTCGTTCTAAAGAACGTAAGAAATTCGGTCTTAAACGTGCGAGAAAGAGTCCACAATTCAGCAAGCGTTAATACTCCACAAATTGCTGTTTGCCTGCTAGAATACAAAGGAGCATTTTTACTCCCTCATTCTTTCGCATGGCAGCAACAAACAACAACTCCAAATTAGGACTAAGTACTTTACAAGTACATACAGCTCTTAAGAAATTTGGTTATAATGAAATACCTAAAAAAAGAGAATACAAAGTCCTAAAAATACTTTTAGCACAATTTTCATCTTTCTTGATTTTGGTATTAATTATAGCAGGCGCTATATCGATTTCCGTTGGTGAAACGATAGATGGTCTAGCAATATTGGCAATCGTACTTATAAACGCAACTATAGGGTTTATACAAGAATATAAAGCAGACAATGCGGTAAATGCTTTAACAAGAATGATTGTAGAAAAAACCATTGTGATTAGAAATGGCATTAAACAAGAAGTAAATATTAGAGAATTAGTTCCAAATGATATCGTTATCCTAAATGAAGGAGATAAAATACCAGCAGATTTAGAACTCATTGAATCATTCGCAATTAAAGTAGATGAATCAATGCTTACAGGAGAAAGTGTGCCAGTAAACAAATTAGTAACCTCAGGAAAAGAAGGCACTCTTTTTAAGGGCACTATTATTTCAAGTGGAAGAGGAATGGCAAAAGTTATAAGTACAGGAATAAATACTGAATTTGGTAAAATAATTAATCTAATTTCCAAACAAAAAAGCTCCAGCTCCCCTCTCACAGTTCAACTAGACAACTTAGGTAAAAAATTAGCGATAGTAACAATAGTCCTTGTGAGTATTGTTTTCATCTTAGGCTTTATCGAGCACATTAGTTTTGTAGAAATGTTTATGACATCAGTTTCACTAGGAGTTTCAGCCATTCCAGAAGGAATGCCAATAATTGTAACTCTAACATTAGCTATGGGAATTCAAGCATTAGCTAGAAAAAAAGCTATAGTTAGAAAAATGAACTCCATAGAAACCCTAGGAGCAACAACCATAATTTGTTCAGACAAAACCGGCACCCTCACGCTCAATGAAATGACGGTTAAAAAAATTAACTGCAACTTTTTAGAAAGATCTATAGATGGAGTTGGCTACTCTTACTCACAAAAATTTAAACCTTCAACCGTAGAAGAAAAAAAACTATTAGAAATATGTGAAAATTGTAATAGTTCGTATGTAGACAAAAATGGCAAAACTCTCTTGGGCGACCCTACTGAAATTGCATTGAAAATTCTAACTAGAAAAGCAGGTTATATAAAATTATTTAAAGAAGTAGATGAAAAACCTTTCAGTTCCGAAAGGAAAATGATGAGCGTTTTAATAGAAAGTGGCAAACAAAAAGAAATAATGACAAAAGGAGCATTTGAAGAAATTATCAAAAAAAGCAGCCATATATACAAAGACGGAAAAGTTCAAAAAATAAGCGCACAAGACAAAAGAAAATATGAAAAAATAGCAGAAGCATATGCATCAAAATCTCTTAGAGTATTGGGCTTTGCATACAAACCACATACAAAAGATTTTAGCGAAGAAAATCTAATCTTTGTGGGGTTGGTAGGTATGTTGGATCCACCACGTAAAAGCGTAAAAGCTTCAATTGAGATTGCTCAGAAAGCAGGAATCTTAATTCGCATCATAACAGGAGACAATGCCATTACAGCCAAGGCCATAGGAGAAGAAATAGGATTAACAGTAAATAATGTCATTACTGGTGAAGAAATAGATAAAATGACAAACTCACAGCTCAGAAAAGCTATACAATCAACAGAAATATTTGCACGAACAAAACCAGAGCACAAATATAGAATAGTTGAGATACTCAAAAAAAGTGGACATGTTGTTGCAGTCACAGGAGATGGCGTAAATGATGCGCCAGCTTTGAAACATGCAGACGTAGGTATTGCCATGGGAATTAAAGGCACAGAAGCAACAAAAGAGGTTGCAGACATAATTCTTAAAGACGATAACTTTAGTACCATCGTCAACACTATTAAAGAAGGAAGACGGATTTATAAAAACATTCTTGCATTCATTAAATATATGCTATCAGCCAACTTTATTACAATAATGGTTGTGGCAATACTCACAGCTCTCGGTTTTCCACTGCCAATTCTTCCATTGCAAATACTATGGTTAAACATAGCCACAGATGCACTACCAGCCCTAGCATTAGGACAATCTCCTGCCGCAGAAAATATAATGTTAGAAAAACCTCATCCAAAGCAGGAACATATGTTCCAAAAATTTTTAAGTTTCATATTAACTGCGGCACTTGTGCAAACAATTGCAAACTTAGCCATATATTTCTACGGAACAACTATAGACATAGCCTCCAATATAGACACAAGCCAATTAAATATAGCTTCTCATGCTAGAACAATGGTTTTCACACAAACAGTTGTCTTTGAACTATTTTTTGCACTAGTGTGCAAAGACGAAAAAAATATTAAAATCAAATCGTTAATGGCAAATAAATCATTATTAGTTGCCATTGGTATTTCTTTTATTCTACAAATAATTATGATTTATCAACCATTCATGCAAAGTATTTTCAAAACTACACCACTAGAAATTAAAGAATGGGGTATAATAATTTTAGCTGCTTCAACAGCATTTATAATTCCAACTATAAATAACACATTAAAACAATTCCTAAAAAAATAATGCGCTTTGATATTCTTACAATTTTCCCGGAAATTTTCGATTCATATATAAATGAAAGTATTTTAAAAAGAGCTCAAGAGAATAAAATTATCACAATAAATACTCATGACATTCGCAAATTTAGCAAAAATAAACATAAAAAAGTTGATGATATGCCATACGGTGGCGGAGCAGGTATGGTAATGACACCACAACCTCTTTACGATGCAATTAAACACATAAAAAAAACCAACAAAGGGCCTGTAATTTTCCTCACCCCTTCTGGAGAAATGCTAACACAAAGCAAAGTAGAAAAATTAAGTAAAAAGTATTCAGAAATAATATTGCTATGTGGAAGATATGAAGGCATTGATCAGCGTATAATTGAGACACTTGTAGACATTGAAATTTCAATAGGTAAATATGTGTTAACAGGAGGAGAACTACCAGCTCTCACACTTATAGATGCAATGTCGCGTTTAGTACCAGGAGTACTTGGAAAAGACGAATCACATGAAGAAGATTCTTTCTCAAAGTCATTAGACAGAAAAAAAGAATACCCTCATTACACTAGACCTGCTAATTTCAAAGGAGCAAAAGTTCCAGAAGTTTTACTTTCTGGAGATCACAAAAAAATAGCCGCTTGGCGTAAAAAAAATCTAAGATAAATGATCACATCTGAAATCCCACAAATAGTTGCCTTTATTCTGGCAGCAACTCCATTAAATCTTTTTATAATAAAAAAGATAAATAAGTTCATATTCAAAAATCATCCAAAAATTGGACAAACAACTACGATTTGTACAAACATTACAGGGAATCTTACAGAAAAATATTTAATTGTAAGAAGCGTTCTTTTCGATAGGTTCAAGTTAACTGCAGAGGATCATTCAGATTTAATTAAAATTGAAGATCAACAGGCAAAAACAGAAATACTAATCGAAAAAATTGCACTTCAAAAAGATGACTTCATACAACTAATGGCAATATGCTCAAATGTTTGTCACTTTAAAAAAATCCAAGATCTAGAATATGTAATGCTCAAATTTTTTCAAAAATGTGGCTTTAATGGTCACAAAATAAACAAAGAATACGAGCAAATTGCAAATATTCCATCTAGTGAAGATAAAAAAATATCCACAACAGTTGTGATTAAAAATGATACAAAAGAAATTTTTTCATTCTCCAAAGGACACCCAGAAAAAATTCTAGAAAAATGTAGTCGTATTCTTCTAAACAACACAAAAATTGATCTAGATGCTAATATTAGAAGAAAGATTAAAAAAGAAATTGAAAGACTTGAAAATAATGGTCAAAAAATTATTGGATTTAGCTACAAAGGACTTCCACTTAAACGATTCGACAATTACACAGAAAGCTTTGCAGAAAATGAAATGACATTCATAGGAATGCTTGGACTCACAAATGCTATCAAAAAAGACATCTTAACAAGTACAGAAAAAGCCACAAATGCAGGTATTAAAACCTATGTCATTAGTGATGTAAAAGAGAAAAAAGCTATAGCGCTTGCCCAAATACTTAAGCTGGTTAACCCACAATATTTTGAATCTATTACAGGTTCATATTTAGAAGATATTAGCGATCACAAATTAGATAAAATGCTTGGAAATAAAGAAAAAGATTTTGTTTTTTCGCAACTTAGCGAGCCTCAAAAGATGCGTATAATGAACATTCTGCGTAAACATGGTGAAACGGTTGCCATCTCAGATGTGCATAATCAATACAAAGACATTGTGGAATCAATAGAGAAAGGCAGATTAAGTAATAAAAATTACATCAAATACACAAGACACACTCTAAGCCTTAAATTTGCAGAAATAGCAATTTTCCTCTTTGCTGTATTAATCAAAGCTCCTTTACCACTAACAATCACTTCCCTACTACTTATAGAAATATTCGTAAATCTTGGTTTAGGTTTATCACTTAAACAAGATAAAACAGAAATAGATGTAATGAACAAAAACTTTAATCCATCAATAAATAAAATTTTCACAAAAAAGAATCTCAGACCTATGTTTATAGACACATTGGTAATTTCCATCTTTGCCGGCGCACTATATGTCTTTAATTTAGTTAGGTTTGGTTGGGTGCAAAATGAAACTTTATTACAAACAGATAATGCTTACCTAAAGGCAACAACTATCACTTTCTCTTTCTTAGTTATTTACCAAATCATAAAAAGTTTCTACTTAACTTCACACAAAAATTCATATCTTTTATTAACGAGTATAATTACTGCTCTTTGTGCTTACACAATGATCAATTTTGAGTTCCTATCAAACAAAATAGGATTTACCAGCCTAGAAACTATTGATTATCAAATACTTGGATTTTACGCACTAATAGTCATCATTATTGAACACCTCCGTAAATGAAAATACCACTAACCGACTATCTTAGAATAAAAGTAATACCAAAAAGTTCAAAAAATGAAGTTACAGAAATACTAGATGATGATACTATCAAAATCCGCATTAAAGCTGTGCCAGAAAAGGGAAAAGCAAACGAGGAGTTAATAAAATTTCTTAGCAAAGAACTAAATATAGAAAAATCTCGTATTAAAATACTAAGCGGAAAAACTGAACAGCTCAAATTAATTAAAATAGATGGACTTAACAAATAGAAGCGAACTTATACAACTACTACAAAAATATAATCTTTGGACAAAAAAATTCCTTGGACAAAATTTTCTAATTAACAAAGAAGCATTAACAAAGATTGTTGATTCAGCAGAGATACAAAGCACAGATCACATCATTGAAATTGGTCCTGGAGTTGGAACATTAACAAAGGAGTTAGCGAAAAAAGCAGAAAAAGTTACTTGTTTAGAAATAGATAAAACCCTCATGCCAGCCTTTGTAGAAAATCTCATAGACTACAAAAATGCAAAAATCATTCACATGGATGCTTTACAATTTACTCCACCTGAAACACCATACAAAGTTGTTGCCAACATTCCATACAACATAACTTCACCACTACTAAACCTTTTTCTACAAGCCAAAAACCCACCAAAATCTATTACATTTTTAATGCAAAAAGAAGTAGCAGAAAAAATATGTAAGCCAGAACCTAACCACACTGTACTTTCTCTCCAAGTACAATTATTTGGTGATCCAAAAATCATTGATCAAGTAAGTGCAGACTCATTTTTGCCACCACCAAAAGTTAATTCAGCAATTCTTCACATCACACCAAATCCAAAAGTACCTCACGATAAAGCGCTTGAAATTTTACAGCTAGCAAAACGAGCTTTCACATCTGGCCGTAAAAAACTCTCTAATACTTTGCCAGATATAAAAGAAAAGCTGGAAAAACTATCTCTAGCCGAAAAGCGTCCACAACATCTAAGTATATCAGATTGGGAAAAACTTTGTAACTAAAGCAGAGTTACAATAGTGGCAGAGCTTTCATCATTGCTAGCCATTTTTCTTAATCCAGAAAAATCAGTTATTACAGCAACCTTGCCACGAGAAGCTGCCAAACCAGCTGCAATAAGCTTAGGCCCCATGCTTCCAGCCATCTCATCATCTTCACCAAGTCTTAAAGCATCAGCATATTTCATTCTCAAAATAAGTCTCGCATTTTCGCTACCAAAATCCTTAATATAACCTGGCACTGCAGTTAAAATAACTAATAAATTAGCCTTAACCCTTTCTCTCAAAAGTTCAGCGACTCTATCCTTATCAATCACAGCATCTACATTCAATTCCCTATCTCTACTATTAACAGGCACACCACCTCCACCACCAGCAAAAACAATTTTGCCATTATCTAAACTATCATTTATTGCCTTGTAATCAATTATTTCAAGTGGCTCAGGCGAAGGCACAACCCTTCTATAAACTCCATTTTTTTCAATATAATCATGCCCTAAAGATTCCAACTCACTAGCACTATTTACCCAAGGACCAACTGGCTTAGTAGGATTTCTAAAAGCGCTAGACAATGGATCAACAATAACTCTAGTATTATGTAATTCCACATTTGAAGTAGATATACCCAAAGAATTCATAGCCTCTAATGCTAATTCAAAAGTTTTATCCTGAGTTATTTTTATGGCCTGAGAAAAAGTCATACCTTCTTTCAAAACAGCAGTAACCTGAGGACCATTCCCATGCACAACCACAAGCGCCTTATCCCTAAAAACATCACAAACAACAGCCAATGCTTCTTTCATGGCCTCAAGAGAAAAAACATCCTGCCCTCTTTGCAAAGCATTGCCACCTAAAGCAACAACAATTTTTTCCGCAGCTAATAAACGATTACTCATAAAACAATTAAAGGAGATCTTTATAGCACAATTACAAGACTTTTGCCAAATCTTCCTTCATTTTCAAACATGCATCTCGTGCCGCCTCAGCGTATTGCAATGGCGTATAATCATCAGAATTTTCATAAGCAAAAATAATACCTCTACTACTATTGATGATTGCTCCTTCACCATCTTCATTAAAACATGGACGCACATCCTCCGCACTTCCACCTTGGGCTCCATAGCCAGGCACTAAAAACAAGCTATTTGGCATTAAATGTCTTAGTTTAACAGCTTGAGAAGGATAAGTTGCTCCAACCACCGCACCAACAAAATTAAATCCACATTCACCAATATCTTCAGCTCCCCAACTATCAATTAAACCACCCATAATTTCATAAACACTATTTCCATCTTGCATCAATAAATCTTGAATATCACCACTACTTGGATTTGAAGTTTTTGCCAAAACAAACAGTCCTTTTCCATATTTGCGTGCCTCTTGTACAAACGGTTTTACTCCGTCCCACCCAAGATAAGCATTTACAGTAATGGCATCTGCATCAAAAATTGGCATAACAACCTCATCTTCATCTTCAAATATTGATAGCTCACCCAAGAATGCCTGAGCATATGCTTCAGCTGTAGAACCAATGTCATTACGCTTTGCATCGGCAATAGTAATAAGACCCTTAGATTTCGCATATTTCAAAGTTTCCTGATAAGCCCAAACCCCATCAGCTCCAAAAATTTCATAAAAAGCAATTTGTGGCTTCACAGCAGGAACAATATCATAAACCGCGTCAATAATGCCTTTATTAAAAGCTAACAAAACTTCAGCTGCTGCTCTAGTAGGAGTAAAATCTCCTTCCTCCAAAACTCTTTTTTTCAAAAACATAGGGATCTTATCCAAACGCGGATCTAGCCCCACACAAATAGGATTACCCTTCTCTCTAACCGCCTCCATTAATTTGTCTGCAAAATTTTTCATTATATTTTAAGATTATATAAATTAATACCCCATAGCATTTCCCCATTCAGCAGGGTTTTCTTTAAACTTCAAAACCACATTCAATTGGTCTACAGGAATATAACCACGCTCACTCGCCAAACCAATTATATTTGTATAATCAGTAAGAAAATAAGTGTTTAAACCAGCCTCAGCAAAGGCAGAAATAGCTTTAGGAATTTCCCAAGTTACAATCGCCAAAATATCTGTAACTGTACATTCGCCTTCTTGTCTTACAGCCTCTGCAGCTTTCACAGAAGATCCTCCAGTAGAAATTAAATCCTCAACTATTAAAACTTTTTGTCCTGGTTCTAAATAGCCTTCAATTTGTTTTCCAGCCCCATGTCCTTTAGGTTCAGGGCGTATATAAATCATTGGCATATTAAGTTCATGTGCCAAGAAAGCAGCCCATGGAATTGCCGCTGTGGCTGTTCCACCAATAACATCAAATTCAAGACCCTTTTCATTAATAACCTTTTTAAAACCTTCAATTACAAGCGCTCTTTCTACCGGAAAAGAAATCATTTTTCTATTATCACAATAAACCGGAGATTTAATACCGCTTGCCCAAGTAAAAGGAGGATCTATACTCACGCGTACCGCCTCTTTATCCAATAAATTTCCTGCAATTGATTTAGCTAAATCCATGTTTTTAAGATTAAAAATAATGTTTAGTCCCCTGAGCATCACGATGATACTTACCCATTTCAGGCAATTTTTTCAAGTATTTCCAGTCCATAACAGGCCCTTGTTTACACACCAATTCACCAGTGTCATCCACAGCACACTGACCACAAACACCAATTCCACATTTCATATATTTCTCCATGGACATGTAAGATGCAACATTATGTTTATCCGCCACTTCCCCAACAGCTTTCATCATTACTTCAGGCCCACAAGTAAAAACAACATCACAATTTCCTTCTGCCAAAACTTCATCAAGCAAAACAGTTACAAAGCCCTGTCTTCCTTCAGAACCATCGTTTGTAGAAATGTGTAAATTCACGCCTTCAAGTTTAGAAATTTTATCAACATACAAAAGCAAATCTTTACTACGAGCTCCAATGAAAAATTCTACCTTACATCCCCTTTTCACAGCCTCACGAGCAACAAAATACATTGGAGCAGCTCCATAACCACCAGCAACAAGAGCTAAATGATCACCATTACCCCAATTATAATGAGTACCCAAAGGTCCACGAACACCTACTAGATCACCAACTTTCATTAAGTGCAATGCCTCGGAAGCTGGACCAACTTTACACACCGTAACCCAAAATTCTTTCCCGTCATCAAAAGCCACAGACATAGGTTTTTCATCTACACCAGGTATCCACATCATAATAAACTGACCAGGTTTTCCTCCAAGCGGATACTCAAAAACAAAAGTTTTAGTTGTAGGATTTTCATCAATAATTTCCTTTATAGGAAGTATTTCAAACCGAGAATCAAATTTTTCTATATTCATATTATTTTTTTACAGCTACTCCTATAATTTCCTCAAGATTTTTTACACCATTTTTTTCACACCAAATGTCCATCTCTTTTACGACTTCAGCAAACCCAGCAACATCTCGATAATAAACCATTGTCCCCATACCTACCAACCTTGCACCAGCCATCATAATTTCAATAGCATCTTCACCTGTCATAATTCCACCTGTACCAATAATTGGAAGTCCGGTTGCCTTGAAAACATCATAAGTTGCCTTAACAGCAACAGGCTTAATTGCTGGGCCAGAAACTCCTCCACTTTTGTTTGTTAAAACAGGCATTCTTAATTTTGTATCTATAACCATTCCAGCCACAGTATTGATTAAGCAAAATCCATCAGCACCCTCTTTTGCACAAGCCTCAGCAATTTCTGCAATGTTAGGAACATTAGGAGTAAGTTTAATAATCAAAGGTTTTTTAGTCGCACTTCTCACAATTCTTGTAACATCCGATGCTCCACCAACAGAGCAAGAGAATGGTTTTCCATATTTATCATCAACATTCGGACAAGAAATATTTACTTCTATAATATCTGGTCCACAAGCGTCCATTTCAGCCACAATTTTTTCAAAATCACTTAAACTTTTTGCAATCACATTTCCAATAATCGGAGCCGGTTTATCAGCTAAATATTCTGGGAAAGTTTCTTCTTTTGCCTTTTTAATTCCCCCATCAGAAAGCCCCACCGCATTTAAAAAGAAATGCTCAGTACCAATCATCGTAGGATTTTTATGACCCGGATGTTCCTCAAGCCAAATAGATTTTGTAGTCACACCTCCGGCCCCATTTCTCACAACATTTTTTAATGAAGAAGCAGTAACACCTAAAATGCCAGAAGCTAAAACCGTTGGGTTTTCAAATGTTACTCCACAAAATGTTACCGATAGGTTTGCCATATTGGCTGAATGTTAACAGCTTTGTGCCTACGAAACAAGAATTTCTTTACCTACTTTTTCTCCAACTATCTCTCCATCCTTAAACACTAATTCACCATTCACAAAGGTCATAACTGGCCAACCTTTATATACAGTTCCAGCATATGGAGACCAACCACATTTACTTTGAACATCTTCATTTTTAAATTCTCTTTCTAAATCCATATCTACCACAACCACATCGGCATCAAAACCAACCTCAAGTCTTCCTTTTCCTTTCATACCAAAAAGCTCCGCTGGAGCCTTAGAACAAAGACTTACAACTTCTTGGATAGTCAATCCATCATCATTTACTACATTCAAAAAAATTGGCAAAAGCATCTCAACACCCGGTACGCCAGACGGAGCATCTCTCCAATCATCAACTTCCTTTTCTTCACTCAAATGAGGAGCATGATCAGTAGCAATTAGCTGAACCATCCCACTTTTCACAGCTTTCCATAAACCAAATACATTCTTAGCATCTCTCAAAGGAGGATTCATCTTTCCATAAGTTCCAAGATGACCATAATCATCAGTCGACAACACCAAGTGATGAGGGGCCACCTCGCAAGTCACCCATTCATATTGATCAATCAAATCAACTTCTGCCTCAGTAGAAACATGACAAATATGTATTGGCCGCTCATACTTCGCGGCCAGCTCACAAAGCTTTTTTGTCATACTCAAAGCCGCCTCATCAGACCTAATTTTAGAATGTAACTCCACCCCGCCATAAGTAAATTTAGACTTATTCTCATCAATTATGTGTTCGTCTTCAGAATGAAAAAATAAACGCACATCTCGCCTTATCTCTTTAAAAGCCTCTTCCAAATAATCCCCTTCCACTCCCATATTTCCAGTAGAATGTGCACAATAAACTTTAACTCCAAAAATCCCCTCTGCGGCGTTTATCTCATCAATATTCTTTCCATTATAACCAATATAAAGACCATAGTTTGCATAAGACCTCCCGGAAATAAGCGCCCTTTTCATTTCCAAATTTTCTCTGCTCAAAATAGCAGGATTATTATTAGGCATATCACAAACTGTAGTTACTCCACCAAACACAGCAGATCTAGATGCACTTTCCCAATCTTCCTTTGCCTCTCCACCTGGCTCTCTAAAATGCACATGAATATCAATAATGCCTGGTAAAATTAATTTGCCAGTACAATCAATCTCCTCAAATCCATCACCAGCTTCAACAACTTTCCCATCCGCCAAATATAAATCACGCAACTCAGAACCCAAATCCGTAACCACCTCTCCCCCCTTTAAAACATATTTTTTCATAGTAAAACACTCTTTAACAAAGCCTTTCTCAAACTCACACCATAAGCCACTTGATCAAAATATTTAGCACGAGGATCGCTATCAACCTCAAGTGCAATTTCATCAACTCTTGGTAGTGGATGAATAACAATTGCATCGCTTTTTGCCATCTCCATCAAGGCTCCATTCAAAACATAACTTCCAGCAACTCTCTCATATTCACTCTCATCATCAAACCTTTCTTTTTGAACTCTAGACATTGCAATAACATCCAGATCACCAATCACTTCAGATAAATTATCCACTTCCACGCAATCCCTGCCCTCCAAAATACCCTCTGGCATCTTCAAACTTTCCGGAGAGATTAGTACAATTTCAGAATCAAAATGTTTCAAAAGATCAAACTGAGAATGTGGAACTCTTCCATATTTCAAATCTCCAACCAAACCAATTTTAAGACCATCTAAAGTCCCCTTTTCCATCCAAATCGTAAATAAATCCATCAATGCTTGTGTTGGATGTTCATTTGCTCCATCGCCAGCATTTATCACAGGAACACTACTTCCCTTTGCTAACTCGGCAACAGAACCAGCTTCTGGATGCCTCATCACAATCACATCCGCCATTTGAGAAATAACTTTTCCTGTATCATATAAAGTTTCTTTTTTAGTTGCAGAAGAAGTTTTCAACATATCCGCATTGCTAATCACACTTCCTCCAAGCCTAAGCATTGCAGCTTCAAAGCTAAATCTTGTACGAGTAGAAGGCTCAAAAAATAGCGCCGCCATTATTTTTCCATTCAAAACAGAGTCACTACTTAAACTTTTAGCCTCCTCAAAAAGACTAATCAACATAGCGCGATCGAATTGCTTAGTTGAAAGTATATTTTTACCTTTTAAATCCATATGTAAGTTTATTTGGCTATAATTTAAAGGAATAATTAGAATATGTAAATCCTTTGTATTGCGCGGCTTAAGAATAGTAAAAGACTTAAGCGTGGCGCTTATTACCGAGCTTTACACGACACTTATCTCCGCGCTTTTCTATACAACTCATCGTAATAATTGGTTTCGTTGCTGAGCGTGAGCTGTGGATTTTCGCCTTGAATTAGCCCGTTATGCGCATATTCATGATGAACTTTACAGAGAGGGGTGAGATTTTTGTGGTTATGGGTATGCGCGAAATAATCTACATGGTGGAGGTTTTCGAAGGATTTTATGCAAGTTGGATAGGCGCATTTTCCGTTAGTTTTTGCGATGGTTTGTTTGCGGATTTTTGCTGGGATGTATCGTGAAACTGGAATGTGTTCTCCCGAAGGGGCTTTGAATTGGTGGGGTTTCGCTGGCTGTGTGTCTGCGGTATTTTTGGCTTCGGAAAGCTGTTTTTTGTTTTTAGATTTTTCATCCCCGGGGATATTCTTGCCAGAATTTAAAAATTGTTGAAAAACAACTTTCAAGGCTTCTTCATCACCATCAATCCCCAACTTCTCCTTAATTTTCCCAAACAAAAATTGCATTTCCGCATCCAAGTCCACACTAACCTTCTTCACAGCATTCCCGCGAAGTTCCTTAGAAAGCTCCTGCAAAGCAGGCTTGCTCATATGTTTCACTTTGTCCGCTAAAACCTCATCATTTTCCTTATTCGCAATTGTCGCAAAAAGCGCGACTTTATGCACGCCCACCTCTTTTACCATCTCACGCAAACATGGCGCCTCTACCAATTTCTCCTCCACCCACAGCGCTTTTTGCACAACTGCATAACTCAAGCCGGCATATTTACAGGCATACTCGTAAATCGAAGCACAGCCATAATCTTTAAAAATCTCCAACCGATCTATCTCAGGCAACATCGCCACCAGCTCATTTACAATTTTTCTGTG